>QCLI01000004.1 GCA_003214695.1 Prochlorococcus sp. AG-412-P08
AGCTGGTATTGGCTGGATGGCATGTGTTGCTGCTTTCTGGGCTTCAACCAATACCACTGTTTATCCAGAAGCTTGGTATGGAGAAGTTCTTCAAATTAAGTTTGGTATTTCCCCTTACTGGATAGATACAGTGCCTGGTGGAACTGCTTTCTTAGGCCATACAACCAGAGCTGCTTTGGTCAATGTTCATTACTATCTTGGATTCTTCTTTATCCAAGGACATTTATGGCATGCATTGCGGGCTATGGGATTTGACTTCAAGAGATTGCTTGACAAGAGTGGTCCTTTTGGACAACCTAAGACCCTTTGATTGATTATCCTTAGTCCTATTAAGGTTTTATTGATACTTTTATTAGGAGCAAAAGACCTCTATTTTTATAGAGGTCTTTTTTTTGTAAATTAAAACTTATAAACAAAAAAGGCAGAGCTAGAAGCTCTGCCTTTTTTGTTAGAAAGATCTAAATATTCAAGCTAGGTTTGAAATTTATCTCAGGACCTACCTGATAACTTTTGTCTTTCCGTTCCTTCAAACTTTTCTGGATCGTTGCAGTCTCTTGCATACCAATGGAATTGAGAGACTTGGATTATTGCAATAAATCCAAAGATTGTTGGTAGTAGTTGGAAGCCACCTGAAGGCTTCACTAAACCTAAATCTGAGGGGTGAGGTAGTTGCGTTGCGAAATCCAGCAAATGCGAGAAATCAATCATCAAGTCAAAGAAAGGATTATTGTGTATATAGCTTAGATCTTAAGAATTTTCTCAACCATATGCTTTTTTGACATGACTATTAATTTACAAAATTCAGAGCAAAAACTGATCTGTTTCTTTTTCAGGATCTCTTGGGATCTGATCAACTTGGTTGAAGATCGTTGATTCGATAGCTCTCCAAATTTTCAATGGTCTTAGTTGCCTAGGTTTAGCGATGAATTAAATTTAATTTTTAATTCTTTTGTCAGCTCCATTTGACTTCTTAATGTTTTTTTTTTAATCCAGCTTGATTTAGCATTTTTTCTCTTTTCTCAATCAAAATCTTCCTTGTCAAATGACTAAAGTCTTGCGGTGCAGTTGTTCTCGTTAGCTTGTTTGATTTTGCTGTAAGTAAGTCCCCTAGTGAAATAGCCTTTTATGTCAGTTTTTTTTGTTTAGATTATGGAAAATTCCTTACTAAGTAAATAAAGACCTTTAACTATTCTGCACATATCTATTGAGCACAGTGTAATCTGCACTGATATTTGCCTGTATTGCTTAAAAAATTATGCAGACCTATGGAAATCCAGACGTTACCTATGGATGGTGGGCGGCTAATTCTGTGGTTACTAACCGTTCTGGCCGATTTATTGCCTCTCATATAGGCCATACAGGACTTATCTGTTTTGCGGCTGGTGGTAGCACACTTTGGGAATTAGCCCGGTACAACCCAGAGATAGCTATGGGCCATCAAAGCTCATTGTTCTTGGCTCATCTTGCCTCTATTGGAATTGGCTTTGATGAAGCTGGAGTATGGACAGGAGCTGGTGTAGCAACTATTGCAATTGTTCACCTTATCTTATCTATGGTTTATGGAGGAGGAGGTCTTCTTCATGGAGTTCTCTTTGATGAGAAGGTAGAGGATAGTGAGGTTTTACAAGCTAAGAAATTCAAACTTGAGTGGAATAACCCAGACAATCAAACTTTTATTCTTGGTCATCATTTGATCTTTATGGGAGTTGCCTGTGCCTGGTTCGTAGAATGGGCAAGGATTCATGGTATTTACGACCCAGCTTTAGAAGCAGTACGACAGGTCAATTACAATCTTGACCTTTCTATGATCTGGCAAAGGCAATTTGATTTCATCACTATTGACAGCCTTGAGGATGTCATGGGTGGTCACGCTTTCTTAGCCTTTGCAGAAATTACTGGTGGAGCATTTCACATTATTGCAGGATCTACCCCTTGGGAAGATAAGAGGCTTGGAGAATGGAGCAAATTCAAAGGTGCTGAATTGCTTTCAGCTGAAGCTGTTCTTTCTTGGTCTTTGGCAGGTATCGGTTGGATGGCAATAGTTGCAGCATTCTGGTGTGCATCAAATACAACTGTTTATCCAGAAGCTTGGTACGGGGAACCATTGCAATTTAAGTTCACTGTCTCTCCATTTTGGGTGGATACAGGAGACCTTTCAGATGCAACAGCCTTCTGGGGGCATTCAACCAGAGCTGCTTTAACAAATGTCCACTATTACCTTGGCTTTTTCTTCCTGCAAGGTCACTTCTGGCATGCTTTAAGAGCTCTAGGATTTAATTTTAAGAGTGTAACTGAATCAATAGGTAATGAGAAGCAGTCTACTTTTAGAATAGATGCTTAAGTTAAACCTTTGATTAACTAAACTCTGTAAGAATCACAAAAGTCTCGTCTTTGACGAGGCTTTTTTTTTAGGATAATTATTCTAAAATATTAAACACAATGTTTATTTTTAAAGGATATATCTAAAGAAATGATATTCACATAAGTAAAATAATATGCCTTTGTTGATAGTCTTTATTACATATGATTTGTGTTCGCATAATTAGTCTATTTGTTATTACTGGACTAATTTCTTATGACTTCAGAAGAGATTTTGACCGTGAGCAACTTGTTTCATCTCATCCACCAGTAATCATATGAACGCCTTGCGTTTTTATGTAATTAAGAGGAAGATTTCTAGTGGCTAAGAATCATTCTGCTGGAAGATAATCTTTATAGAAATAACTAACTTATTTTTCCTTTAATAATTTTTAAATGGAATTGTTCAAGTATTTCCTCTTCGGCATAGCTCGCCTAAGCTTGATTTTATGGGTATCGGTTATTGCCTTATGACATACCTACATGTTCCCTAGGTTTTTTAAGGAAGATTCTTCTCCTAAAATAGTTTCATATAAAAATGAATTCAAGCTAAAGGCTTCAGGTTTGTTTGATAGGGGCAAGTTTTCAAATAAGTCATTTGTAATTGCTGACTTTACTCCTTTAGAGGCTGATTACAGTGTCAATAGTCTATATACCTCTATGATTTTAAGCCTTGGGGTAATGTCTTTCTTTATGGTCACTTATGGCTTGCATAGTGCCTTAGAGCAATTCGTTTCTCCAGCATGATGATTAGTAACGTTAGAAAGTATCAGATTGAACTTCAGAAGGTGATTTAATTTCTTCTTCTTATCACGGAATGACCTAGGACATTAATGATTTACTAACTAAAATGACAGTAGGGATTTATTTCGCAACGACTACAGGAAAAACTGAAGACATTGCCGAAAGGATTCATGGATTACTTGACACTGCTGAAGATCCAAAAGACATTTCTGATGTTGATGATTTAGCTGAACTCTCTATCCACGATGGAATTATTTGTGGTATTCCAACCTGGAACACAGGCGCTGATTCAGAGAGATCCGGAACAGCATGGGACACTATCCTTGAAGAGATAGGTGAACTTAGTTTGTCTGGAAAGAAAGTTGCGATCTTTGGCTTAGGAGATTCGTCTACTTACACAGAGAATTACTGTGATGCAATGGAAGAACTGCACAGATACTTTCAACTGGCTGGTGCGACTATGGTTGGCTATGTATCTACATCTGACTATACCTTCGATGAATCCAAGAGCGTAGTAGGATCCTCTTTTTGTGGACTTCCTTTAGATGAAGATAGTGAGTCTGATATGACTGATTCACGCATTTCTCAATGGGCTAACCAACTGAAGAGTGAAATGGGTTGCTAAATGTTAATTTTACGTTGGGCTAGATATAATAACTTTTTATCATCCAAGCCCAATTAATCATCAAATTCAGGCTTTGGTTTTTTCTTGATTTTCCCTGTTAGTAGTTGATGAAGAGCATCTAAGGAGTTGTAAACCTCTTTTAGCTCGGTTTTTTCAGGAAGCAATCCATCTTCTGTAAGCATTTGATCCAAGTCTCTTAGCTCTTGGCGGATATAACGGAGGTGAGAGCTGATCTCTTCTCTTTTACTTGTTGACATTACTTGTTAGCATTAGTTTTTACTCATGTAAAAATATTAGTCCTATCTTACTATCTTGCAATATAAGAATTTTATGAGTATGAAAATGCTGATGCTTCAACTAGATCTTAAATGGATCCCACTTGAAAAATATTCACTAATCAAAACTAAATACTAGTAAAATAGATATCATTAATGAATAGGTCTCTTTTTTTTTAGATAAAAAAAGTTTCTATATAACCAGACTTCCCTTATTTAATATTCAACAAGTAAATGCTCTAGAAACGAATATTTACCTAATCTCTTTAAAGACTTTAAGCTAGTTTCCCCTTTTTATAATTCTATACTAAGTTTAACTTGCGATAAAAAATTAAAAAGAAAAGCACCCAATTGTTCTGAGAATAATCATTTGGATAATTAAGGAAACCTTTAGATTCAATTCTCTCCAGGAGGCTCTTGACTGATTTTTTCACAACAAATAAAAAATATGGTTATATTCTTGGAAATTAATTCTATTAGATGATTAAACAGATTGAATCTTCATTAGAACCTGAGTCTTTCAATTCAAAGTCTAGATCTAATCAGCAGTCTGTTTTTATAGGTAGTGCATTTGTTTTTCTTAACTTATTTATCATGTCATGCGTTGGAGTCTATTGGACAAATACAGCTGTGCATCAATATCTTTCTGGTAGACCTTTATGAGATCTTTCTTAAACCTCTTAAATAAGGTTTTTGCATAAATGGTAACTGGATATATCTTTTGTGCGTTTACTTTTTCCATTAAGCGGGATAATTAGAAAACATGCTAGTCGTGACTTAAACCAATGTCACCATATTTACTCCTTAGAAGACTTCTAGGCTTTTCTTTAGTCTTACTTCTCACAATTCTCCCTTGTAATGTTGCTAATGCCGTATTAAATGTTGGAGACGAAGTCCCTAACTATGTACGTTCACAGATAACAGGTATTGACCTACATGGACAAGATTTGTCTAAGTCTTCAATTGCAGGCGCTACAGCAAGAGACTCTAATTTAAGCGACGTTGACTTGCATGGAACGGTTGTAACCCTAGCTGATCTGAAAGGGTCGAATCTTAATGGGATTGATTTGACGGATACACTTTCCGATAGGGTAAATTTTCAGAAAACTGATTTAAGGAACGCTGTCTTAGTAAATATGATCGCTTCAGGGAGTAGTTTTGCTGGTGCTCAAATAGAAGGAGCAGATTTTAGTTATGCAGTATTAGATAGTGATGATCAGAAAAATCTTTGTGAAATAGCTGAGGGAGTTAACCCTGTCACAGGAATTGAGACAAGAGTAAGCCTCGAATGTTCTGATAGAGGTGTAGGTTATAAGCCTGCAATGCCTGGAGATTAAATCTGAGCTTTATTTAACTGAGATTGACTTCCTCATTTAATATATTCATTGGAAGACATTAGTGGTATTTATACTTCTATAAGAGTGATAGTTAAAAAGACCTCCTATTTTAAGGAGTCAATGAATATGTTAAAACCTTATACAGTCCGCTATCGCTCATTCGATAATGGCAGACTTGAAAATTGCTTTTATGCAAGTGATTCCTTTGAAGCAAGAATGCTTGCTATGGAATTCAACAAATATATTCATGATCATCCAAATTGCATTGATTTAATTCGTTGTGAAGAAAAGCTTCTTTCCTCATAAAGAGTTTAGAGTTTTCAAGTCATCCGAGTTCTTTAATCAAAAATAATCTGTATAAGATAATACAAATTATCACTTCACAATAGATAATATTGTTCATAGTCTATGTCTCATATAGCATCGCTCTTACTGTCTATTGATGAGATTACTTATTAGCCATTTATATTTAGAAGATAAGATGAAATAATTGCTTAATATAATTTTTGTGCTTTGCTAGGCACATATTGTAAATATTCTATATGTCTAATTATTGGCCAAATCGACCAGACCTAGAGTGTTTTTCAATTGAAAAGTTGGCTAAAAGCTATCGGGCTAAATTAAGAGAGGCTGCATCTGATAGCAAAGAATCACTTATGGATGAAAAGCTTTTAAAACAAGTTGAGTCTTCTCAAATTAATCACCCGAAAGAAGCCATGACTCACCCTCAAAATGTAAGTAGTTTGCACACCAATCATTGGGCAAACAGGAGCTTTAATGAATATTACAAAGCAGCATAGCTTTTTAGATTTAAGTTGCAATTTGTATCCCTCATGTAACATTAGACAAGATCTTTATAGCCTTCTTTTGAAATAGTATAGATACTTCCTTTTTTATCCAAGTAGAATATCTGCCCATTCAATTGAGATTTACCAAACTTATTCAACCTTGCTTTATGAATATTTACCTTTTCTAAAATTTCTCCTTCCCTTTCCCACTCTGTTAGATTTATATTTTGATATGGGTCACTGTTTAGATATTCAGCATAGCGCTCAAATATTCTTTGATTAGTATGAGCACGACTTGTTAGGTTTTGTCGGAATCTATCAATCAATTTTGATGAAGTATTCTTTTTAAAAGCTTTATATATTAAATAGATAAATACAATTGGAATTGTAATGTTTAAAATTAATATCAACATGATAAGGATAAAACTATATTGTAAATTATGATTTCATTATTATATCTATGTCAAAACCCAATTTACTTTGTGTAGATAAAACCTCTTTCTTTAAGATACCCTTTCTAAGACCATTTATTAGGATAATTATCGATTCAATAAATATAATGACTACTGCTATCGTTGTGAATATTGAAATAGAAGTAAAATCTTTTTTTTTCTTTTGAGTTTCTAATTTAAAAGAGTGCATGTGTTTGATATCTTTTTAATAGAAGGAATGAAGCTTGAGAAAAATTACATTTTTTTCTTATTATAAGGTCCAAATCGTGTAGCGCACTCAGCTCCACAGTTTGACCCTAAATTAATAGCTTTTGTAATATCCCAATTCGCCGCAAGACCTGTAGTTACACCTGCTGCAAAACTATCTCCACAACCATAGCTATCAATCTCTTTTTTAGTTAAAACAATTGCCTTATACCTTCCACCTGGTTTTATGATTCCTCCTCTTGATCCTTCTGTCATTATCGTAAACCTTGGCTTAGAAGTAAGGGCTTTTAGATTATTTTTTTCATCAGGATCTAAATTACTTCCGATCAGAGCATCCAGTTGAATATTAGCCTGATTTAACGACATTATTTTGACTCTAGGCGTAGCACAGACAATCTTTGCTTTTCTGCAATATTGAATTGTTTTTGCATCTCCTGCTGTAATAAAAACTCCATCCATATTTTTGAGTAGATCCCACTTTAAAGAGTCTTTTATAGAGGGTTCAAGTCTTTCACCTATTACTGTTATTGCTCTGTCTCCATTCTTACCTACAAAGCTAATGCCTCTTCTGGTTGGTGTGTCTCTCCAGGCAATATGCATTTCAATACCGAAAGATCTTAGCTCTTGGGCACACTTTTCCCCTATTTCGTCCTTGCCTAGTGAAGTAAAGAAGTGGACTTTGTGCTTTGTTAGCTTTGACATTTGTACTGCTGCAACTGCTCCTCCACCAGCAGCATGCTCTTCAATTCTCTTTCCGTGACTAATAACACCTTGCATAGGCATCTTGTCGACCAAAACAAAAGTAACCCATTCAACGTGGCCAACTACAGCAAGTGTTAATTCACCTGTTGACATCATTTATTTTTTAATAGAGTTTAGAGCTATACTAAATATATTACTTAAGTGTATAGCTTTTAGCTAAGTTTATAATATAAAGAGATCAATTAATTATTATATCTAGGCTAAAATAAATTAGTTACTTTTCATTTATGTTAATCCTAAAAATCTTTATCTTAACTAGTAAATGAACTTAAAGAAGATCTTTCTATCGTATTTTTATTTAATGATTGGCATAGCAGGAGGAGCTTTTACTACTGTTTCCAACATTGAATTTGTAAAAGACTATGGGCCAGGATTTGATGTTATTAAGTTTTTTGAGCTTGCAACTAATAATCCTGCTTCACAGTCGCTTTCTTTTGACTTGCTTTTTGTGGCAAGTGCCATATTTATTTGGATGTTTGTTGAATCAAGACGCTTGAGCATGAGACATTTTTGGATAATTATTTTAGCAACATTTTCTATAGCTATTGCCTTCTCTGCTCCATTATTTTTGTTTCTTAGAGAACGTAGGCTTCTTGAAATAAATGAAATAAAATAGAACTTAAAAAAATTAATATAAGCACCCTGCTTTCGTTAGATGTTAAAACATATCAACTAACTTGCCTAATTTGTTTTATTAGAGGATTTACTAACAAGCAGCAAAATGCCATGATGAACCATAACATCATTGCATTACCCTGATTGTCTATTATAGTCCCTGCTATTAAAGGAAATACTAGAAAACTTATCCCAAAACATTGAGAGTAGATAGCCATGGCTAAACCCCTTTGTTCCTTTGGGGCTATTCTGACTATAGCCTCTGTCGCTGTAGGTAAAAACATTGCAATACCTATAGATATTGGTATTAATCCTAATAAAATTAAAAATATCCCTGAAGAATAAAAACTAGATATAGATAGAATTAAGCATCCAACTAGGAAATTAATATTGCTAAGAGTAAGACCTACTATCACATTTTTCTGTGAGAGCCATTTTCCTATAGGCCACTGTATAAATAATAATAATATAAGTTTATAAGCAACTATTAAACCAACAAAGCTACTACTTACTTCAGGCCTAACAATTCCTCCTTTAACTAGGTCAAGCTGTATCCCTATTTGCATTAGAGATAATATGCCAGTACCTAATAGACTTATTATAAGAATGGGTAAAAGTAACTTAAGTAAGTTTATTATCTCGATGACCCTATAACACAAGCCTCCTTTTGATGCCTGTCTCGAAAGTTCTAATTTCTGAAGTGACTTCCTAGGCGAATCTGTTTTATTTAACAAGCTTATTAGAGCACACATGCACAAAATTTCAATTATGTAAATTGATCGAAAATTTCCCAAGCTTGCTGATATTGATCCAATAACAACCCCTATTGTTACGCCAAGAGCATCAGCAGTGCGAGCAAGAGCAAAGCCTTTGCTTGAGTTGGAATGACTCTCTTCACAAGAAATTGGTATGGCAATTTCTACTGAAGGCCAGTAAATCCCTGCAGCTGCTCCGAGGAATAATTCACCAGCAAGATAGTTGATGTTTGTATATGCAGTTAGGAGTAATAAATCAGCAATTATTGCAAAAACTGCACCAATCTTTAAAGCGAAATCAAAACCTATGCCTCTGTCGATCCAGACTCCTGTAGCGAGCCTTGTAATTGTTCCAGCTAGAGCTGCTATGCAAAAACCAAAGCCTATTTCCGTTGCACTGAATGAAAGATTATTGAATACAAGTGGAGTTAGGTAAAGGACTCCACCAGCACCTATTGATGCTAAAACTCTACAAATTGTAATTTTGCGCAATTTTGAGGGAAACTGGTTCCACCACTGATTCAGATTTTTCGTTGTCTTCAAGACGCTCAATACGAAGAATAATTGCTTGTTATTTTCTTGCAACTTTTGGAGCAAGCACTTTAGTCTTGCCTCAATTTCATGGCGCAGAAAGGGTTGAGTTTCATTTTGAGGATATGGTTATCCCTATACCTATAGATGAATTGAACATTTGGAATAGAGATTTAAACGCAGAAAATAATAATGAGAAATTAAAAACTAGTTCGGAATTGGGATATTGGCTAAATATGTTGGGCTTTAACAGTAGAGGAGCATTATCCAATTTTCTTGAGGCCCCTTTTATAAAAGATGAGAGTATGACACGGCAGCTTTTAAGAAGCTGGGCTGGCAGAAAATTATTAGATGAAATAAGTGATCTTATTGTAATTGATGATGATAAGACAGGAGTAAAGCTTTTTAATACTTTAGAAAGCCTTCTTGAGGACCAGGAGCAACTATCTTTATTAGATCTTTTAAAATCTTTGCCTGCTGAGGTAATACATTTTGACCTAGATGGATGGTTAAAAGTTATTTCTAGTTGGAAAAATGAGTTAAGCCTTCAGCAAAAGTTCTTGAAAGATTTAAATGCTTTTTCATCAAATAATAGCCTTTTAGAATCTAAAGAATCTGTTCAAAATGAATTAAAAGAATCATTAAATGAAATTGTTAGGGTGCCAGTTGGGCATCGCCCTAAAGACTTGGAAATTGAGATATGGCGTCCATTGGCAAGATCTTTCTCTAGAGAAAATTGGATTGTTTTCATGCCTGGTTTAGGCGGAGATCAAAGCCATTTTCGATGGCTTGCAAGAAGTCTTAGTCATCAAGGTTGGGAAGTAGTTTTGATAGATCACCCAGGTAGTAATTCTGAGGCAATGTCATCCTTTGTGGAAGGTCGAAATCCAGTCCCAGGTGGTGCAGAAGTTTTTCCTTATAGGTTGGCAGATTTAAATGCTGTTTTGGATTTAAAGGAAAAAGAGCTTCTGGACGTTAAAGGTGAGAAAGTTGTTTTGATGGGGCATTCATTGGGCTCACTTATTTCATTTTTAGCTTCTGGCGCAACACCCCAGAATCGATTACTTGATCGATGTAATAAGGCGTTGGATGACCTTTCTATTACTAATCTCTCTAGACTTCTTCAATGTCAGATTGTTGACCTTCCTTTAGAGGAACAGAAGGAGATCTCTTCTTTAGCAGCAATAGTAGGAATAAACAGTTTTGGCAAATTATTATGGCCTGATTCTTTAAGTGCGGAAATTAATGTGCCAGTTCTCCTTACTGGAGGGACTTTTGATTTAATTACTCCGGCAATTTCAGAACAATTAGGCCTACTGCTTTCGACAAAGTTAAATAAATTCAGTAGGGCTTTGATTATTGAAGGAGCAAGCCATTTTTCTCCTATAAGAGTTGCTGATCAAAAAATTGATGTTAGGCAAAATGATTTGTATCAAATTAGCGATGCCTTGGTTGGATTTCACCCCCTTTCTGTACAAAGCCTTCTGGCTCGCGAAATAGCAAGATTTCTAGACAATCTTGAGAGAAGTAAATCACTCCCCGTAAGTACAAATGTTACAAGGAATGGATTGAAGTTTCATTTATTAGATCGTAATTCTATTATCAAAATTTTAGATTAATTAAAATTAATCCTTGGGTCTATAAATGCTATTGCTATGTCCACTAACAAACTTATTATTACGACAAGGCTTGAAATAATAACAATAATACCTTGAACTACTGGATAGTCTCTTTGACTAATGGCTTCTTGCAGGCCTAAGGCTATCCCTGGCCATGAGAAAGTTATTTCTATTAGTAGCGCTCCACCTATTAGTGAAGCAATAGTTAAACCTGCTATTGTTAGTACTGGCAGTAATGCATTCGGGAAAGCATGTTTTAAGATAACTTGACTATCCTTTATTCCTCTACTTTTTGCGGCTTGTATATAGTTTGTAGTAAGTATCTTGCTTAGATTTAATCTTAATGATCTACTGAAAATGCCACTTAAAAGTATTCCTAAAGTACTTGCAGGTAAGATAATGTGCCGAATAGAACCTAATAAAGCTTGTAGATTGCCAGTTTTTATACTATCGAGTATCAGAAAACCACTTCCTTCCGGTTCCATTAAATTGGGTGGAAATCTTCCTCCTACCGGAAGCCATCCAAGTATTACTGCAAAGAAAATTTGAATAAGCATTGCAGCCCAAAATGGCGGTAATGCATAGGTGCCAATCCCAAATAGTCGTCCAATAAGATCTGTTTTCCCTTCTGGCCTAGCAATACCTGTAAAGCCGACTGCTAGACCTATTGTTATAGCAATTATTATTGCTATAACACCTAGCTCAATACTGGCTGGTAATGTGTTTGAAATTAATTGTCGAACGGGCTCTTGATTATTTAGTGATTCTCCTAAGTCTCCATGAATAAGGCAATTTAGGTATTTAAAATATTGAGTAAGGAGTGGTGCATCTAAGCCTAACTTTACTCTTAAGGCTTCTCTTGCTGCAGAATCAGCACGTATTCCAAGAATTGCGTCAACAGGATCTCCTGGTGCAACTCTTAGCAATAAGAACACTAGGGTTGATATTAGCCATAGCATTACTGGAGCTAAAAGTAGCCTGGATATGGAATATTTGAGAAGAGATCTTGATCTATTCATTGTATTTAATCATTTCTTTCAGAAGAAGTCTTCCACTTCCATCAAATTTTGGTTTGCTTAAGTTATTGCGAGTCCAGACCCTTGGCTTTAAATGCCAAATGGGTAGAAGCGCAGCACCCTCTGCTGCAAGCCTCTCAACTTTACGTAATTCCTCAAGTCTTTCCTCTTCACGTAACAATTCACTTTTCATGAGTGATTTTTGAAGTGTATTGTTTGCCCAAAAAGTTCCTCCAGTTACGGCTTCGCCATCTTCACAGACTTCATCGTTTATTTTGATGCAGTCTAGAAGTGGAGCTAAGTATGCATAAGGGTCTGGGTAGTCTCCTGTCCAATCAAGTATTACGGCCTCAAAAGCCCCTTCGGAAAGTTGTTTATATATAGTTGTTGATTCAACGCCATTTAATGAAATCTCGAGACATTCTGATAAGTCTTGTTTTATCTGTTGTTGCCATTTAAGTGCTAATAGTTTGTCAGAAGGTACATTTGATCTAAAAGTTAGAGGTAGCGTTAATTTTTTGTTATTGCAAAAACCAGCTTCTTTGAAAATTCTTGATGCAGTCTCGACGTTGTATTTAGGCCATGGAGAGTTTTTCCTGATGGCTAAAAATGGTGGAATTAATGATCTTAAGGGTACTCTTAGTCCATAACTTACTTGATTTGAAATTAGATCCCTGTCTAAAGAAAATAAGAGAGCCTTCCTGATTTTTTTGTTTTTAAGAAGATCTGAATTGGTTCGAAAAGCAATATACCCAATTTCCATAGGTGGTCCTTCTCCTTCAATAAGAGTATTTTCCTTTGATAAGTTCTTAAGGGCAAAACTATGAACATCTTCAATTGCGTTTGATAAAAGGACATCTACTTGTCCAGTCTTAATTGCACTAAAAAGTGAAGTTGAATTTGTAAAACTAACAAATGTTATTCCTGAGTTTTTAACTTTTTCACCCCAGTAATTTTGAAAAGGCTCAATACTTTGTCTTTCTGCTGAATAGTTTATTAATTTGTATGGACCAGTTCCGATGAAATTGTTAATTAGGAATTTGTCTTTATAGAGAGAATACGAAGTTGGAGATATTGGCGTAAGGTTAATTGATGTCAGCAATCCTTTTATTGAAGTTGATGGCTCCGAAAGATTAATTCGTATTAAAAATTCTTCGGGTGTCTCTATTGATTTTATACTTTTAGTTATATAGGTAAGAGTTCCTATTTGTATGAAACGGTTGATGCTAAAGGCCATTGCTGCAGCATCAAATTTAGTTCCATCATGGAAGAGAATATTCTCCTTAAGTGGGATAGAAATAGATAAACCATCTTTGCTAATTATTGGTTTATCCTTTGCAAGCATAGGTACAAGTGAACCTTGTAAGTTGATCCTGTAAAGAGTATCCCCTAAGCTACTTATTAATTGAAGAGCAAGTAATTTATTAGCCTGGGCAGGGTCAAGAGATTCTATCTTACCTTTGCTTGCTAGGATAATCCCTTTGAAATCAGATTTAACCATGCACGAAACTTGTGCAAAAAGTAATAGAAATGCTGAAAATTTAATTGCTAGTTTAAATGGAAGCCTGCTTGATTTCATTTTTAACTTTGATATTGAGTCTTTATGGATAGTCAATTTCTTCAATGAGGCTTAAACAATAGATATTTGTTTAAGTGATATTTCAAAGACTGGAGAACCTGAGGGCAATATAGGCCATTGTCTAACCCAGCATTTTTGATGCTTGTTGTCTATTCCAATTACTTGAAATTGGGATTCTTCATTTAAAAGCTTTATGCAGTCACCTTGACGAAGACTTTCCAATGAATTTTCTCCAGCATTGCTAATGCTAGACCTTAACTGATCAGTAACTGTCTTAGCCAATAGTAAATCGAAAACAATAGAACTGATGTTGAGCAAACTCAACTAAATATATAATTACCAGCCTTTATGAATATTTGCCATATTTAAGTTAATTTAAAGACAACTATAATGAGCAGCAATCTTTATAACCTCTTTTAGTTCCTGTATTTTAGCTAGCGAATCAGAAATTTTCCCTTTACTGACTTTGTGAGTAATCACAATTATTTCTGCTTCTGAATTAGTTGAATCAAATTGAACAATTGATTGGATAGATACTTGATTTTCTCCAAAAATGTTTCCAATGCTACCTATTACTCCTGGAGTGTCTTTTGTATTTAATCGGATATAACTTTTCTGAGGCATGTCTCTTGGATTCGCTAAATAGCAATTCCTCCAACTGCGTGCTGAGAGAAGAGGGTCGAGCGACTTCTCAATTTCATTAGTTAGGCTTATTCCTGCAATATTTAAAATGTCTGCGACTACAGCTGAGGCCGTTGGTCCTGCTCCAGCTCCAGGGCCATAAAACATTACCTCTCCAATTGGTTCACCTTCAATAAGAATGGCATTATTTACTCCGTTGACTACGGACAATGGATGCTCATTTGGTACGAGAGTGGGCTCTACTCTTAAAGCTAAAGGAAATGATTCATTTACTGTTGAGTTCTCATGGAGATGTTGAGCTATTGCAAGTAGCTTTATTTCATATCCAAGTTGATGGGCGTAATTTATATCGATAATTTGAAGATTACTGATTCCTTTTGTTGGGATGCTTTCACGATTAATTGCTCCTCCAAAAGCTAATCCACTTAGGATGGCTATTTTATCTGCTGCATCATGGCCATCAACATCAGCACTTGGGTTTGCTTCAGCGTATCCAAGTGACTGAGCTTCTTTTAATACATCATTGTAATTAGCACCCTCTTTTGTCATTTGACTAAGGATGTAATTAGTTGTGCCATTGATTATCCCAGTTATTTTATTAATTCGGTTACCACCTAGAGATTGTTTTAGGGGTTCAATAATTGGAATTCCTCCTCCTACAGCCGCTTCAATAAGTACATAAACTCCTGCAGCATTTGCTGCATCAGAAATCTCTTTCCCATATCTAGCAATTACTGCTTTATTAGCTGTAACAACTGATTTCCCAGATTTAATTGCACTTAGAATTAAACTTTTTGCAGGTTCAATACCACCTATTGCCTCAACTATCAGCTTGATTTTGGGATCATTTACTATTTCAAATGGATCTTCAGTGAGAATTGATGAATTTACTTTTATTGACCGAGGACGATTTAAATCCTTGACAGCTATGCGAGCAATATTAATGCTTGAGACTAATGGGTGACGGCCCTTAGGTGAATTAATAATATTGACTACACCAGTACCAACAGTTCCTAGACCAAGAAGACCAATGTCTATTATTTGATTCATAACTTTAATTTTTAGATTGAAGAATTTTAGAAGACATAGCTTAGCTATAGGAATTTCGAAGCTTGTGATTTCATCTTAATGAAAATGTTCATAAATCCATTTACGCGTGAAGCAGTAAGGCTGCTATTCAAACCTGTTGCTGTTATAAAAGTTGGGTCTATTTTTACTATTTCTTCAGGTGATAAATTGCTAAGGCCCTTTACTAAAAGCGATAACATGCCTTTTGTTATAAGGGCATCAGAGTATCCTTCCCAAAATATTTTTCCTTCTTTTAGGTTGCCCTTTACATATACCTGAGAGATGCAACCTTTGACCTTCATTGAGGGATTGAAAGTACCTAAGGGAATGTTGGGAAGTTTCTTCGCCAAAAAAAGCAAGTACTCATAACGCTTTCTAGGTTCTGAACATGAGCTTAGTTTTGAAACTATCTTGTCGAGCTCTAGACTTCCGAAAGTAGTTGTGAAATGCTCAACTGGCGAGTCAGCCATAAAAGAAAATCTTTGCCCTGAATATTTTCAAGCATAATATCCAACCTATCTATTTATCTAATCTGTGGATTTCTTTTTCATTAATCCATCCATCAAAAGGTATGTCCCATTTATCTTTTGGAAGCAATGAAGTTGAGATGCAAGCACTGGGGACTATTACTAATGCTTCTATATCTTTCCACATGCCATTTGAGCGTAGACGGTCAAAACAACCCCCACCGTATCCAAGGCGGATCCCATTACGATCAATAGCTAATGCAGGTACAATTAATAAATTTATTTGATTTGGCTCAAGAGCTGGCTCTTCTAATGGAGCAAGTATTCCATAAACATCTTTCTTTAAAGTGGCGTTAGTCCATCTGTGGTAAGTAAGTTCTCCTTTTTTTTTGCTTGCTGGTAGTGCTAAAGACAACCCTGAAATCTCTTTCAAACTTCTTAAATCAACTTCATCTTTTAGTGGCCAATAGATGCCAACAAGATTCTCTGATTCGCTTTCATTTGATAAGGTAGTTATTAATTTCTTAACTTGTATAAGAATAGAGCTCTCTACTAATAAAATAGTCTCTGTTCTTTTTTGTCTGAATAGTACTCTTGCTTCTCTTTTTTTAGTGCATAAATTCATAGAAGATTAAATTAGTATTATCTAGTATAAATGATAATTTTACTGTAGAAATAAACCTGTTAAAGCTATAGCAAGTGCATCTGCAGCATCATCTGGTCTTGGTGGAGTTGTTAAATTTAACTCTCTCATGACTGCTTCTAATACCTCGTCCTTCTTGGCATGCCCTGAACCTGCTACAGCAAGTTTTATTTGCATAGGAGGAAACTCGACAGTTGGAATTTTAAAACGGGCAAGTGTCATTATTAGAACTCCTCTTGCCTGTACAACACTAATAGTTGTACTTGACTTATAGAAGAAAAACTTTTCAACAGCTGCAAGATTAGGCTTCCACTTCTCAATAAGTACAGAAAGATCTTTGGAAATTTCAACCATTCTTTCTCCTTCGCTTTCTAATTTGCTTGTTTTAATTATTCCGCAATCAAGCATTTTTATTTGTTCAGAACTTGTTTCTATTAGGCCAAAACCAACTCTGGCTAAACCAGGATCAATGCCAAGAATGATCACAAGAAGATTAATCTACGGCTGCTAATTCAAAGTCAGATAGATTACTCTGATCACTTCTTTCAAAAATCTTACAAAATGCCTTGATTACCCTATCACCAGAATCAATCTGCTCTAAGGGATCTTTGCGAAGTCTATGTCTTAGAGAACAAGAAATGACCCTCGCAATATCTTCTTCTGTCACCTCTGATCGAGCTTCAAATGCTGCTAATGCTTTTGCTGATCTATTTGTCACAATATCGCCTCTTAAACCATCTACATCAAGTTCACCACATACTGCTGATATTTTCAGGCGCAAGTCTTCATCAATTTCTACTTTACTTAGGATTTCTTGTGCAGCGATAACTTTTTCTTGAAGAACCTCTTGTGATTTCTGAATTGATGCGGTAAAAGCTTCAGGATCATTGTCAAATGAAGTCCTTTGATCTACGACTTGAACTCTTAGCTCTGGTTCTCTCACAGTGCGAACTTCAACACTCATTCCAAATCGGTCAAGAAGTT
Source organism: Prochlorococcus sp. AG-412-P08 (assembly GCA_003214695.1). Classification (GTDB taxonomy): domain Bacteria; phylum Cyanobacteriota; class Cyanobacteriia; order PCC-6307; family Cyanobiaceae; genus Prochlorococcus_E. The sequence continues at coordinate 17,468 of QCLI01000004.1, forward strand.
GTGGACGTAACTCGCCTTCTTCTGGGTTGCCTGAGCCAATTAAGACGAATCTTGCAGGATGTCTTATTGAAATCCCTTCTCTCTCAACAGTATTCCAGCCAGATGCTGCTGAATCCAGAAGTACATCAACAAGGTGATCATCAAGCAGGTTTACTTCATCAACGTATAAAAGTCCTCTATTGGCCTTTGCTAAAAGACCTGGCTCAAATGCTCTAACGCCTTCGCTTAAAGCTTTCTCAATATCAATTGTTCCACATAAACGATCTTCTGTTGCCCCTAAGGGTAGGTCAACCATAGGTACTTGAGCTTTTTCAGTAGGGGGATTTTCACCCTGATCTATTTTTTGCCTTATCTCTGTGCTTTGTAAATCTGGATCACTTGGCGAACTGTTATATGGGTCACCTTGGACAACAGTTATTGCTGGAAGAAGATCTGCTAGAGCTCGAATAGTTGTTGATTTCCCAGTGCCTCTATCTCCCATAATCATTACTCCCCCAATGCGAGGGTCAATTACGTTGAGAAGAAGAGCCAGCTTCATTTCTGCTTGGCCGATTACTGCGGCAAAGGGGAAGACCCTGCGCTTTCTAGAAGAACTCACTTTTTAATTGCTTGTCTTGATGTGGATTGTTTCATAAGTGGGATCACTTGAACTTGCTTTTTTAGTAAAAAGCTTTATATAGCAATCTTTGATGAATTGCTTTGATGCTATCTAATCTATTGTTCAAGTAACCATACTTGCAAGAAATAATTATCCATTCCTACTTTATCAGCATTTGTGATAGAGCGTGCTCATATTTAAAATCTCTTACCACGTTAGGAGGTGATGTTTGTCTACTATTCAAACAAAAATATTCTTGAAGTTTTTTATATTTCCATTTTTCCTTAGATAAAGTAATGATTAATTAATTGACTTTGACGATATTATTATATACTTCTAGAAACACTAATATAATCTATGGCAAGTGCGCCTAAAGATAACTAGCTTTTTTAAAACATTAATCTATCATGAAGAAATCAATTAGCATCCACTCATTGTTCTTTCTTCCGAGAATATAATTAATCTTTAGTGTTGAAGGGGTAGTCTTTTCTATTATTTCTCCTGAGAGTTTTAGCCTTTTGTCTGCATAAGCAATCTTAGTAGAAACTTCAATCCTCTTACTCGTCTTTTCTTTTATAATTAATGATGCTACTTTTGCTTTGATTACTTGAAACTCCTTTGATTCTTCATCTGCTGTTCGTTGTGAATTGACAATATCGACTAGGTTTTTTCTAGCAACTTTTGACAATACTTTACTTTCTCCTCCAGCAAGTATATCTGCTTTCCCATCTAACCAAGCCTCTATTAAACCCTTTAGTTGTAGTTTTGTTGGACTCGCTGCCTTTAGGGGATATAGGATGATTAAGTTGGTTTTATTTTTACTGACTTTATTTTTTGGCAGAACTTCAATATTTAAATGCTTGCTAGTTGATTGTGGTCCTAATTCAATTGAGGACTTAGTTGAAGTTTTCTCTTTACTAAATTCTGGAATCGAATCTTTAATTATAGATTGTTTTTGAATAAAAGATGAATCTTTGTTAATAGAATATTCGGTATTTTCGAAGCTTTTTATTAGTGATCCTGCTAAAATCCCAATCCCTATTCCGCAAAATGAAAGTTTAATTAGACTTATTAATAATATATTTGCTTTGTATTTACTACTAGAATAATTTTTTGGCGCCACTTGACTTTCTCCTTTTATACCGTATGAATTATAAGTTTTTATTCTTAGAAAACCATCTTATTTGCCTTAAAATACCTCTGGTTATGTATATATCTTCTTTTCTAGCTTCTGCTCTGTTAAGAAAACTTTTTATTTTTGCCATTCTTGCTTTTGCTGTATGGTCCTGAAGAAAGCCTATCTCTAGTAAAAGCTCTTTAGTATCTTCAATGCAATCGTTAAGTTCTTTAGGTGAGGCAAGTTCATATGTTTTATTTTTTTTATCTTTATAAGATGATGTTGCGGAGAAGGAATTTAATTCATGCAGAATAACTGCTACAGCATGTGAGAGATTTAATGAAGGATATGTAGGAGATGCATCAAGGCTGATTACCTTTTGAGCCATCTGTAACTCTGAATTAGTAAGGCCTCTATCTTCTCTTCCAAAAACTAAGGCAATAGGTTTTGAAGATTTATCTGATATTAGCCATTGCAATGCGCTATTTGAGGTCAGAAGAGGAATCTCACCATGGTCTGTTCTGCCACATGTTGCTACTACTCGAACGCAATCTTTTATTGCGTCAAGTAGGTTTGAGTAAATAGGTGCATCCTCTAGAAACTTTTTTCCATGGACTGCCATTCTTATTGCATCTGGATGTTGAGGATCACAGCGTGGAGAAACTATCCTTAATTCGCCAACTTCAAAATTTCGGCAGAGTCTTGCAACGCTCCCAACATTGATTTCCCCTAATGGTTCTACAATTACAACCTTTAATCTTTTGGTAAAGATAGACACGATTACTTAACTGTTTAAAGAATGCAGATAAGCAAGAAGATCAGCCATTGATTGTTCGTCCATTTCAAAACTAGGCATGGGGGGAGTTAGACCTTTAACAACTTGATTGATTATTTTTTTGTCATTAAGCTCTTCCGTGACTTTGTTAAGCTCTGGGCCTACGAGTCCTTGAGCCGAAATACCATGGCACCCAACACAATTCATTCGGAATAGGTAACTTCCATTGTCTATAGAACCATGAAGATTGAGACTTTTGTTTATGTATGGATCCTCTTCTTCCTGGAGGAACAGTAAAAGCACGATTGAAAAACATGCAAAAACACTTATCACTAAAAGCGTGAGTAAGTTTCCTTGACTAAGGGATTTTCCCTTTAGTGCACCAAATGATGAAGTGCTTTTCACGAAAAGATCGCTAACATGAAACAATTGTGATTAATACTCTCACTTTTTGCTAGCAAATGATTGAACCACTCCTCTGTGGAATTGTCTTAGGCTTGGTACCTATTACGATCCTAGGATTATTTGTGAGTGCCTGGAATCAATATCGTCGAGGTAGTGCTATGCCTGACTGGGAGTGAGGAAAATCAAGCCAGTACCACCATACTTCTTTTGATCTTTAACTTTCCACCCTTTTGGCAAGTTAATCCCATCAGATATTGAAAATTCACATATAGCCATGCAATTGTTGGAAACCCAGTCTCCATCAAGGAGGTTCTTTAAAGCTTTAAAGTAATCGCCATGATTATATGGAGGATCTATATATACAAAGTCAAAGCGGTTTGTTTTCTTTCCTAGTTTTTGATATGTTTTTATTGAATATTTTTTGTAGCCTGATTTCAATAATTTAATTGCTTCTGTATTTATTGTATTAACAAATATTTGAGTGTCTATTTGTTGAGTAATTGATTTAATGTTCAGGCAACATATTTTATATACTTTTCTATTAAATTCTACTGATAAAAGCTGTCTCGCTCCTCTTTCCATCACTTCACAAGAAATGATTCCACTACCACTATATAGATCTAGCCAGTTAGAATTATTAATTCTTTCTCTCAATATATTCATTAATGCTTCCCTTACTCGCCAAGTGGTTGGTCGGACTAACTGACCATGAGGACTTCTAAGCCTTCTTCCACTTGTTAAACGTAATTGCCCTGTCAATATGAAATTCTAGTTTCTTTCTTTAACCAATCCAGCCAATTGGCTAGTAATTTCGCACCAGATTCCCCAGATTTTTCTGGATGAAATTGGCAAGCTGATAATCTTTTGCTCCAAATAACAGCTGTGATTTTCTCATCTCCAAAGTCAACTGATGAAGCAACTTCTTGAGGATTGCTAGGAACTGCAGCATATGAATGAACAAAATACATCCATTGTTTATCGGGATTTTTTTTGAAAAGTGGACAATCTTTGTGTTGATTTAATAATGCCCACCCGATATGAGGTATTAAATCTTTTTTATTTCTTGGTAAATGCTTTATTTCCCCTTTTAAGAAACCTAAGCCATCTCTCTGTCCTTCATCACTTGACTCGAAGAGCAATTGAAGCCCCAGACAAATTCCTAAAAGAGGTCGTTCATCATTTACCCAATTCTTTAGTTCAGGAATAAGGTTCGTTTTGGCTAGATTTTCCATAGCAGGGTCAAACGCACCCACGCCTGGAAGTATTAGAGCTTGACAATCCTTTAGATCTTCTGGTCTTTTTACTAACTTTAGAGGTTGATTTAGTCTAGAAAAGGATTGATCTACAGAATGTAGATTCCCCATACCATAATCTATAAGGCCAATATTCAAAGTCACTTATATCTTAAGTAATATCAGTTGTTCGTTTTTTAAAGATGTTTAGAGATTGTACTTGACAGGGTCGCTTTAGGTACTGCTCCAACTACTGTATCTACTTTTTGACCACCTTTAAAAATCATTAATGTAGGTATGCTGCGAATCCCATACTGACTAGCAATATTTGGGTTCTCGTCTGTATTTAATTTGCATACTTTTATTTTTCCTTCGAAATCCTTAGAAATTTCATCGACAATTGGAGAGACCATTCTGCAGGGGCCACACCAAGGAGCCCAGAAATCAACAAGGACGGGTATACCACTCTGGAGCACTTCCTGCTCGAAAGAAGAATCAGTAACAGCAGTAGCGCTAGACATACAACTTAAATGAAAATGAAAGAAGACTTTTTACTATATTATTTTGCCGAGAAAAATGATTCTTGCCATTAGTTGTATTTGTTTGAATTCCAATTGAAAAAAAATCTTTGGGAATCCTTTTAGGCAAGAATAAATTTGGTTAGATGAGTCCTATTTAGGGTGGAAGTAAAAAACAACGGAATTATTTCCCCATTCCAAGTTGTTGGGCTTTTTGATATACCTTCCCCTCTGAAAGAAGAGAGGGCGCTATTACCACCTCAACTTCTTGCATCTCTTTGATGGTTTGTGCACCAAGAGTGCCCATTGATGTTTTTAATGCTCCTAGTAAGTTGTGAGTTCCATCATCAAGGGTTGCAGGACCACGAAGAATCCTTTCAATGCTTCCAGTTGAACCAACCCTAATTCTTGTGCCTCTAGGAAGAATAGGACTTGGAGTTGCCATACCCCAGTGGAAACCATTCCCAGGAGCTTCATTAGCTCTAGCAATAGGAGAACCGATCATGACTCCATCTGCTCCACAAGCTATGCATTTACATATGTCACCCCCAGTAATTATCCCACCATCTGCAATTATAGGTATGTACCTACCTGTTTCCTTTTGATAGGTATCTCTTGCAGCGGAGCAATCTGAAACTGCTGTTGCTTGAGGCACGCCAACACCTAGAACACCTCTAGATGTACAGGCTGCTCCTGGACCAATTCCAACTAGTACTCCTGACACTCCAGCTCTCATAAGTTTCAAGGCAACATCGTAAGTTACACAGTTGCCAGCTATTACTGGTATCCCAAGGTTTTGGCAAAGCTTCTCAATGTCTAATTTTTCTTGGTTTACCCTTCCAATATGTTCTATAGAGACCACCGTTGCTTGAAGGAAAAACAGATCAGCTCCTGATTGCGTAATTGCTTCCTGGAAATTAAGAGCTGCTATAGGAGTCCCACTCACAGCAGCTATGCCACCTTGGGATTTAATATCATGAATTCTTTGCTTAATTAAATCTTCTTGTATCGGTTGACTGTAAATTTCTTGCATTAACGGCACAAAATCTTCTTTACCTACAGATGAGATGCGATTAAGTACAGTTTCAGGATTTTTATATCTAGTTTGAACACCTTCAATATTTAAAACTCCTAGTGAGCCAAGCTTTGAAAGAGCCACAGCCATTTTGACGTCTACAACTCCATCCATTGCGCTAGCAATTATTGGAATCTCAAGTTTCTGATTTCCGATAACCAGTGTTGTGTCAGTATTTTCAGGATCTACTGTTTTCTCTCCAGGTACAAGAGCTATTTCGTCTATGCCATAAGCACGACGAACATGTTTTGAGTGGCCGATTTGGATATTCACATTTAGTTCAAATAGGTGTTTAAAAACTACCAAGGGCAAAGCTCTTAGCTTTGAATATGTTGGTGGTTGAAGATTAGTTGATTATTTAAGGAGATTATCTGCATAGTGTTCCCTAGTGAATGAAAAGTTTCTTAATCAGCATCTTTTTTAATAGCAAGAAGTATCAGATCGCTCACAATTGCTTAAAGAGAAGCCTTGCTTAGTTTTTTTTATTTAAATAAATAGAGTTCTCAGTATCAGAAAAAAAAAGATTATTGGCAAAAGATTTTCCTTCTTGTTGATGAAACAGGTGCATAATTTCAACAAGGCGATATTTAAGATTAGCTTAAAGAGTTTTCTAGAGCTTTTATTCTCTAGATGCTGATAGTCTCAGTTTCAGAGACTAAAGTAAAGAATGTTGCCGTTTGATAAGAAGATTGCCTTGGTATTTAGAATAGTTCATTTATATACAAAATATACTTAACAGCCATTAAAATTTATGATTTATTATGATGAATGACTTTTTTGGTTTTTTTATTATAAAATTTTTTCTTAATAGTATTTAGTTACAGGAGTATTGGGAAAATATGTTTTTGCTAAATTACCTTTCTTTGCATAACCCCTTGCACACTATTTATCATTGTAACTATTACTTTCAAGTGTAAAAGAATGATTATCTTTCTATTTGATTTATAATTTAAGTAAAATTGAAGTAAGGATTCAATGAGGTTTTGATTCGTAATGGTTTGAGCCCTATGACGACAGGTGATGTGATGAGATCAAATCATGCAAATAAATTTAGTATTTGATACGAACAGTTGAGCTTATTTCAAGATAAAATAAAATTATTTAATAAGAGTATTTTGTATGGCTGATCCAACGGAACCCAATGGAGGTGTTCCAAGCGAGTTTGAAGACAGGATCATCCAGACAGACCTTCGCAACGAGATGTCGCGTTCCTATTTGGAATATGCGATGAGTGTAATTGTAGGAAGGGCTTTGCCTGATGCTAGAGATGGTTTGAAGCCTGTTCATCGACGAATACTTTATGCAATGTATGAATTGGGTTTAACAAGTGAAAGGCCTTATCGAAAATGTGCTCGTGTTGTAGGTGAAGTCCTTGGTAAATATCATCCACATGGAGATACAGCTGTTTATGACGCACTTGTTCGGATGGCCCAAGATTTTTCTATGCAAATGCCTTTGGTAGATGGCCATGGCAATTTCGGTTCTGTTGACAATGACCCTCCTGCTGCAATGAGATACACAGAATCTCGATTGAGAGCATTGACTCAAGACAGTTTGTTAGAAGATATTGAATCCGAAACAGTAGACTTTATAGATAATTTTGATGGCTCCCAGCAAGAGCCGACAGTTCTGCCAGCGAGGATTCCACAACTGCTGCTAAATGGTTCTTCTGGCATAGCAGTTGGTATGGCTACAAATATACCCCCTCATAATCTTGGAGAATTAATAGATGGATTGATGGAATTAATAGACAACCCAGATTTAACTGATAAAGAGGTTATGAGAATTATTCCTGGGCCTGACTTCCCGACAGGTGGTCAAATATTAGGAAGAAGTGGAATTAGAGAAACTTATTTATCAGGAAGAGGTTCTGTAACTATGAGAGGTGTTGCAGAAATAGAAACTCTTGAAATTGCTGGAAGACCAGATAAAGATGCAATTGTAATAACTCAGCTTCCTTATCAGACAAATAAAGCTGCATTAATTGAACGGATTGCTTATATGGTGAATGACAAGAAACTTGAGGGTATTTCTGATATCAGAGATGAAAGTGACCGTGATGGAATGAGGATAGTTATTGAGTTAAGGAGAGACTCTTACCCTCAGGTTGTGTTAAATAATCTTTTTAAATTGACTCCACTTCAGTCTAATTTTAGTGCGAATATGCTTGCTTTAGTTGATGGTGAGCCTATAACACTTTCATTATTGAAGATGTTAAGAGTCTTTCTTGACTTTAGAGTAGAAACAATTGAGAAAAGGACAACTTACTTACTTAGAAAGGCTGAAGAGAGAAATCATATTCTTCTAGGACTCTTATTAGCATTGGATCAATTAGATGCAATAATCTCTTTGATTAGGTCTGCTTCTGATGCTTCAATGGCAAGAAAACAACTGCAAGAAATTCATGGACTAACAGAGCTACAATCAGATGCTATATTACAGATGCAATTAAGAAGATTAACTGCTTTAGAATCTGACAAGATAAGACTTGAACATGAAGATTTACTATCCAAAATAACAGATTTTAAAGATATTTTATCTAATAAGATTAGGGTCTTCGAAATCATAAAATCTGAGTTAACAGTTATAAAATATAAATTCCGTCAGGATAGAAGGACTGAAATATTGGATTTGGGAAGTGGCCTTGAAGATATAGATTTAATTGCAAATGAGCGATCAGTTGTACTTCTTACAGAGACAGGCTATTTAAAAAGAATGCCTGTTAGTGAATTCGAGTCTACGAGTCGGGGTACAAGAGGAAAATCTGGGACTAGAAGTCAAGGTGAAGAAGAGGTTAAACTATTCATTAGCTGTAATGACCATGACAACCTTCTTCTATTTAGTGCACGAGGAGTTGTTTATACGTTGCCGGCTTATCGTGTCCCTCAATGTAGTAGAGCTGCCAAAGGAACGCCAGTTGTTCAACTTTTACCAATTCCTCGCGAAGAAGCTATTACATCATTGATCTCTGTGACTTCTTTTGATGATGACAATCATTTGTTGATGCTAACTACAGGAGGTTTTATTAAGAGAACCCCTGTTTCAGCATTTAGTAAGATAAGGGTGAATGGCTTGATTTCTATAAATCTTGAGGAAGGAGACTCTTTGCGGTGGGTAAGATTAGCGGCATCAGGAGATAGTGTCTTAATTGGCTCTAAAACTGGAATGACAATTCACTTTCGTTTAGATGAAAGTGAATTAAGGCCATTGGGTAGGACAGCAAGAGGTGTTAGATCAATGAATTTACGTGAGGGTGATGCTTTGGTTAGCATGGACGTTTTGCCCAAGGATCTTGCTGATTGCATAGCTAGCACTAATGAAGATGAAGCGATTGATTCAACTGCTGAATATGATGGCCCATGGATTTTAGTTGCTTCAGCTAATGGTCTTGGTAAGCGTGTCCCAGTAACGCAATTTAGATTGCAAAAGAGAGCTGGAATGGGTTTAAGAGCAATTAAGTTTAGAAGCTCAACTGATGAGTTGGTGGGGCTTAAAGTTTTAGATAAAGGAGAAGAACTATTGTTGGTTAGTGAAAAAGGTGTGATTGTTCGAACAAGCGCTGACCTTATCTCACAACAGTCTAGAGCTGCTACTGGTGTTAGATTGCAGCGCCTAGATTCAGGTGATCACTTGGCGGAAGTTGTCCTGGTTCCACCCCAACAAGATCAACAAGAATCAAGTGAAGATTCTTCAAAATCTAATAATGATGCTGAAGTAGACAATATATCTATAGATTGAAATTGGAAAATTGTTCAGATGTATTAGTGATGGGAGCAGGACCTGCTGCCCTTTGTATTGCTTCTGAGTTGATTCAACAAGGTCTAGAAGTAAGTGCATTAGCCTCTCATTCACCAAAGGAACCTTGGCCCAATACTTATGGTATTTGGGCAGAAGAACTTGAATCTCTTGGGATGGCTTCTTTGTTAGGTCATCGTTGGGAAAATACTGTTAGTTATTTTGGACATGGAAAGGATGAAGAAGGAGCTATTCCAACTTCCCATAATTTTGATTATGGTCTTTTTGATCAAGCAGCTTTTCAGAAGGCATTATTAGATAGATGTGAAAACCTAGATTGGGCAATAGAAACAGCAAAAAATATTGTATTTGTAGATAAAATTACAGAGGTTTTATGCACTTCTGGCAATAAGTATCGAGCGCGAATAGTTATTGATGCTAGTGGTCATAGGAGTCCTTTCATAAAAAGGCCATATCAAGGCAAGGTTGCTCAGCAAGCAGCATATGGCGTTGTCGCTCGGTTCAGTGCCCCACCAGTTAATAGTAATCAATTTGTTCTTATGGATTTTAGATCTAATCATTTAACTGAACAAGAATTAAAAGAACCACCTTCCTTTCTTTATGCTATGGACTTTGGTCAGGATTTATTTTTTGTTGAGGAGACTTCACTTGCCTGCTATCCCCCTGTCTCATGGGATACATTGAAAAATCGTTTAATGGCTAGGCTCTCTAGCCGTGGAATAGCAATAAAAGAAGTCTCTCATGAAGAATATTGTTTATTCCCAATGAATTTACCTTTGCCTTATCGAAATCAACCCTTACTTGCTTTTGGAGGTTCAGCAAGCATGGTGCATCCAGCTTCTGGTTATATGGTCGGGGCTCTTTTGAGACGAGCGCCTGAACTTGCAAAGAAATTGTCAGAATGTATGTCTATAGAACCAGCATTGGATTCCGAAAAGTTGGCGCAAAAAGGTTGGAATGTTTTGTGGACTACTGAACTTGTTCAAAGACATCGTTTATATCAATTTGGTCTAAAACGCTTAATGAGCTTTGATGAAGCTCTCTTGAGAAGTTTCTTCGCGACATTTTTTAGACTTCCTAAAGATGATTGGTCAAGATTCTTGGCGAACACCCTTCCATTTCACAAGTTGATTTTTGTGATGTTAAGGCTGTTTGCTATTTCACCTTTAAAAGTAAAGTTAGGGATGATTGGAATTGTTATTCTTTAATTCTTAGATCGCTTTGGTATTTCTTCCAATCATTAGCATGTATCAGAGGGAAAATACAATCTTCTTTTTCAAGTTCTATTAATTTTGATTGAGGTAATTCTTGTTCATTATCTAATGAATTGATCAAAAGCCAGAATCTTGTTAAATGTCTATGTATTCTTTCCTTAGCAAGTTCTGTTGTCGTTCCGGCCTTTAGAATAAAACTCCAATCTGAAGATTGTGATAGAAGTAATTCTCTACCAGCTTGTTGAATAACTCTTAACTCAAATTCATTTTTAACACCATTGTTGCACCTTTGAATCATTGACTTTCCTGCTTTACTCCATTCTGGGATAAGCCAGGAATTACTCTCATTAAGCCAGTATTTGTGGAAGCCCCCTTGCCCCCAGCTAGATGGACATGGCTCACATAATTGTATTCTAGGATTTTCTTTTAATACATCATTTAATTTGGTAAATTCAATATTCTGTTCTCCAGATTGCTTAAAGAGCTCAGATAAAAATCTTGGTCCCTCAAACCACCAGTGGCCAAAAAGTTCTGCATCGAATGGTGCAACTAACAGAGGTTCCTGATTAATAGCTTTAAAAAGATTATTAAATTGAAGTTTTCTTCCTAATAAGTATTCTTTTGCATGCTCTTTTACTTGTATGTTTGCTTTTTCAGCTTTGTAAAAAGCTTTATCTTTAAGAGGGATGTTTTGGGCTGTAACTTTGTTAAGTTTTAAGCCTAATGGTCTAGGCTCTTCAATCCCTATTTTTCTTAAAGCTTCTATTGGAAGATCCCAGCCTAGATCACGATGGAATTCCCTATACTTTGAATTTCCTGGGTAGCCCTGTTTTGAGGACCATACAGGCAGGGTTGAATCACTATCCCTCCCAAAAAAAGCAACTCCATTTTTGGTGCAAATTGGAGCATATATACCGTATTTAGGCCTAGGTTTAGCGTGAAGGACACCATGCCCATCAAGTATTGAATAGCGAAGACCATTGGCCACCATTATTTTGTCTAAACCTTCGAAGTATGCACACTCAGGCAGCCAAATTCCTTGAGGATTAACTCCAAAGAAACGTATATGTTCTTTAACTGCAGTGGATAGTTGAGCAAAGACACATTCAGTGTTTTCTCTTAATAGAGGGAGATATCCATGGGTTGCAGCACATGTAAGAATATCAATAACATCAGCCTCCATCAAATCTGAGAATCTCTTAATTAGATTGCCTTTACATGCATACCAATCAGATAGCTGAATGCTTATATTGTCTGCCAAGGAATTGGCAGAATCTACTTGATCCTTGTTAACTTTTTTTAGGATATTTAACCTTGTTTTTAACCAGTAAGGGAATCTATCTTTTAGGTCTTGATCATTAAGAAGAGAAAGCAGCGTTGGCGAAAGCGAAATAGTTAGCTTTGGATTTTGATTATTTGCGCTAGAAGAATCTTCAAGGACCCTAAGGAGAGGTAGATAACATTCCATCAGAGCCTGGAAGAACCAGTCTTCTTCTAATGAGCCAGGCTTGTTTGACCTCACGTATGGGAGGTGAGCATGGAGTACTATTGCCAGTTTGCCTTTTCTCAAGTTCTAAAAACAGATTTGTTGAATTTAGGATCTTATAGAAATCTAGTTAGAATAAAAACATTATTGAATTAATAAAGGAAATTTCAATGGCCAAGGATCCAGGCCGAGTTCTTATATTTGATACAACACTAAGAGATGGTGAGCAATCTCCAGGTGCGAGCTTAAATTTGGAAGAGAAATTGGCTATTGCTCAGCAGCTTGCAAGATTGGGGGTAGATATCATAGAGGCTGGATTTCCTTTTGCAAGTCAAGGGGACTTTAAAGCTGTGCAGAGAATTGCTGAACAAGTAGGCGGAGTAGATGGCCCTATAATTTGTGGTCTTGCTAGAGCATCATCGGCGGATATTAAAGCTTGTGCTGAGGCGATTTCGCCAGCACCTTGTAAACGTATTCATACTTTTATTGCTACAAGTGATATTCATTTAGAACACAAACTTAGAAAGACACGGGGAGATGTTCTCAAGATTGTTCCAGAAATGGTTCATTATGCAAAATCCCTCTGCGATGATGTTGAGTTTTCTTGTGAAGATGCTGCAAGAAGTGAACCTGAGTTTTTATATCAAGTAATAGAAAGTGCAATTAAAGCAGGAGCTGGAACTATAAATATTCCTGATACTGTTGGCTATACAACCCCAGCTGAATTTGGAGAGTTGATTCTTGGCATTAATAAGAATGTTCCTAATATTGATGAAGCTATTTTGTCAGTGCATGGTCATAACGACCTAGGACTTGCTGTAGCAAATTTTCTAGAAGCAGTAAAAAATGGTGCGAGACAACTTGAATGCACTATCAATGGTATTGGAGAAAGAGCCGGAAATGCTGCTTTAGAGGAGTTGGTAATGGCACTTCATGTAAGGAGAAGATATTTCAACCCTTACTTTGGTAAGAAATCAGAGAGTCCTACTCCTTTGACTGCTATACGCACAGAAGAAATCACTAAGACTTCAAGGTTAGTCTCTAATCTTACTGGCATGATTGTTCAGCCTAATAAGGCAATTGTCGGAGCTAATGCTTTTGCTCATGAGTCCGGAATTCATCAAGATGGAGTCTTAAAAAATCGCTTAACTTACGAAATTGTAGATGCAAAAACTGTTGGACTTAGTGATAACAGAATATCTCTTGGGAAATTGAGTGGAAGGAGTGCTGTTCGAGCAAGACTTGAGGATCTTGGTTATGACCTTACGAGAGAAGACCTAAACGATGCTTTCGCAAGATTTAAGGATTTAGCTGATCGTAAAAGAGAAATTACCGATAGAGATCTTGAAGCAATAGTTAGTGAACAGGCAATGCAACCAGACTCGCGCTTTCAGCTTCATTTAGTACAGGTTAGTTGTGGAAATGCATTAAAACCAACTGCCACAGTAACTATTACTGATCAGGATGGATGTGAGAAGACAGCTGTCGCTCTAGGCACTGGACCAGTAGATGCGGTTTGCAAGGCTTTAAGAGATTTAACTTGCGAGCCTAATGACTTAATTGAATTCTCAGTAAAGTCGGTTACAGAAGGAATTGATGCTCTTGGAGAAGTTACAATTCGGCTTAGACGTGATGGGAAGATTTTTTCAGGACACTCAGCCGATACTGATGTTGTTGTAGCTGCTGCTCAGGCTTACATAAATGCCCTTAACCGACTTGTTTCTTCAGTCAAGAATTCTTCTATTCATCCACAAGATGATGTTGTAGAGGCAAAGATTTAAAATTACCTAATCTAGAATTAGGTAATTCTTGTCTATGCACTTTATCTCTATAGGGTTATAGTTTCTATTGGTGTTTGTTCCTTAGGAGGTCATATTGACAATAAAAGCTAGTGTTTATAGGTTGGTTGGCCATGATGGATTGCCCCATCCAGTGCTAGATACACCTTATGATTCAATGGACGCTGCCATTAAAGCAGCAAACAGTTGGTCTGCTAATAAAAACAACCTTGGTCATTTGCTAAGTGATACTTCTCTAGGTATTGAAGTATTGACTTCTAATGGCTCATGGAGAACGGTTCAGTATTCGTAATCAAGCCTTTAAATTAAATTTTTAAGATTTATAAGAACATATCTCATTAAAACAACTAATAGGAATTGGAATGTTTTCTTATTCAATTGCCTGAATTGCTCTTAGCTTAAAGGTTTTAAATTTTAAACTTGTTTATTTGCTTTTTAGTTTTTACGATAGTTTCAATCACTTATTCTAATATGATCAAAGTAGTTTTTTTAGTTATTTTTAGTTGATATTACCTGCAATTTTTATGAGTACAGGTTTTCGTGGTTATTGGTCACTTTCATGGCTAGGCCTTCTCTCAAATGTTATAGCACTGCCATCGATTGCTTATGTTTTAAGCTCAGAAACCTCATTGCAAATAGCTAATTTAAGTATTGCCATTAGCCTTGCTTGGCCCTCAGCAATTGTTGGGATAGTTGCTTCTGCTGGACTCCTAGCAGAAAGAAGATGGGGGATAATAATGTCTATAGTCTCGACATCAATGGTTATCGCTGCTGCCTTACCATATGGAATTATTCGCTTGCTATTAGAGAACGATCTTTTTGGCTTAAGTGGAATTTGCTTAATAATTGCGATTCTTAATTTACTTGGTTTAATTTATTGGGTTTTGCCAGTACATAGAAGAAATATAAGGCTTTAATTGTTATTTAGAAATCAGTATCTTTAGACTTCTATAATTGAAAAATACTTAGGCAGGGAAAAAAGATTTTTTTGAGAACATTGGATATTTTATTCTTCTGTGTCGCATCCTTTTCCACACAGAAATAAAAGCATTAATTATTAGTTCTATTTCTGCTCTTGATAGACAGCTATCAAGAAGTTGGCCATCTAACTGTCGTGATTCAATGATTCGTCTGATTGCTAAATTAGCCTTGACCTCATCTGTTGATAAATCCAATGATCTAAGTGATGCCTCACATCCATCTGCAAGCATTAAAATAGCTGTTTCTTTTGATTGTGGAATTGGTCCTTTATAGCGGAACGATTTTTCAGGAACATTAGGATTTTTCTCCCTAGCCTTATGAAGAAAAAATCCCATTTTTAATGTTCCTTGATGCTCAGGTATGAAATCGGCTATTGGGGTGGGCAGACGATGTCTTTTGGCAAGCTTTAAGCCTTCGTCTACGTGAGCTTGTAAAATTTCTGCGCTTGTGAAGGGATTATTAAGTTCATCATGAGGATTAATTCCATTTTCTTGATTCTCTATAAACCACTCTGGAGCATGAAGCTTCCCAATATCGTGATAAAGCCCTCCTGTCCTTATAAGATCTACATCTGCCCCAATACTTCTAGCACCTTCTTCAGCTAGGCTACATATCATTAGAGTGTGCTCAAAAGTACCTGATGCTTCTCTTGATAATCTTCTAAGTAAGGGTCTTTCTTGGTCTGCAAGTTCTAGAAGGCGTGCTCTAGTTAATAAACCAAAGGTATTTTCAAGAATAGGTAAAATTAAAATAGTAATCATTAACATTGCTCCTAGTACTAATGCTTCTGTTATCAATATTTCTGAATTTGGTGCCAATCTCCCCCAAGCACTGTTAGAAGGCGTTAACTCTGTTTCTAATAAGACCCATTCCAGTAAAAGAGCACTAAATGGCAGCAAAACTGCTATCTGAAGTAACTGAGCTCTATTCCTCATTCGACCGCCTTGAAATGCAACGATAGAAGCTGTAATAGCAGCAATTATTAATCTTCCTTCTCCTATTCCACTTACAGATACTGGCCACAATAAACTTCCAACTGACATCCATGCTAATGCTGATAATGTGCCAATTCCCTGTGAAAGCAACAGTGTTGGGGGAACAAGTATTTGCAAAGGACTAATTGCTGCTCCAAACCAACTTTTAGCGATTTGTGCAAAAAGTAGTAAAACAAGGGCTAACAATGCATGTCTAGATTTAAGTGAAGGCTTCTCTCTCCTCATTATTAATATTAAGATTGAGCAACTAACTATTGCTTCACTAAAGCTAAAGAACCACTCCATTGGCTTTGGACTTCTACTTATAAGTCCAAAGTAATCAAGAACGTCATATCTTTTTTGTGTAATAGGCTCACCCTTCTGAATTATTAAGTCTCCTTTTTTTACATCTATATTCGGTATTCCTTGCTTGGTGATTAATTCTTCAAGCAATTGTTGGCTCCGACCAGGATCATGGCGTAGGTTGCTTTTCCCGTAAAAAGTATTTGCAATTAACTTACTTCCTATAGTTATAGCAGGATTTTCTATCTCAGATCTTGATAAATGAAAAGAAGCTGATTCTATAAGTTGATCATTAGCTAATGTCTTGATAATACCTTGACTAAGCATTCTTTCAGCCAAAGAAATAATTTCTTTGTTCCATATATTTCTTTTTGCTTTTGATTGAATTGTTATCCAATTTCTTTCTTGAATGGATAAATTTATAGGTCCTATGCGATCGGAGTCATTGCTTTCAGCTACTAGTTCTAACTCCTTAAGCTGTTCTATTAACTCTTGCTTTAGTTTTAGTGATTGACTCTGATCAATTATTTGTACTGAGGTTCGCGGTATGAGATCAGATCTTTTTTGTTGAAGTGCGGCACTGTCAATTACTTGAGCATCTTTGGGCGCTATAGCATCAAATGTGGATAAATCCCCTGGCTTTAAGTCAGGAACAGCTAATAGTTTGTAACTAGATATAATTGCTATTAAGAGACAGATTATTATTAGTGTCGTCTTGTTAGCAATTGACCAAGGCATTAGAGCCCTTGCTGGTGACTGGCTTATTAACCAGTTTCTCCAAATGCTTTTTAAGCTGGGAATTTTTGGCACAGGATATTTGTAGCCCTTTATAAAGTTAGCGATCTATTGGCAGCATGCCGTATTCAATTTAATTTGTTCTTATGGAAATCATTCTAGATGGTAAAAAACTTGCAGCAGAGTTGGAAATAAGGCTCAAGCAAGATATTGATCAACTCTCTATTATTGCTGGCAGAAGACCTGGGCTTGCAGTTATTCGAGTTGGTGAAGACCCAGCTAGTGGTGTTTATGTTTCAAATAAAGAGAAGGCCTGTAAGAGAGTCGGAATAGATAGCTCTATCTTCCATCTAAAAGAGGATTCTTCTTTTGACGAAATTCTAGGAACTGTTGTTTCCTTGAATAATGATTTAAACGTAGATGGCATTTTGTTGCAGTTGCCTTTGCCAAATGACTTTGACGAAACAAGACTTTTAAAAGCGATTGACCCTGAAAAGGATGTTGATGGCCTCCATACTATTAATTTAGGAAGGTTAATAAAAGGAGAGGAGGGGCCCCGCTCTTGCACGCCTGCAGGAATTATGGCTTTGCTTCGTTACAACAATATTGATTTAGAAGGTAAAAGGGTTGTAGTAATTGGTCGTAGCATACTTGTTGGGAAGCCTATGGCTTTGATGCTTCAAGCTGCTAATGCAACTGTAACTGTTGCTCATTCAAAGACGCTTAATCTTGCCGAGTTAACCAATCAGGCTGATTTGTTAGTAGTAGCTGCAGGGAAACCTAATCTGATTGGTTGTGAACATGTAAGTCCTGCTTGCATTGTTGTTGATGTTGGGATTCACAGAATCCCAACATCAACAAATCTAATAGAATCAAAATTCAAACTTTGTGGTGATGTAAGGGCTAAAGAAGTAGCTTCTAAGGTTAGGGCAATGACTCCTGTCCCAGGCGGCGTTGGCCCTATGACAGTGGCGATGTTGCTTGTTAATACTGTAAATAGATGGCAATTCCATTGCGGTTTGTCTTCTACTGTTAGTGATTTGCTCCCATAAAGCATTAATCCTGAGAGAATTAACTAATTATTATTTATTCATGGCGGAAGCAGTCATGTCTTCTTCTGACTTCACCGCTTATCTAGCTAAAGCTAGAAATAGTGTAGAGGCTGCTCTAGATGCTGCATTGGGGCCTGAAAGACCCAATCAGCTTCGTGAGGCAATGCGTTATTCCCTTCTTGCTGGTGGTAAGAGACTCCGTCCAATTCTATGTTTATCTGCATGCGAGATGACAGGAGAAAATCCTGAAAGGGCTATGCCCACAGCAGTAGCAATAGAGATGATCCACACAATGTCATTGATTCATGATGATTTGCCAGCTATGGATAATGATGATTTAAGAAGGGGTAGACCAACAAATCACAAGGTTTTTGGTGATGCTATCGCCATACTTGCAGGAGATGCGCTTTTGACTAGGGCATTCGAAATGGTTTCTTTAAGAAGTCCTAATGTTCCAGTTGAGAGATTGTTGAAAGTAATTGCAGAACTTTCATTAGTCGCAGGGGCTCCAGGCTTAGTCGGAGGGCAGGTTGAAGATTTAGAATGTGAGGGAAAGGATGTTGATCTAGATACTCTTGAATTTATTCATATACATAAAACAGGAGCTCTCCTTAAGGCTTCTGTAGTTTGTGGCGCATTAATTGGAGGAGCAGAAGAAAAATTAATAGAATCACTAAGAACTTATGCTAATAGCATAGGATTAGCGTTCCAAATAATTGATGACATCCTAGATGTAACTTCAAGTAGCGAGGTTTTAGGTAAAACAGCAGGTAAGGATTTAATAGCTGACAAAACTACTTACCCAAAACTGCTTGGTCTAGATGAATCTCGAAATAAAGCTAAAGATCTTATAGAGAGGGCTAAAGATGCAATACAACCTTGGAATGAAAAAGCTGCTCCTCTTTTAGCCTTAGCTGATTACATTATTAATAGAGATAGATGAATTATCTCGCAGATTTGTTTTCAACACCATCTTTCAAAGAACTACTTGACAACTCAGTTCTTGCATGGGGATTGTTGGCTTGTGGTTTGGCACAGTTCTCAAAACTATTTGTTGAATTAATATTTTTTCAGCGATGGAAGCCCTCTGTTCTTCTTGAAACTGGTGGGATGCCTTCGAGCCATTCTGCGCTCGTTACTGGGACTGCTTCAGGAGTTGGCTTAGAGCTTGGCTTTGACCATCCCGCTTTTGCCATTGCTTCTGCCTTGGCTTTTATTGTTATGTATGACGCTAGTGGAGTAAGAAGATCTGCAGGAATGATCGCATCTCGTGTTAATGAACTTCCCGCTGAAAATTGGCCATCTTTCCCTGATTCTCCTTTGAAGGAATCACTTGGACATTCTCGAATAGAGGTTTTGATTGGGAGTTTGATTGGGCCAGCAGTGGCTTTGCCTGGAATTGCTTTAATTGGCTCTCCTCTTCATGTTCTTAATGACTTTGGATTGATTTTAGGGTGAAGAAGAAATATGTTTTAAGCTCTGATCAAAAAAAAGCGCTTGAGAAATTTGTTAGTTGGTTAGATAAGAAGGAAACTAGAGAACCCTTCCTGTTAAATGGCTTTGCAGGAAGTGGAAAGACACATTTAGCAACAAGGTTTTTAAAGATTGTTGAAGATAAGGAAATTTGTTGGACCGTTGCTGCTCCTACGCATAAGGCCGTAGGAGTTTTACGTAAGGCCATTGCTAATGAAGGGCTTAGAGCAAGTTGGTATCCATCAACTATTCATAGACTCCTAAGACTAAGGCTAAAAAGAAAAGGCGATTTGGAAATTTGTGAGAAAACTAGCCAAACATATAAATCTTTAGATCAGCTTGGATTAGTTCTTATTGATGAAGCTTCCATGATTGATAGCAGTTTGCTAGAGATTGTTATCAGTTGTGCTCATGAATACAAAACTCGTTTGGTTTTTGTTGGAGATCCTGCTCAGCTTCCTCCCGTTGGCGAAGATAGCAGTGCCGTATTTTTAATGAAACGAGTAGAGAAATCCAGTCTTAATGAGGTGATTAGGCATCGAGGCCCTGTCCTTCAATTAGCGAATCTGATTAGAAAAGAAACCTTTCCATGTACTCAACCTCCATGTTTCCCAATTATTAGTTCGGAACAAGGCTTGATATGTTCCTTGGATCAACAAAGTTGGCTTGACAAAGCACAAGTTGCTTTGCGAAATGCTGCTGAAAAGAATAATCCAGATGCTGCAAGGATTCTTTGCTATACAAATAGATTTGTAGAGCGATTAGTGCCTCATGCAAGGAGAGCGGTACATGGTGAAATGGCTGACCAAATGTCTGTATTGCCAGGGGAAGTTTTGATTAGTCGAAGAGCTATTATGACACCTGCTTCTATTGAAGGTGATGAAGCTGAGGAAGAACCTGGTATCCTGTTTGGTTCTAATACTGAATTTGTTGTAGAAGACGTAAGTACAGAGATTTACAATTGCTCTGATTTCGATTTGGCAGATCAAGGTATTTTTAATATTCCTGAAATTAAAACATTAAGAGCAAAGGTTGTTGTTGGTAATTCAAGTTCAACAATAAGACTTATGCCAGAAGTGGGTTCAGAATCCCGAGCCTTATTGGAAAGATTAATGCATAATCTTTCCAATAAGGCAAAAACTTTGTCTAAGAAAGAAGCTCGAAATCTTTGGAAATCATTTTTTTTTATTAGAGATTCATTTGCTTCTTTAGGCCCAGCATCTGTTTTAACTGTTCACCGAAGTCAAGGAAGTACTTTTAAAGAGGTTTTTATTGCTTCTGATATCTTTTATGCCAGAGATTTATCTTTAAGAAGACAACTAGCTTATGTTGCGATATCAAGAGCAAGTGAAGAAGTATGGTTGGCAGGATCTAATTCAGCTAACTCTATAACTAATCATTGGAGTGAGAATATTAGCCTTAACTTTGTTTGTTAATTAACAACTGAATCAATTTTATTTAGAAAATTATAAATTATAATAGGAGAACTTGGCCAATGAAGGTGAATCCAACTTGCATGGAGTAAGTTGTTACCAAAACCTTCTTTTAAATTATTCAGTCCCCAGCCTTTTATTTCCCAGAGATATTTAAATTGTGTTGCCTGATTGATTATTTTGTTGCTATTTCTAGTTTGATGTAAATCCAATTTCCACCGATGAAACTCATGTCCCATTAATACTTGTCCTTTCTTTAATAAAAGTCCATTAGCTAAAGCTTTAATTTCTCTATAGCCAACAGATAGCTTTCCTTCCTTCGAATTAAAAGGTAGTAGGTTGGCCATTAGATGTTTATTGCCATTTTTATCATATAAATTATTTCCTAGTATTAACATCCCTCCACATTCTGCATATATAGGAAGCTTGCCAAAAGATTCTCTTATTGAATTAAGACTATTTTTGCACTGGCTAATTTCTTCAGCAAACTCTTCGGGGAAGCCCCCTGGAATTATTAGGCCTTTTGAACCCTTAGGGATTTTTTGATCTTTAAGTATAGACCAATCAACCAAATGAATTCCAAGCCCCTCAAGATATTCATTAGTCTCTGAGTATCTAAAATGGAAAGCTTTATCTTTTGCGATTGCAATTTTAGTACCTTCTTTGAGCGTTATTTTATCGATTTGATTAAATATAAGTTTTCCAGGAGTCTCTGATCTCTTTGGTGCCTTAAGTAATGATATAAAAGAATCCATGTCTAGGCATTTATCTGCGATCTTTGCCCACTTACTTATTAAATTACTAAGACCTTCTATCTGGTTGGCTGGAAGAAGTCCAAGGTTTTTGCTTGGGATGGAAAGACATTCTTCTTTAGGAAGACATCCCAGTACTTTGACGTTGATGTTCTTAAGTGCCTCAGTTAGCAATTCTTTGTGCCGCTGACTGTTTACCTTGTTTAAAACAACTCCAGAAAGAATTATTTTATTGTCGAAATCTCTGAAACCTTTTATCAATGCTGCGATAGAACCAGCTTGGCTATTGGCATTTACGACGAGCACAATCTGAAGATCTAGGAGCTTAGCCAACTCTGCTGTACTTCCTTTTGTTGAGGAGCCTATTCCGTCATACAAGCCCATTACTCCCTCTACAAAAGCAAAATCTGCAGAGCATCCAAAACTATTAAAACTATTAACCACCCAATCTTTTCCAGTTAGGATTGGATCCAAATTTCTACATGGTCTATTAGAAACTGCACTTAAAAGCTGGGGATCAAGGTAATCAGGACCAGCCTTGAATGTCTGAATATTTTTCTCATTCCTCCTTACCCAAGATGTCAGCAGAAGACTTATAAGAGTTTTGCCATTGTTACTTGCAGGTGCTGCAATTACAAATGCCATAAGGGCTAATTTAGATTTCTAAGGAATTATTTTTGTGATTCAATTAGATTAAGCAATTTTCTTGCCATTGGAGTGGCATTGCTAAGTAAGGGACTAGTTGAGCCTCTACTACTCTCAAGCAACAATGCTACGTCTCTTTCTGCTGGGCTGTTTTGTAAAGGAACAACTTCTTCAAGTAATTCCATGCTTGCGACACCCCCTGCTTCAAGACGCATGCATTCGCCTGATTCAGATGCAAGTATTACGCATAAACCAACTTTCTCGTTTTTTGTTGATTGGCAGATCAAACGTAAGCCAATTATTTGCCCAGGATTAATGCTTGGATTTCCTAGAGGTAAAGGCATTAAACGAAAATTCACCATTAAATTGTCTGGACGCTTGAATCTAGTTCTATAACCTTGGCCTTCTTTCTCGACTTCTAAGGTTGATTCCCATCCAAGCTTGTCTGCTATCCATGAAGCC
Source organism: Prochlorococcus sp. AG-412-P08 (assembly GCA_003214695.1). Taxonomy (GTDB): domain Bacteria; phylum Cyanobacteriota; class Cyanobacteriia; order PCC-6307; family Cyanobiaceae; genus Prochlorococcus_E. Next base: position 40,253 of record QCLI01000004.1, read on the forward strand.
AAAAGTAGACCTTGGACAAGATGATCTCCTTGAATATCAATATCTAGATTAATGATATTTGATAGTGAATCTCTGCGGTTAGGAGGATCGAAAACCATAGCTAGGGTCTCTCTCCAGGTTCTTAGCCTTAGCCAATTGAGATCATTAACTGCTTGACCACTTTTAATTCTTTCTTGGAGGACATTTAAACAGTGAGATGGTTCTCCTAGAGCACTATCAAGAATGATTCTTCTTGGTGGTAAGGCAAGTTGGCTTAGAATTTCAGGATCTTCGTCCAAACTGCCATTCCACCAAAGCCATGATGGAAGATCTTCTGGTATTAGTTCTTCAACAATGCAAAGACCTTCTTTAAGGGAATTCCTATCGCCTTTGAGAACTATTACATCCCCACAGGCAGAATTGTCCCCACCTTCTTCTGGTAAGGGGCAATAAGCTGCAACGAGAGTTTCCAAATCATGACCTTGCTCTAAATTTGGAGCAAGTGTTATAAGTCTTCTTGGCTGTAATTGGCTTATTGCAGAATCAATATGCTGACCCCTTAGATCTTCAGGTTGTTTTGAAATGTTAGTTGTTTTAAAGGAGTTGAAAACTTCTTTATCTAGTGGCGGAGTTGAATGTGGGAGATCTTTTTCTAAAACAATTTTTCTTGCTTCCTCAATTAGGTCACTGCGTTGAACTCCAATAACAGGACCATTGATTCTGCCAGTGTTAACTAATTTTTGTTCCATCCACGCTGGGTGCCACACCAGCAAGCAAAATGTATTGGCCCCTTTGTTATCAGATTGATCTTGAGACCATAGTTTTTGGAGGTATCCTGGAATCTCTTGAGGAGGTATTTGGAGAGGAGTCTGAAGAGTTAATTGTGGTGACATTTGTCTTCTTGGGAATTAAAAGCTTTCTAATGATCAGAAATTATGGTCTTCGCCAAAGCAAGTGATCTTTAGCTAGTAATTCATCAGATTGTGTTGGCCCCCAAGTGCGAGATTCATAAGGATAAGTTGGCAGTTGCCATGGGCTATCTTCAATCATTTCTAATAAAGGAGTATATAAACGCCATGCTGCTTCCACCTCATCACTTCGAGTGAAAAGCGTTGGATCGCCCAACATTGCATCAGCCAGTAATCTTACATATCCTTCATCAGAAGGTTCTCCAAAAGATTCATCATAAGAGAATTCCATTTCTACAGGTCTGCTTCTCATTCCAGATCCAGGTGATTTGACTTCAAATTTAAATTCAGCTCCCTCATTAGGTTGGATCCTTAGTATCAATTGATTTGATGTTGGGGTGCCACCTGCGGCATCAAAAAGGTGTACTGGAGCCTCTCTAAAAGTAAGAGCAACTTCACTAGTTCTCTTGGCTAACCGTTTTCCTGTTCGGATATAAAATGGCACGCCTTGCCATCTCCAATTATTAATAAAAAGTTTCATGGCGACATAAGTCTCAGTCGTGCTATTCGGATCAACCCCAACTTCATCTCTATAGCCAAGTAATGGGTTTGATTTAGAGCCCCCTTTTGAGTATTGACCTCTTACACAACATTTCCATGGCTCTAATTCATTCGCTAAATGAGCAGCTTGTAGAACCTTTGCTTTTTCATTTCTTATAGCTTCAGGATCAAAGTGCCCAGGTGGTTCCATTGCTGTAATTGCAAGCATTTGTGTTAAATGGTTTTGAACCATATCTCTTAATGCACCAGAACTTTCGTAATACCCTGCCCTATCTTCTACTCCAACTGTTTCAGAAGAGGTTATTTGAATATTTGAAATATAATTCCTATTCCAAATTGGTTCGAAAATTGTATTAGCAAACCTTAGAACTAATATGTTCTGGACAGTTTCTTTGCCAAGGTAGTGATCAATACGGAACACCTGACTTTCAAGAGCACAATTTTGGACAATTCTATTTAGGCTTTGCGCGCTTCTATAGTCTCGACCAAAAGGCTTTTCTATAACGACTCTGCTTCTTATGGGATCTTTTAAAAGTCCAGCCTCAGCTAAAGACTTGCATCCACTTGCATAGAATTTAGGGGCTACAGACAAATAGAATGTTCTATTTGCATGAGTGGCTTTTATCTTATCAATTTCTTCTAATCTACTTCTTAGTTTTATAACGTCTTCAGGGTGTTCAAGATTAACTGGCTCATAAAAAAGACGATTAGAAAACTCTTCCCATTCCTTAGGGCTTTGTCGGATTTCTTTTTCAAGAGATTTAGACATTTTATTTCTAAATTCCTCATCAGACCAAGGGCGCCTTGCGCAACCTAGTAAGGCGAACTCACTGGGAAGTCTTCTTTGCTTGAAAAGCTCAAAGAGAGCAGGCACAAGTTTTCTATGTGTTAAGTCTCCACTTGCACCGAAAATCACTAAACACTGAGGGGAAACAACTCTTTCTTGCCTAAGACCAATTCTTAAGGGGTTAGTTGCCTGTATCATCTTTAGATTCAATCATTTGATTGGAAATATCACTAATAATTAAATTCAAATTGGTCAGTGAGATCTTGCTATGATTTGTGCTCAGATCACCAAAATTAGATTTATTTCTGGGATAGAAAAAACTCTTTATCTTTCAAAATAAAATTGAAAGATAAAGAGTGATTACTCAATTGATAGTGAAATTTAAATTAGTAAGTCTCAACATGCCATCTGCCAGCTTTCTTAAGCTGAGGTCTTAATTCAGACCAGACTATACCTTTGGATGCTGCCGCAGAAGACATTGCTTCGTCTATTCCAGGTTCCATTCCTTTTAGACCACAAAGATATATATGCGTCTTGGGATTTTCAATTAAGGTAAAAATTTCATCAGCATATTCGAGAACCCTGTCCTGAATGTACATTCTGCCACCTTTTGTGTTTTGTTGTTCCCGACTTATCGCTTTTGTATATCTAAAATTCTCTGGGAATTTAGACTTGTAATGTTCAAAATCTGCGTCATACAAAAGATTGGCAGTTTTTGGTGCTCCCATGAATAACCATGCATTTCCCTTAAAGTTCCAATTGTTCTTTTCTCTTTCTTTTGGCTCAAACATTTTACGAAGGTAGGCTCTCATAGGAGCAATACCAGTACCTGTTGCAAGCATTATGACGTTTGCATCCTCATCATCTGGAAGGAGCATTTCCTTGCCTACTGGTCCCGTTATTTTGACTTTATCTCCAGGTTTTATATCGCATAAAAATGTTGAGCAGACCCCATCAATGATCTCCCCATCTTTCTCATACTGTAGTTGGCGAACACATAGAGATACTGTGTTCTCATTAAAGTCATCTCCATATTTTGTGCTTGCAATTGAATAAAGACGAATTTTGTGAGGCTTGCCTTTTGCATCTTGGCCTGCAGGAATTATTCCAATGCTTTGGCCTTCTACATACCTTAGTTGTGGATCACCAGTTGATAGATCGAAGGTTATGTGATTAACCCGTCCAATTGCTCCATCTTTTAGGAGGCTATAATTTTCAGTAACAGTTCCTTCAAAAGGAGCTTTAGGCTTATAAGTGTTGACAGGCACATTGGGGTGTGCAGGCTTCTTAACCACTTTGGGCGGGGGAGAAGGCTGCTCAGGGGGCTGAGGGGACTCTTTTCCTGCTAAACCTGCTTTACCAGGTCCCCTAGTAATAGTTCGGTGGAATTTTTTAAAAAAACCAACTAATCCAATCAAGATTGGAATATGAACAAGGCCACCGGCCAGGACTGTTGCTTCCGAATAAGCCATTAAAAATTCAAAACCGCTAGAAGAATACCAATATCTGGACTTTATTCGTAGAAATATACCTTTTCAAAGTTCACGTTTTGAGATTGGCACAAGTCTGAACATTAGATCAAAGCGCACAATTTGAAATTATTTTGTGTAATGTTCATGGATCTCAGAAGTCTTAGCTAAAGTAAAATTGATTTCCAAGCAAATTAATACCATCTCTTCTTTTGATAACTCAGCGTTTAGCGAGCTTAAGTCCACAAGCAGGAAGGATTTTAAAAACGTTACTAACAGGACTATTGAACAGACAATGGAAGTTCTTCCAGCTGGTACAAGAAGACTTGCCGCTCAGTTGACAACTGTTTTAGATTTTGATTCTCTATGGAAAGTTCTGACTAATTACAATAGGCTAAGCGAATTTATACCAAACCTATTCTCAAGTGAGGTTGTTTCTAGAACTGAAAATGAAGTGCATATAAAGCAAGTTGGATCACAAGAATTTCTAGGATTAAATTTTTCTGCAGAAGTTTTGATTAGCCTCATAGAGGATAAACCTAATGGGACTTTAACTTTTACTTTAATTAAAGGAGATTTCCGAAGATTTGAGGGCTCTTGGCTAATTTCTCATTCTCCAGTTGAGAATCGCAGATCTCTTACCTATGAGTTAATTGTTCAGGGTTGCTTTGGTATGCCTGTGTCTCTTATCGAAAAACACCTAAGAAAAAATTTGAAAACAAACCTATTAGCAGTCGAAAAGGCTGCTTTTGAATTGAATTGCCAAGATAAGAATCTTGTTTAATAGCCCCAAGGGGATTCGAACCCCTGTCGCCTCCGTGAAAGGGAGGTGTCCTAGGCCTCTAGACGATGGGGCCACCGCGTGATCATACAAAAGTGACAATAGTCACATTTGAAAACTAGGGTCAACCCTAGCCCTGCGTCAAGGGTTGCGAAGACTTGTTTTGGTTATCCCAAACTGGAACTGTGAAATAAAAACATGATCCTTTGCCTGGGTCTGAGACTACCCATATCTTCCCTCCGTGAACTTCTACTATTCTCCTACATACTGATAATCCAATACCAAAGCCGGATGTTTGACTGGAAGTCTGAGGTAAACGAACACGGTCGAGGAAAATCCGTTGTTGTTCATCATTAGGGATCCCTGGTCCTTTGTCACAAATACTTACTTGTACCCATTGATTAGTTCTATGCAGTATCCCTATCTCAACTGTGTCTCCTGACTTAGAAAACTTGAGAGCATTTTCTATTAAGTTTAGTAATACTTGCCTCATTCTTCTCTGATCAGCAAAAACCTTCGGAAGGTCTGTTGGAATATCTGTGCTTATTCCAATTCCTCGACTTAGCCAATATTTCTCAAGTTCCAATATTACTTCAGCTGTAACGTGCGCTAAATTTGTTTTTTGAGGATTGCATAAAGCTTCCCATCTTGTTGTTCCAACTTCTAGAAGATCATTAGAAAGAGATTCAATTTCGTCTAAGCGCCTTTTAATAACTTCTTGCAATCTACTTATATCAATTTGACCAAGTGATTGACTTTGCACCGCTAATTTAGCTGCAGAAAGCGGTGTCCTCAATTCGTGGGCTACCATTCTCAATAGTCTATCCTGCGACTCAATTTGATTTGCCAAGGTTTCATTCTCTTGTCTTAAGACGAGATTTTCATCTTCTAGAAGTAATTCTTTTCTTGTTCGAATGGTTTCAACATCACTGTGTCTAACATTTGTACCTAAGCCACTGATTAGCACTTCTTCTTTCTCCCATCTTGGCAGCCAGTTCTGAATTTGCTCAAAGATACTTGTACCAGCAAAAATTTGTTTCGGCTTAGGATCAATTTTTATTAGGGCTGGTATAGCAACTAGTTTATGTAGTTCTAGTAGCTCAGGTTGTTCTTTAGGATCTGAGAATTGAAGGTTTACATCAAAACCACAATCTTCAGATTCTAAGAATCTAATGAGAGACCTTAAATCACCACGAGTCAAATGATTTCTATTTGCTACTAGAAGAAGGTTTAGCTTAGTTTGCTCATTAGCTGTTTTCTTATTCACAGCTTTGAACTACTTGTTGAATCTTACATATATTTTAAGGGACTATGAGTAAAATTCGAGCGAATCTATTAATTAAATAAATACTCTTTTATGAAATCTGTAACTATTTCTTATGTTCTTAAACAAACTGCCAGAATTAGTAAGCGTTTCTCGCGAGGTTTTCCTAAGAAATTGAGCATCTGTATTTATATGACTTGCGTGAATGGTTCATTAGAAATATTGGATTTTGGCCGAACAATAGACTATAGCTGTTGTACCAAAAAAAATTTTTGAATCACAAGATGGTTGATTTTCGTATAAGAATTGTCCATTTAATATTAAAAGTGAATTGAGGTCCTTTCTGATTGCTCTTGTTAGAATATAATTTTATTTTAGCTAAAAGCCTTTTTTGCCAACTGAAGGCGGTATTGAAGCATCCTTACTGGGAGATTATGGGAAAGAAATAGTAGTTATCAAAATTGATATTTGGAGTTTCCGATAGAATACAACTTGTATCGTACCTATTTAGATTTTTTATAAATGTAGCTGCATGATTCTTTAAGCATTCTCTTTTATTTGAGCAAGATACTTATTGATCTAGCTATATATAAAGCTAGAGTACTCACACAATGAGAAAATAGTTGAGATTTCCTTGTGAAGAGGATCTCAGCTTAGTTCTAAAACCTGTATTAGAAGATAAGTCTTAATTACTAATAAATTAAGTAAAATAAGCACATTGGTTTGAGACTCCATAAAGTATGATTTAAATAACTTCCTGCTCAACATTGAATAAATATCTGCATTCTTTCTCTGGAGTTTCTCTTAGCATCCTTTTCTTTCCTTTAATTGCATTTGCTTCTTTATCTGACTCTGCAATGGCGGACGAAAAAATCAATACAAAGAAAGCAGCAACTAATGAGGAAGTCTTTACTTATAAAGTAATCGGTGGGCTAACTATTTGCAATGCTTTAAATCTTGGAGTTGATTTTAAGAAGGCTCAAGAAATTGCAGTAAGGACATATGTAAATGTATTAGTAGCAAAGCATGATAAGAAAATCACCAATCCACAATTTGAAGAGGAGACTTTGTCAGAAAATAATTTGATATATGGTAGCCAGTTTATGTTGATATCGGATGCTACTAATCGCTGCCCTAAAGATATACCGTCCGAAGTTAAGAAAGCTGTTGAGGACCAGTACAAGAAACTTGACAAGGAAATTAAAAAGAAAAACAAAAATAAAAGATAGTTGATTTGGTCGACTTATCTAAACATAGAACTTATGGAACTTTCTTCGTGAATCCTCCAAATTGCCTCACCTAACATATTTGCAACTGAAAGAACCTTTAATTGCTCGAAACAGTGATTTTTTGGTATAGGAATACTATTGGTAACTACAACTTCTTCAAAAAGGCCTTCAGCAGATAATCTTGTGATTGCTGGAGGAGAGAACACTGCATGAGAGGCGCAAGCTATAACTCCTTTGGCTCCTTCTTTCCTTAAAAGCTCAGCACCAGCGCATATTGTCCCTCCGGTATCTATCATGTCGTCAATTAAAATGGCTGTTTTATTTGATACATCTCCAATTACAGTAAGGCTTTGAGCGATATTGTGGGCAGCACGGCGTTTATCAATAATAGCTAAAGGTGCATCATTCATTTGCTTCGCAAATGCTCTTGCACGAGCAACACCCCCAACATCAGGAGATACCACTACAATCTCCTCTAGTTCCTTTGTCGATAAATAATCAATTAATACTGGAGAACCATAAATGTGGTCACATGGTATATCGAAATAACCTTGAATCTGTGCTGAATGAAGATCCATTGCTAAAACTCTATCAACTCCTGATGCAACCAACAGATTGGCAGAGAGTTTTGCGGTAATAGATTCTCTTCCAGCGGTTTTTCTATCGGCTCTTGCATAACCGTAATAAGGTATAACAGCTGTTACTTGTCTAGCTGAGGCTCGTTTACATGCGTCAACCATTATCATTAGCTCCATAAGACTGTCATTGACAGGAGCACATGTAGGTTGAATTAGGAATACATCACAACCCCTTATAGATTGTTGAATTTGTACGTAAAGTTCTCCATCAGCAAACCGTTTCGAGACAAGTGGAACATCTTCAATTCCGATGTAAGAGGCAATCTCTTTGGCTAGAATTGGATTAGATGTGCCACTTATTAGCTTTAGCCTTTGAGTGTTCTGATTTGTCTTTAAATTTTGAGCAGTAGAGGCGGTGATAAAACTAGTCACGGTCTCCCCATTCAATAACCATTATTTTTAATGTTAAAGCTCATAGCTCATCTTTCCAAATTTTTCTTTGTTCTTGTAGTCGTTCGATGATTTGTCATATGCCATTTATTCTTGCAATTGGAGACATACCCAAGCCGTTTGAGGATACGGGATCCCTTGCTATAAAAAGGTTCTTCAATTCTAAATTGCTTAGGATTTCTTGCGAGGAAAATCCCAATAATTTCTTAAGTGAATTTGAGAATCGAAATGAAATAGTTCAGCTCATTGGTGATGCAGCTATTAGCAATTCATTAGGAGGGAGTTGGTTAGAATCTTTAGGTGATTGGCAAAAGCCTGTTATCTTCCTGGCCTCCCCAGCATCTTCTGGTCACATCCCTGGGACAGTATCGGCTCATGTCAGTTTATGCAAAACGCACTCTGTTCCTTTAGTTGGCATTATTCAACTAGGCGGGGAATGGGATTCTAGAAAAAGATCTGTAGATTGCCTACCATGGTGTGGGTTTATCCCTAGTGAACTTTTAAAAAAGGATTTCAACTGGGAAAGTGCGAGTTTAGATGAAGTCTTCTTGCTTGAGGATATATATATGAACTTGAAAAAAACTATTTCTTTATTTAATTTGTAATTAGATATCTATAGACAATTTATTTATCTATATTATATCTTTTTAGGTTAAATTACCTCAAATATTAATCCCCTATTATTTCAATATCTCTTTTCAAGTTTGAAAGATTAGATTTTATATTTTCTGGCCATAACGAATTTATAATTGTGCTAAAAAACCATATCCCAGCTATAAATATGCCAACCATATGTATCACTCTCCCAGGGTATTTAATTTTCATCTAGGTACCTTATCTAATAGCTTGATTGGATTTGTCGTGGTTCTCTGATTCTATTGAAAGCTTAGTGCTTTTTTTAGTATTTTTGTATAAATGGTACATTCTAATCTCACTAAGCCTAGATTCAGCGGAATTTTGCTGCATCTTTCTTCATTGCCTTTTGGAGGCACTTGTGGGACTTTTGGGGAGTCTTCCAGGAAATGGATTAGATTATTATCGCAGAATGAGATAAGTGTTTGGCAATTTTTACCTTTAACTCCAACAGATGATACTGGCTCCCCATATAGCTCACCTTCTAGTTTTGCTTTCAATCCATGGTTTCTAGACGCTAATGATTTAGCAGAGGAAGGTTTTATTTCCAAGCAGACTGTTAAAGAATTACCTGACACTTTTTGTTCTAGTAACAGGTTAAAATTAGATTTTCTTTTAGCAAATCTTCGTAGTAGCAAACTTGCTAGAGCCTTGAGAAATGATTGGGATCAGCAGAGTCTGGAAAAACATATGGAGTTTGATGAATGGAGATTGGGTCAATTTTGGCTTGATGATTATGTATGTTTTATGGAACTTAGTCGCCAAAATAATGGTTTGCCTTGGTGGGAATGGCCTGAAAAGTTTTCATTACATGACCTTGATCAATTAGAGGAATGGAAGAGTAAATATAAAGATTATCTTCTTGAGCAGAAATTGCTCCAATGGCATTTAAATAGACAATGGAAAGCTTTAAGAAAAATTGCCCAGGCTAATGGAGTTCTTCTTTTTGGTGATTTACCTTTTTATGTTTCTAGAAATAGTGCGGATGTTTGGTCGAATCCAACATTGTTTTCAGTTTTGCCTGGAGGTAATCTTTTAAACCAGAGTGGCGTACCCCCAGATTATTTCTCAGAAACAGGCCAACTTTGGGGCACACCTGTTTATAAATGGCAAGTACATAAAAACACTAATTATAAGTGGTGGAGAAGTAGATTGAAACATCAATGGTTGCAAGTTGACTTATTGCGTTTAGATCACTTCAGGGCAATGGATTCATATTGGTCTGTTCCTGGCTCTCACTTAACTGCAGAAAATGGTTGTTGGCTTCCATCGCCAGGGTTAGAACTTTTTTCAATATTGAAGAATGATTTTGGACCATCCCTTCCTTTAGTAGCAGAGGATTTGGGTGTTATTACAGAAGAGGTTGAATGTTTAAGAGATTATTTTGGTTTTCCGGGTATGAAAATCTTACAATTTGGATTTGATGGTAATTTAAGTAATCCCTATCTACCTGAAAACATTAAAGGTTATAAATGGATTGTTTATACAGGCACGCATGATAATGCAACTACTAATGGATGGTGGGGTGAACAAGGTGATGAAATAAAAGAAAGGTTTTCTCAGAGAGATAAAGGTAACTTCGAGTCTCCGTCATGGAAGTTAATTGAAATGGGAATGTATACAGATTCAATATTATTTATTTCCCCTCTTCAGGATATTCTATCTTTAGGTAATGAAGCTAGATTAAATACGCCTGGTACAACCGAAGATAATTGGAATTGGAATCTATCTGACTTTGATAATGATTTATCCTTAGCTTTAAAGGAATATGGTACTTTGTCTAAAAAAAGTGGTAGGTCTTTTAAAGAAGTTCATAATATTTTTAAGGATTTTTTATAATTTAAGAATACTCAGACTAATAGTATATTTCAATATCTAATCTTCAGTCCAACTCTTTAGAATCTACAGATTTAATAATCTTTTCATTTGGCTCAGTTGGATTGTATAGGATAGGTATAATTGTTTGAAGGTTATTTTTTGACAGAACTAACTGATATTTATTTAAGAGAAAGATGCTCAAGAGGATAAATATAATGTATATTGTAATCCCTTGTGATTTAGAAAATAGTATTGATGAAATAGATTCATGATTGCTTAGATGGACGTCTTCTTTGGTTCCCTTAGTTTTAATTAGTTTCTTAAGGCTATGGTTTTCTAATTTCAATTCTTTTTCAAGTATTTCTAGCATAGGAGAAAGGTACGTTATCTCAGGTAGATTATGCGTCCATCCATTTTCGATGGCTTCTATTACTGCAACTGAAATTCTTGTTTTTCTAGAAAGATCAGATTTTGTTATGCCAATGCTTAATCTCTGGTTCTTTATTTTTTGAGCATACTCTAAAAATAAACTATCATTAGTTAATACAATTTTTTCACTAGGACCTATTTTTCTATTGTTTAGGAAATTCTTTAGTTTACTAAGCATAAATATATTTATTTGATTTTTATTTTAACAGATTTTCCCATTCGGAAATATCTAGTTCTCTCCATGAACCCTCTTTAAGACCACTTAGGTTTATAGTAGCTATGGCAACTCTATTTAGATCGATTACTTTGTGACCCAATTCGGCAGCAACCCTTCTTATTTGCCTGTTTCGACCTTCTGAAAGAACTATTTTCAAGAGAGTCTTACCTTGCTCTCTTTTCAAAATATCAACAATAGCTGGTTTTGTTAATTGTTCATTCACATATACACCATTCCTCCATCTGCTTATTGATTTATTGGTTGGTGAACCAGAGATCCAGACCTCATATGATTTTTTATGTTTATACTTTGGATGGCTAAGCTTTAGGCATAGTAGACCATTGTTTGAAACTAATAATGCTCCTCTGCTGTCCTTATCAAGCCTGCCAATAGGGTACAAACCCTTTCTCAATTCATTAGGAAGTAGATCTAATACAGTTCTTCTGCCATGAGTATCTTTGCAACTACAAATTATTCCTAATGGCTTATTAATTAGTATAACTTTATATGAAATATCCTTTGAAAGAACTTGATTGTCTACTTTTATTGTGTCATTTTCGAGATCTGCTTTTTCTCCTATAAATGCGATATTTCCATTTACATGTATTCGTTTTTCTCTTAAAAGTGCCTCGGCTTTTCTTCTAGAGCAGACTCCTTTTTTACTAAGAATTTTTTGTATTCTTTCTTTCATTAATTTAGTAAATAATTAAGTACTTTCTCATCAAGTGAATAATCTTTGTTTATGATCATACTAATGATAGTTATTGCTTAATGTTTATAATATTAATTTTCTAAACATTCCAATTTTTGTTTTGGCTTAAGTTAAGAGGAGAGAATTTCCTTGATATTAACTGAAGAAGTCCTCGCATATCTCCAAGATTAAACTCATCATTCTTTATTAGAGATAAAAGCAATTTCTTCCTTATTTTAGAACCTTTATTACTTAATAACAACTTTAGACCATTTGTTGCGACTGGAAGTAATTCTCTACCAGGGTTATTTGAGGTCTCTGAAATCACTTCAAGAAGGCCTTCAAGCCTCTCGACTCGAATAGAGTTCATTTCGTCAAAGACTATATCCATAAGTATTTCAACAAGCTCCTCATTCTCCTCTGTTAAGATTCTTTTTGCTACATAGGGATATGCAAATCTAAGTATTTTAAACTGAGGATCTAGTCTAAGTGCTAGCCCCTCTTGGCTTACAACCGCTCTTATTATTAAAGCAAAACGTGCTGGTACTCTGAATGGATATTCAAACATTAAGTTCGAAAACTTATCTGTGACTGTTTTGAAATTGAGGGAATTTACATCCTTATCAATCACTCCACTTAGGACTTCTTCTAGTACAGGTGAAATATCATTTAAATTCTGTTTACTTGATAAGAATCCTAGTCTCTGAAAATCCTCAGCAAGCAATTTAAAGTCTTTATTAATTATGTGAACAATTGCTCCAGTAAGTGTTGTCCTGTCTTTGTCACTAATTGAATCCATCATGCCAAAATCAACATAACCAATCTTACCTAGACTTCCTGTTTTACCATTTAGTGCAAAGAGATTGCCTGGGTGAGGATCAGCATGAAAATAGCCGAACTCAAGTAGTTGTTGAAGTCCGCTAATTACGGCAGTTCTTATTATTGAAGTTGGATCAATTTTCTGCTCTATAAGTGTTTTTCTATCCTTTAATTTTGTGCCCTCTATCCAACTTGTAGTAATTACTTTTTTAGAAGAAATTAACCTTTCAACTCTAGGCACTTCAATAGCTTTGTTTTCTTTAAACAATTGAGCGAACCTTTCTGCATTGTCAGCCTCTTTCTCATAGTCGATCTCATTAAATAAGCTCGTCCCAAACTCATCTATAATTTCATCTAAACCAAATCCTAAATTTAAAGGTAAGAATGGTCCTATAAACCAACATATTGATCTTATTATGACAAGATCTCTACTAATTATATGATTTAAATTTGGTCTTTGTATCTTTACTGCTACCCAGCATTTAGAATTAATTCTAGCTTTGTAAACTTGGCCAAGGCTTGCTGAAGCAATGGGTTCATTTGGAAAATAATCAAACATATTTTCTGTTGAATCACCTATTTCTTCTTTGAAAATATTCAAAGCCAGCTTATGATTAAAAGGTGGTAAATTATCTTGTAAATTTGTTAGTTCTTCTAACCATTCTTTTTTTACTAAGTCTGGTCTCGTGGAAAGAGCTTGTCCAAGCTTAATGAAACATGGACCTAACTTTGCTATAGTATTTAGTAAATAAACTCCTAATTGTTTTTGAATTTTTTTATCCTTACTGCTACCTTGGAGTAGGAATCTAATTATTAGGATTAAAGTGCTAGTTAAGATATAAATTAATCTTGGAATCAATATCCATGGTCTTAAAATTAGCCATATGAAGTCCCGTCTAGCCTTGTAAGGCATAGTTTCAACGTCTTTATTAATTTTATGAGAGGTTTTCAATTGTTTAAGGTAAAGAAGAATGAGAATCCTTTTGTAAAATCATTCTTGATTTCATGAGGCTTCCTCAGCTGTTAGCCGCCAGAACAGGCAAGAATTTATTTTTGCCTGCACATGGTAGAGGAAATGGTTTGTCGATGGGAATAAGAAGATTGTTGAGAAATAAACCTGGTGTATGGGATTTACCAGAATTGCCAGAGATTGGTAGTCCTACTTGCAGTATTGGTGCAGTAAGCAAGAGTCAATGTGAGGCTGCTGAGGCTTTTGGTGCAAGGAAATGTTGGTATGGAGTTAATGGTGCTACAGGACTTTTGCAGTCTGCTGTGTTAGCTATTGCCAAGCCTCAACAGGCCATCTTAATGCCTAGAAATGTACATCGAAGTATTATCCAGGCTTGCATATTGGGAGATATATCACCAGTATTGTTTGACTTGCCTTTCTTGGAGGATAGAGGACACTTTTTTCCACCATCTTTGGCTTGGTTTAAAAAGGTTCTTAAGAAGCTTGAAGAAGAGAAAATTGTTATAGCAGCTGTTGTTCTAACTAACCCTACTTACCAAGGTTACTCAGAAGAAATAGAACCTTTAATTAAAGCAATTCATAAGCTTGGAGTGCCAGTTTTAGTTGACGAGGCGCATGGAACATATTTTGCATCTTCTTTGGGTGATATTGATTTGCCTAAGTCGGCCTTAAATGCTGGAGCAGATTTAGTTGTTCATTCCTTGCATAAATCAGCTCCAGGCCTTGTTCAATCAGCCTCATTATGGTTACAAGGTGATCTTATAGATCAAGATGTTATAGATAGATCAATTAGTTTATTGCAAACAACTAGCCCTAGTGCTTTGTTGATGGCTTCTTGTGAATCTGCATTGCATGATTTATGTAGCACAGAGGGGAGGAGGAATCTAAAAAATAAGATTGACAATGCTAAGGATATTTCATTTCAACTTCGCCAAAAAGGACTTCCTTTACTAGAAAATCAAGATCCTTTGAAGTTTATTCTGCATACATCTTCTGTTGGAATTAGCGGTATAGCCGCTGATCATTGGTTAATGAATAGGGGCATAATTGCTGAGCTTCCAGAGCCTGGTACATTAACTTTCTGCTTAGGGTTTGCAAAGCATAAAGGTTTGGTCAATCTTTTAAAACTAACTTGGGATAAAATTCTTTCTTCTAACCTCGAAAGGAACTGTCTCCCCCCATTTACGCGTCCCCCTTCTCCCTTGATTAAAACTTTAAATACTTCATTGCTTTTAGCATTTAAAGCAGATTCGGAAATTGTTCCTTTAAATTCCGCATTTGGTAGGATTTCTTCTGAGTTAATTTCTCCATACCCTCCTGGTATAGCAGTCCTCCTTCCAGGTGAAAAATTAAATAGTGATTTAGTTAGTTGGATGATTGGCCAAAGAAGCTATTGGCCAGAACAGATTCCATCTAAAATAAAAGTGGTACTTTGAATGAGTTCTAGTATTTCCAGCAAGAGAATAGTTAGCGGCCTTGTTGCTGGCGTGTTTGGCCTAATAATTGTAGGAGTTGGTGGTATTTGGTTTACTTTTGCTCTTGGGTTAATAGTTCATTTAGCTCTTCTTGAATACTTCAGGATGACAGAATTTGCAGGTATTAGACCAGCCACGAAAACGACACTTCTGGCTTGTCAAATTCTTCTTTTAACAACTTACTTTGATACTCAAGGCCTTTTCCCAAGGGAACTTGCTAATGCAGTTGTTCCCCTTTCTGGGGCTGCTATTTGTGGTTGGTTACTCTTACAACCTCTTACAGGATCTATTTCTGATATTGCCACTTCAATATTTGGGTTGTTTTATTTAGGATATTTACCAAGCTATTGGATTAGATTAAGAAACCTTTCTCAGATCGATTTATTTTCATCATTCCATTTAATTAGTCATTTACCCACAATATTTACAGTAGGCTTTTTTATTACTCTTGTTTCTTGCTTAATGATAGTCGCATCAGATATTGGCTCTTATTATTTTGGAAGGATCTTTGGGAAACATCCTCTTACTCCTGTATCTCCATCTAAAACAGTTGAAGGTGCATTATTTGGAATAGTTTCTTCTATGGCAATTGGTTTTCTGACTGGATTATTTCTCAAACTAGGACCTATAGGAATTTTATTTATTGCAATGCTTGGAGCTCTTGTAGGCTTTTTTTCTATAGTTGGAGATCTAATTGAGTCAATGATGAAAAGAGATGTAGGGCTGAAGGATTCTGGCAATGCCTTGCCTGGACATGGTGGAATTTTGGATCGTATCGACAGTTATATTTTTACACCAGCAATTGTTTATTTCCTTATGAAATTGATAATACCATTGTTACCTGGTTAGGCTTTAACTGTTGATTCGATTAGAAAGTTTAACGTATCATTAGAAAAATAAGTATCCTTTATAAATATCGAATCATCGATTGGCAAATCTCTTTCATAGCCGGAATTAATATCTCTAAATAATAAGTTCCCACTTTTAGATTGAAGTGAAAAGATTTTTTCTTCTAAATTCTTTTTATTATTAGAATCGAATGCTTGTAGGATTAGTAAATTATTCTTTATTCGGCTATTTACATTTGTTTGTTGAGAAAAAAAACTTGATATGATCCATTCTTTTAACGAAAACCATGTTAAAGATGAAAGTACTAGGTTAATATCTTTTGAACTCATTGACAATCGACCCTCTATGTTGAAATCATCTTTTATTGATAAAAACCCTTTGCTCCTATTTATTAGATTTAGTTTAACTTTGATTAATTCAGCATTTATATTAAGTTGTTCAAAATGGATATCTTTGAAATTAACTTCTTTTGCGATCAGACTTATGTCTGAAACCTGATTGTTAGGGAAGCCTACTGATAGCCCTTTAATAATTACTTTTAAGCTGCCAATTGACTTGCATTTACTTCTTATCCAATATGTAAGCCCAGTTTCTAAAAGATGTTCAAAGGGAGTCTTTTGCTTTTTATCAACATCCATTAATAAGAATTGGATTCCCAGGTACTTGCAACAACATCAGGTTTGTCTATGTGAGGAAGATGTCCACAGTTTTGTATTTCCTGGCTTGGACAGCTTAGAAGATCCATGCAACTTTTTCTAAGGTTGTTATTTAAAATTCTATCGTTGGCTCCCCATAAAACGCTCATAGGTTGAGCTGGCAGGGGAAGTCCACAATTTGCTACCCCTCCACTTCTTGCAAATGCTGCCAGTGAAGGCCTCCAACCTGGAACATTCAAGTGAATAGAAGCAATTTGTTTCTCTGATATTCCTGCGTCCTTAGGATTTGAAAAGGCTTTTTTACATAGATCCTCTCTTACGAAGCGTTGTTTTAAGAAGCAAACACCTAAGGCATCTAATGGAGAGGGAATTGGAGTCGACTTACCTGTTAAACCAGCTGGAGATAATAGTAAAAGTCTATTTATTTCAGCTTGTTTGGACCTTGCTAATTTCATCGCGATACCACCTCCCATTGATGCACCTATAAGCCCTATTCCTGACGATAAGTCCAATGTTTTTAGGACTTGCTCTAAATGCTGAACTATTGAGTCTGTACCATAGTTTCCATTTTGAGGTCTTGGACAAAAGCCAAAACCAAAAAGATCAGGAATAATTAGCTTGAATTTCTTTGCTAGGTAAGGAACTAGTCTCCGATATTCCATAAAACAACTATCAAAACCATGTAGAAGTAATATTGGCTTGCCTTCTCCAATAATTGCAATCGGATAAAGATCAGTGGAATTAAAAGAGATTCCTTTTAAATATATCCAATTGATTGATTCTGTGATCTGAATGGCTAATGGATCTATCAAGGTGGCTTTAACTTTATTTAATTCTTCCAAAGGAGTAGTAGAAATTTTCTTCATTAAGATGTTATTACTTTTTACAGATTAGATTTTTTTTATCACTTGATATTAAATCCAACTTGTTAGCATCAAGTAAAGCTTCCATTAGAGTATTTTCATTAACCTTAAAAGGCAGATTATGCATTTCAGAATTTCTACGACATGCAAATGTACATGCTTTTTCTAATTCCTTCTTTTTATAGGATTTTAGCCCTAAAGATTGAATGTCTATTGGAAGATCTAAATCTATAAGTAACTCTATAAGTTGTTTCTTAGTTTGAAGTGCTAATTGACTTTTACTTAAAAGCTCCTCAATACGCAGTTGAACAAGTATTCCATATCCAACAAGTTCCCCATGGAGTGATTTCTTTTTGAAATCCAATTGTGTCAATCCATTGTGAACAGCATGTGCTGCAGCTGTTCTACATTTTGCTCCTCCAATTCCTCCAATAAGACCTGCAGTTAAGGCACAGCCTTCAGCTACTTTTATCCAGGCATCACTATTTGGATCTTGCAATGCTGTTTTGCTATTAATTAAAAGTTGATCCCTTAAAACTCTTGCCATTTGAACGGCTTGTTGCACAAGGCTATCATTTGAATTACCACTACTAATTGAAGCTTCATACCATTTTGCTAGAGCATCTGCAATGCCGCTGGCTAGTGTTCTTTTGGGTGCTTT
The DNA here is from genome assembly GCA_003214695.1 of Prochlorococcus sp. AG-412-P08. Taxonomy (GTDB): domain Bacteria; phylum Cyanobacteriota; class Cyanobacteriia; order PCC-6307; family Cyanobiaceae; genus Prochlorococcus_E. Next base: position 58,340 of record QCLI01000004.1, read on the forward strand.
CCTGACTAGGCTATAGTCAAAAATTAATAACCTAGGACATTTCTCTAGGATTTCATCTTTTATAAATGAACCTTTTGGTGAATATATATTTGCAAGTGCAGTCCAGCCAGCACATGTTGATGCACTTAGAGGAATTGTTATGCAAGGTATGTTTAGTCTATTAGCAATGAGTTTTCCAGCATCTAGAACTTTTCCTCCACCGGATGCAATAATAGCATCACAAAAGGAATGCTTTGCTATAGAAGATATACGCTGTAAATCGATTTCACAGCAATCATGATTTAGTTCTTCATGTACAACATTGAGCCCCATTAAACTTAACTCAGTAGATAGAGATTTTCGTATCTCATATGTACAACTGCTTCTACCAAGTATAAGTGGCTTATTACATAAATAGGGTATTAACTCTTTTGCCTCTTCCCAGGCTTTTTCTCCTCTAACAACCTTTTCAGGGGATATTTTATGCAAATGGTTGTTAGCTTGCATATGTAGTTGTGTGATAGTTAGTTTATTATTTATTGCTGATTTTATATACCAGCTGTTGCAAGCTCAGGTTTGTTGGTATTTCTATCTATATGTTTGACAATTACATTTTTACTTTCATCTATGTCTACTTCTGCTTTGTCTCCATCTTTTATTTTCCCGGACAAGAGTTCTTCCGCTAAGCTGTCTTCTAATAGTCTCATGACAGCCCTACGAAGTGGCCTTGCTCCATAAGAAGGATTGTATCCTTCTTCAACTAATCTTTCTTTAAAGGCATCAGATACAGATAAAGTTATACCTTTGTCCTTTATTCTTGTAAATACTTCTCTTAACATTATTTCTGCAATATCTTTTACTTCTTCACGGGTTAATTGTCTGAATACAATAATTTCATCTAATCTATTCAAAAACTCTGGCCTAAAGTATTGTTTTAGCTCTTCATTAACAAGAGATTTAATCCTGTTATATTGACTATCCTCTTGACTCTCACCTGTCAGTTCAAAGCCTAAGCCTCCTCCTCCTTTTTCTATAACTTTTGAGCCAATATTAGAAGTCATTACAATAAGAGTATTCTTAAAATCAACAGTCCTGCCTTTTGAATCAGTTAAACGACCCTCTTCTAGAAGTTGAAGTAGTAGATTAAATACATCAGGATGTGCCTTTTCAATTTCATCAAAGAGTACAACTGTATAAGGGCGTCTTCTAACAGCTTCTGTAAGCTGACCACCTTCATTGAATCCTACGTATCCAGGAGGGGAGCCTATTAATTTACTAACAGTATGTCTCTCCATAAACTCTGACATGTCAAGGCGAATCATTGCTTCTTCACTTCCAAAGAAATATGCTGCTAGTGCTTTTGTTAACTCTGTCTTTCCAACTCCAGTTGGTCCTGAGAAAATAAAGCTAGCGATTGGTCTATTCGGATTTTTTAGTCCAACTCTTGCTCTTCTTATTGCCTTAGATACTGCTTTGACAGCTTCATCTTGACCAATAAGTCGCTGATGTAAGGTTTCTTCCATATTTAAAAGCTTGACTGATTCACTTTCAGTGAGCTTTTGTACAGGAACTCCTGTCCAAGAGGCAACTATATGTGCAATATCTTCTTCATTAACTAATGGCAAGTTTTGGGGGCTTTTTTCAGGTGAAGGATTATCCTCTTTATTTGTTTTTACTGTTGAATTCTGGTTTATTACTTTTTCTTCTTTGACAGTAGAATTTGAAATAGATTGTTTTGTATTATCTAAAATAGTTCTAATTTGATTTCTTAAATCAACCTCTTTTTCTCTAAGTTCACCAGCTTGAGTGAAATTTTGTGCTCTAACTGCTTCTTCTTTTTCTTTTTGTACTTTTCTTAATTCTTTGTCAACTTCTTTTGCTTCTGGGGGAAGTTTAGAGTTTAGAAGTCTTACTCTACTTCCAGCCTCATCTATTAAATCTATTGCTTTATCTGGTAAAAATCTATCGGAAATATATCTATCTCCAAGGTTTGCTGCAGCATTTAGGGCCTCATCTGTAATTTTTAATCTGTGATGTTGCTCATATCTCTCTCTCAAACCTTTGAGTATTTCAATTGTGTCTTCTATAGAAGGTTCTCCAATCATAACTGGTTGAAAGCGCCTTTCTAGAGCTGCATCTCTTTCTATATGCTTGCGATATTCGTCAAGTGTAGTCGCTCCAATACATTGAAGTTCGCCTCTGGCCAACGCTGGCTTGAGAATATTGGCAGCATCAATTGCACCTTCAGCAGCTCCTGCACCAATAAGCGTATGTACTTCATCTATTACTAAAATGACGTTGCCTGCTGATTTGATTTCCTCCATTATTTTTTTTAGTCGTTCTTCAAATTCTCCTCGATATTTTGTACCAGCTACAAGTAGTCCTATGTCAAGAGTTAGAACCCTTTTCTCTTCAAGAATGTCAGGAATGTCCCCTTGTTGAATGCGTTGTGCTAGGCCTTCAGCTATAGCAGTTTTTCCTACTCCAGGCTCTCCTATAAGAACAGGATTGTTTTTTGTTCTTCTACCCAGAATTTGGATGACTCTATCGATTTCGTCATGACGGCCAACAACTGGATCTAGTTTTGATTCACTGGCTAATTTCGTAAGATTTGTTCCAAATTCATCAAGTGTTGTTGTTTTGGCTGAGCTCTTCCCAGGTCCGCTTGAGCCACCTCCTGCTGCAACTTCTGCTGTCTCTCCAAGCATTCTTATGACTTGTGTCCTTACCTTTGTAAGGTCAACACCAAGGTTCTCCATGACCCTTGCTGCTACTCCTTCTCCTTCTCTGATTAGTCCTAGTAATAAATGTTCGGTTCCTATGTAATTGTGACCGAGTTGCCTTGCTTCCTCAAGAGAAAGTTCTAAAACTCTTTTTGCCCTGGGGGTAAAAGGGATCTCTACTGCTACAAAACCAGAGCCACGGCCAATTATCTTTTCAACTTCTACTCTCGAATCTTTTAGATTTACACCAATTGATTTCAGGACTTTTGCTGCAACACCAGTCCCTTCTCCAATTAGGCCTAGAAGAATTTGCTCAGTGCCAACAAAATTATGACCAAGGCGTCTCGCCTCCTCTTGGGCCAGCATGATCACCTTGATGGCCTTTTCAGTAAACCTTTCGAACATTTGGGCTAGGCCAGATGCATTTACATATAATTTATCAGCATTGAGATAGGAATGTGTTAGTAGTTAGCTTTCGTATAAACCGTAATTCCTTATAAAACGCTAGAGGCCTTTGAAAATTTAGATTCCAAGCTCAGAAAAAGGGATTAATTCGGATTATCTTAAAAATTCTTTTTTTTCATTAAGTAGAAATATGCTGGTATATAACTGCATTGCTACCATCCTTGTAGAGCTTATTTCTGAATCCAATCTGGTGAAAGTTAAGATTTTCGTAGAGTGACTTTGCGGCTAAATTATTCTCTTTTACTTCCAGTGTTGCTATAGAAATTCCAATTTGCTTAGAACGACTTAATAATGATAAAACCATAAGGGAAGCTATGCCTTGATTTTGAAATAAAGGATGAACACCTACAAAGGTAATATTTATTTCATTTGTTGCAAGCCATCCACTGGTAAGGCCTATCAGTTTTGTTTGATGGAGTGCACCAAGACAAATTCTTTTTGCACTGGTCAATTCATCCTGCCATTGTTTTTTAGTCCAAATGCCATTTAAAGTTTTCTTATCTAATTTTATGCAGTGATCTAAGTATTTGATTCCTAGTTTTTTGATCTTTATCTGTGGATATAAATTTTTTCCCTTCATGAAATAAGCTTCACATGATTAAATCTATAAGTAAAGGAGAAAAGCCTTAACACCTCTCTGTTTCAAAAAATTATGGATATTTTTAGCCCTTTTGAGGAAAATCAAGACCAGCTTAGTCCTAACAGAAATATTGCCCCACTCACTGCTGCACTGGACCAAGAGAAAAGGCTAGTTGTTGGTGGATGTAGGCTTAGCAAGCTTGCTGAGGAGTATGGTACTCCTCTTTATGTAATAGATGAACTTACAGTTAGAACCTCATGTAGAGAATATAGAGACTCACTAAGTAAATATTATCCTGGTGATTCACTCCCTTTGTATGCCTCTAAGGCAAATAGTTCTTTAATTCTAAGTAGCTTAGTTGCTTCAGAAGGGATGGGAATAGATGTTGTCTCTGAAGGTGAATTAATTACAGCATTAAAAGGAGGAATCCCCAATCATAAAATAGTTTTTCATGGTAATAACAAATCAAAGGATGAGTTGTTACTTGCATATAAAAATGATGTCAAAATAGTTTTAGATAATCAATTTGATATTGATCAGTTGAAAGAAATAGTTGAACCAGGTAGTAAGAAAGCAAGGCTAATATTAAGATTCACACCTGGTATAGAATGTCACACACATGAATATATTAAGACAGGTCATATTGATAGTAAATTTGGTTTCGATCCTGATGCATTAAAGGATATTTTTATACAGTTGAAGGATATTGAATGGGGAGAGCTCGTTGGACTACATGCTCATATTGGCTCTCAAATTTTTGAGGTAGAGCCTCATAGAGATCTCGCTGAAGTTATGGCGAAGGCTCTTCAGAAAGGAAGGGAGCTTGGTCACTCCTTAGATATTCTTAATGTAGGTGGAGGTTTGGGCATTAGATATACATCTTCAGATGATCCCCCTTCAATTGGTAATTGGGTAGAGGTTATTTCGAATGCTGTTGTAGAAGCATGTAACAAAAGATCATTGCAATTACCCTTCTTAATGTGTGAGCCTGGCAGGTCCATTGTTGGGACTTCTGGTTTAACGCTTTATAAGATTGGCTCTAGGAAGGAAATCCCTGGAGTGAAAACATATATAGCCATAGATGGAGGAATGAGTGACAACCCTCGACCTATTACATATCAGTCTTCATATACAGCTTTTCTTGTTGATAGACCATTGGCCAAAACTAATGAGATTGTCACTATTGCTGGTAAACATTGTGAATCAGGGGATGTTTTGCTAAATGATTTCCCTCTGCCAATTTGCTCTAGCGGAGATGTGTTAGCTGTATTCTCGACAGGCGCATATAACTCTTCAATGAGTTCGAACTACAATCGAATCCCTAAGCCAGCTGCAGTTATTGTGTCAGAAAATACGTCTGAGATGATTCAGCGTAGAGAATTACCTGAAGATCTATTGCGAAATGATATTCTTCCAGATCGCTTTATGGGAAACGTTCGTTAGATTTAATAAGAAGATTGGGCGAAAGGAGTGAACTTTTGGTGGATAGTAAATTTGCCTTTTCTGCTGGATGCATTATTTGCTTCAGCTCTTGGGGTTTTGCTTTTTTCTAGAGTTAAAGAACCTAGAACTCTTTGGCTACTTCGAGGGTATTTATTTCTTGTATCTCTTGCATGGTTTGTTCAAAGATTCGCAACTGTTCCTGTTACTTCAAAATTAATAGATGCCTTGGTGTTGGTATGTTCACTTTCATTGGCAATTTTATGGCAAGGGGAATTAAGACGGTTAATGGAATTACTTGGAACAGGAAGACTGGCTGTTCTTTTAGGTAATCCTCAAAAGGAATTCCAGGTTAATACAAGCACAGCAACTCAATTATCAGAAGCTGCAGGAATGCTTTCTCAAAAAAGAAGAGGGGCTCTCATTGTTCTTGATATGGGTAGTGATTTAAGACCTGAAGACTTTCTTTACTCAGGTGTCCCTATTGACGCTAAATTTTCTTCAGAATTATTGCTTAATTTATTTGCTTCTGATACTCCTTTACATGATGGTGCAGTTGTAATTAAAGGAAATAGGATCATTTCTGCAGGTGTAATACTGCCTCTTTCAAGGCAAAGTATTAGTCGTTATGGGACAAGGCATCTAGCAGCGCTTGGTATTACAGAGAGATTCGAGAGATGTATTTGTGTAGTGGTTTCCGAAGAGACTGGTACATTGTCTTTGGCTAACCTTGGTCGTCTTGAAAGGCCAATTACTAGCAGTAGATTATTGGAGCTGCTTAAGGAGTTTATGAGTTCATCTCCAGGTGCAGGAATTGGAAAAACATCCCAAACTCTCAAGAGTTCATCTCTTTCATCCAATAAATCTTCGAATCATGATCCTAACGAAAAAAGAGCCAATCTTAAAACGGATATATTTCCAGATCAAAAGTAAGTATATTTTTTAGATGACAAGTTTTTCTTCTGCAGAAATTGAAGCTCAGTCTTTGGTTGTTCCTTTGCCAAGAACAATTGATCCAGAAAATTTGCCTCAACATATAGCCATAATTATGGATGGTAATGGTAGATGGGCGAATGCACAGCAGTTGCCTAGAGCCATGGGACATAGAGCAGGTGTAGATGCACTTAAGAGAACTTTACGTTTGTGTAGTGATTGGAATATAAAGGTTTTGACTGTTTATGCTTTTTCTACCGAGAATTGGACTAGGCCAAAAGAAGAAGTTAATTTCCTAATGACTCTATTTGAACGTGTGCTTAAAAATGAAATTGAAGCTTTAAATATGAAAAAAGTTTGTATTAATTTCCTAGGTGATTTAGATCGACTTCCTTCTCGATTAAAAGATTTGATTAATGAGTCAATAGAACTTACCGCTTCAAATACTGGGATACACTTTAATGTCTGTACTAACTATGGAGGTAGGCATGAGTTGGTTTTGGCAGCTCGGAAACTTGCCCAACTTGCAGTTGACGGAAAACTTGATCCTACATTGATTGATGAAAAGATCTTTGCTGGCGAATTATTTACCTCAAGTTATGTTGACCCTGATTTACTTATTCGAACAAGTGGAGAAAGGAGGATCAGCAATTTCTTGCTTTGGCAATTGGCATATGCTGAGATTCATGTCACAGATACATTATGGCCAGATTTTGATTCAATCTCATTAACAAACGCACTTATTGATTATCAATCAAGAATGAGACGTTTCGGTGGTGTAGATTCACACTTTGACCAACAATCCAAGGCTTGATTCTGATTATTTCTTTATGACATTACTTGACTCAGGAATTCAAAAATCTCAGGGTGTCTCAATACGTTTTGACTGGTCCTTGGATGAGATTCAATATCTGCTCGAAAAGCCTTTAATGAATCTTGTTTGGGAGGCACAGATTGTGCATCGTTCCTTTAATCCAGAATATAAAGTTCAATTAGCTTCGCTTTTAAGTGTTAAGACAGGTGGTTGTGAAGAAGATTGTTCTTATTGCTCTCAGTCAATACATAATTCGAGTGACGTTGCAGGACAATCGGATTTTGATGTCAAAGGAGTTCTGGAACAAGCTAAAGCAGCTAAAGATGCGGGGGCTGATCGATTCTGTATGGGATGGGCTTGGCGTGAGATTCGTGATGGCAAGCCTTTTGAGTCAATGTTAGAAATGGTTAGAGGTGTTAAGAGTTTAGGGTTAGAGGCATGTGTAACTGGAGGGATGCTTAGCGATCAACAAGCAGCTCGCTTGGCGGATGCTGGCTTAACTGCTTATAACCACAATCTTGATACTAGTCCTGAATTTTATGCTCAGATTATATCTACTCGTACATTTCAGGAACGCTTAGAGACATTAGATAGAGTTCGCAATGCCGGTATTACTATTTGCTGTGGAGGCATTATAGGTATGGGTGAGTCGCTAAAAGATAGAGCATCTTTATTGAGGGTCCTTGCGACTATGAACCCTCATCCAGAGAGTGTCCCTATCAATGCATTAGTCCCCGTTGAGGGAACACCTTTGGAGGACCTTAATATGGTTGATTCATTAGAGATGGTAAGAATGGTTGCAACTGCAAGAATCCTTATGCCACAAAGTCGTGTTCGCCTTAGTGCAGGTCGAGAGCAATTAAATAAGGAATCTCAGATTCTCTGCTTATTAGCTGGAGCAGACTCTATATTTTATGGAGAATCTTTATTGACTACAAGCAACCCTTCTGTTCAATCAGACAAGGATATGTTGGCTTCTGCAGGCGTTTCAGTGAATTGGGATCTTTATGAATAAGTCTTTAGAACAAAAAAGTGTCAGCCAGATATTCAAGGTTGCGGCGTTTTATACTTTCTCTCCAGTAGGAGATGAGCTGATATTTTCTTTGATAAATGAATTGACAACACTTGCGGAAGAAAGAGAAGTCCGAGGAATGATTCTTTTGGCTTTAGAGGGAATTAATGGTACTGTTTGCGGTCCCATTGAAGGTGTCGATGCGATCTTTTTAAAATTGGAATCTTTGGGGCTTGAGAATCCTTTTGAGGTTAAATTTAGCTTTACCTCTAAGCATGCATTTAGACGTTTTAAAGCTCGCAGAAAGAAGGAGATTGTTACGATGGGAGTGCCTGACGTTAAGCCTAACGAAATTGTAGGAAATTACGTAGAAGCTAAAGATTGGAATACTTATGTTGATGACCCTTCGACATTAGTTGTCGATACTCGCAATGAATATGAAGTTTCTGTTGGTAGCTTTGAAGGGGCTATAAATCCTCACACAAAAACTTTTCGTGAATTCCCTGACTGGGTTCACAATAAATTAATTCCTCTTATGAAAGGAGGCAAATACAAGAGAATTGCTATGTTCTGCACGGGGGGTATTCGGTGTGAAAAATCCACTTCTTTTTTAAAAAGAGAAGGTTTTAACGAGGTCTATCATTTACATGGTGGCATTCTTAAGTACCTTGCTGAAGTGCCTAAGAATGAAAGTCGTTGGGAAGGGGAGTGTTTTGTTTTTGATCATAGAGTTTCTGTTGACCATAATCTTTTGCCAGGTGTCCATCGACTTTGCTTTGCGTGTGGCATGCCTCTTTCACCAGAAGATATAAGAAATCAAAGTTATATTTCTGGTATTCAATGTCACCATTGTATAGATGTTTTCAGCGATGATGATAGAGATCGCTTTATGGAAAGACAGAAACATATCAGGGAGCTAGCAGAACGTCTTCCTGGAAACACACTTTGGCCTAGTGCATGAATAAGAACCTCTTAGCATCCTTAGAAAGCCAGGCTTCTAATGCGGGTCTTTTGTTAAGGGTTCTGGTAAGACGCCCCTTGAACTTATGGACATTGAGATTAGTTGTAGCTAAGTATGTGGGTCCTGAAAAGATCCAACTCTTAGGTGAGATGAAGGGATGGGCTTATAACTCATCTTGTGGCTTACAGCTTGACACTATGCAGGTCAGTAGCAATGCTCCTGTAGGGGTTGGACCTTTGGTTTGGGCATCAACAATGGCTTGGGCTATTGAGTCAACCCCTTGTAGGAGAGCAAGAATATTAGCGATTAATGATGATGAGAGTCAACACGAAATATTGATCAGATACTTCCAACAGAAAGGGTTTAAAATAGTTAGAGAAGTCGGCAGTTCTCCCTTGGACTTACCATTTAGAATGGTCTGGGGTGGTGCTGGCAGCCTAATGGTTTCTAATTGTTTAGATGTATACAATGCTAGTTGTCATCTCTGGGAGAAATCACAAGGAAAGTTAGACAATTATCATTGAGCAGCATGATAACTACTTCTCACTAGTGGACCACTATTTACTTTTCTAAAACCTAACTCTAGGCATAGTCTTTTTAAATCATCAAACTCATCTGGATGCCAATATTTCATTACGGGTAAATGTGATAGTGATGGCCGTAAATATTGCCCAATTGTTATTTGCTGACAGTTTACTGATCGGAGATCCATTAGAGCTTGAATTACCTCTTCACGCTCCTCGCCAAGACCTAACATTAGGCCTGATTTAGTTGGAATACTTTTATCAATTTCTTGAGCAGCACGAAGCAGGTCAAGTGATCTTTTATAAGTAGCACCTCTGCGGACCTCTTTTTGTAGACGTTTAACGGTTTCAATATTGTGGTTAAAACAAACTGGCCTGGCTTTAAGTACTGATGTTAGTCTTTCTCTTTGCTTTTCAGTTGCTTTAGTTTTATCAATGATGCCTCCCCAGAAATCAGGAGTGAGTACTTCAATTGATGTTGATGGAGAAAGATTTCTTATTGCGCTAATGGTTTTTGTAAAAAGACTAGCACCATGGTCTGAGAGGTCGTCTCTAGCGACCGATGTTAAAACTACATACTGGAGATTCAAATAGGAGACTGCTCTGGCTACTCGTTCAGGCTCCAGTGGATCGATATTTGTTGGCGCGGTTCCTTTTTCTACTTGGCAAAACGCACAACTTCTTGTACAGATTGAGCCTCCTAATAGGAAGGTCGCTGTTCCTGATGCATAGCATTCCCCTCGGTTTGGACAACGGCCTTCTTCGCATATTGTATGTAGCCTATATTCTTTAACAAGATTTTGAACACGTTCTAATTGAGATGCTTTACCTATAGAAGGCTTTATCCACTCTGGTAGCCTTTCCTTCGGTTTGAGTGCGCTGTATTTAGTTTGGTTTGTGATTTTCTTTGCCATCCTTTCTTGAATTGCTATTCAACCTCACGGCGACCTTCTATGGCTCTGCTTAGGGTTACTTCATCAGCATATTCAAGCTCGCTGCCAACAGGTAAACCATATGCAATTCTTGTTACTTTCACAAAAACCTTGAGAAGCCTAGATAGATAAAGACTAGTAGTGTCACCTTCAACACTTGGAGTTAAAGCGAGTATCACTTCTGTTGTATTTTCCCTGTCAACTCTGTTTACTAGATGGGATATGTTGAGTAAATCTGGTCCGATTCCGTCCATCGGAGAAATTAGACCGCCAAGAATATGATATAGCCCTTTGTATTCACGGGTTCTTTCCAGTGCTATTAAATCTCTAGAGTCTGCAACAACACAAATGACAGATTGGTCCCTTTGTTGATTTAGGCATATTTCACACTCTTCTCCAGCTGTGAGATGGAAGCATCTTTTACATTGCCCGACTTTGCTTTTAGCATTCAAAAGAGCATTTGAGAAAACTTGGATTTTTTCCTTAGGTTGCCGAAGTAAATGCAAAGCAAGTCTTTGTGCTGTTCTAGGACCAATCCCAGGGAGTTGTTCGAATTGGTCTATTAGATGAGCAAGTGGCCGAGTAAAGCTGCTCAGAGTTTTGTAGGCAGATATATAGGAATTTAAACACTCTTACGTCTTAAAAGGGAATTTACTAATTCTTATGTAAGTAAGTACATTATAAGAAGAGATAGTTTTTCTACAGAAAGCCATGAGAGCTTTTTTAAGATCTTGGACCAAGTTCATTGCATTACTAATACTTGTTTGCACTCTTGGCTCATGTAGTCCTGCTGGAACCGCTGGACTCGAACCGTTTCAAAGTAATAATGGGCGTTATGGTTTCTTTTATCCAACAGGGTGGACACGAATATCAGTTCAAGGGGGACCTGAGGTCGTTTTTCATGACTTGATTAATAGTGATGAGACATTGAGTCTTGTTGTTTCAGATGTTGGAGAGGATGTTGCTTTGGAAAACATGGGTACAGCATTAGAGGTTGGAGAACGGCTAATGAATGAATTGCTGGCACCTAATGGTGGAGAAAGACAGGCGGAACTCCTTGAAGCCAATTCAAGGGATATTGATGGACATTCGTTTTATGACATTGAGTATTTAATTCACCTTCCTGACAAAGATCGCCATGAGATTGCAACTGTTGTTCTTGATCACGGGTCTTTATTTACATTTGCAGCTGGAACAAATGAAGTTAGGTGGAATAAAGTGGAAGATTTATTTAGGCGGGTAATAAGCTCATTTAGTTTTTTCGTATAAGAATCAATCTTATATAAATGATTTTTCGTTATCTTAATTAACTCGTAGGATAAATATTTCTTTCTCCAGCTTGAACGTTCCAAAGGTCTGAATATATACCCTTGCTTTTTAATAATGACAAATGAGTCCCCGATTCAACTATTGAACCCTTACTTATAACAATAATTCTATCTGCATTTTTTATAGTGCTTAATCTATGTGCAATGACAATGGTGGTTCTGTTTGAGGTTATTTTTGATAAAGATCTCTGAATAGCTGCTTCTGTCTCATTATCTACAGAAGCAGTTGCTTCATCCAAAATCAGTATCGGTGCATCTTTAAGAATTGCTCTTGCTAGTGCAATTCGTTGGCATTGGCCCCCAGATAACTTTTGCCCTCGCTCTCCCACAAGGGTGTCATACCCATATGGGAGTCTTTCGATAAACTCAGAAGCTTCAGCGAGCTTGGCAGCCCACTTGATTTGAGCAGGTGTGGCCTGATTATTACCATATGAAATATTTTCTTTTATTGTTCCATGAAAAAGATAAAACTCTTGATTAACAAGTGCTATTGCTCTACGTAGATCAACTAGATCAAACTCTCTTATTGGGACTCCGTCAAGTTCAATTTCTCCTGAATCTAAAGCATATAGTCTTAGGAGCAACTTAACTAAGCTGCTTTTCCCAGAGCCTGTTGAGCCAACTATGCCTATTGTGCTCCCTGCCGATATCTCTAAATTAAAATTTTTCAGCAAATCATTTCTTTCATTATATTTGAAGCAAACACTCCTGAAGTTTATAGCTCCTTTTACTTTTTTGGGATCAAGCCTTAGAGAACCTCCTGAGATTTTTATTTGTGTATCAATTAAATCTAAGACTCTATTTGTAGATGCCATTGACCTTTGATAATCGTCAAGGATATGTCCAAGTGTTGTTAGGGGCCATAGTAGCCTTTGCGTGATAAAAACAAGGAAACTATAGATACCAATTTCCAAGTCGCCTTGCCATGCTTGAAGTCCTCCTATAAGAAGTATTGCAAGGAATGCAAATAAAATAGCAAAACGGATTAATGGAATAAATGCTGCTGAAAGCCTAATGGCTTCTCGATTGCTCAACTGATAGGAACGACTATCTTGATTGAGACGTTCAAGTTCCCATGATTCAGTCGCGAAACTTTTAATTGTAAATATTCCACCTAGATTATTACTTAAACGAGCAGCCATATCTCCTGCCTTCTCCCTTACATTCCTATATTTAGGGGCTAACCTCTTTTGAAAAATTATTGAGCCTAGTAGAATTATCGGAATGGGTATGAAAGCAAATATGGCAACACCAGGAGCCAACCAAGCCATGGCCCCGCCAACAATGACTACAGTGACAAATAGTTGGATTAATTGATTGGCACCATGATCTAAAAACCTTTCTAATTGATTGATGTCGTCATTTAGTATTGCTAAAAGGCGACCTGAACTGTCATTTTCGAAGAAAGACATTTCAAGTTTCTGCATATGATCATAAGCTTGAATTCTTAAATTGTGTTGGGTCCTTTGTGCTAGGTCTCTCCATAGAAATGCGTAAAGATATTCGAAAAATGATTCTGCACTCCATATAAGGAAAGAAGCTAAAGCAAGTACTGAAAGTTGAGTTGGAACAGAAGCAAATCCATAGCTACTAAGCCATGAGGCTTTTTCCCTTATGACGACATCTATAGACACTCCAATTAGAACAGGAGGCGCAAGGTCAAACAGCTTATTTAGTATTGAGCAAACCGTTGCTAATAGAATGAGTTGTTTTTGCTTGGACTGACTCCGAGCAAGTCTTATTATCGGGACACTTTCTAGTTGTCTTATGGAGTTGATTTTCATATTTCTGAAGGATTTAATCAAAGGCTGAATTCTATAGAGGTTTCTTTTTTGCAAATCTCTCTGGTTGTGCTTATTTTCTCACGATTGCTCATTCTCTGGATAAAGCAATTGCATGTGTGCTCGGCGATTTCATTGGAGATGGGATCTGTAAGAGAAACCATTTCGTTCTTTACACTTTCTAAGCAAAACCTTTTTATAATTTCGTTTATTTCATCAGCATAAGATTGATAATGAAAAGTAGATAAATTAATCCCTATAGTAAAAACTATCATCTTTAGAAATATTGATTTAGAGTAACTCTTCATTCGGCGTAATTTACTTTATTTACGAGTGATGATTAATGTTTAGCTCTTTGTTCATAACTTTAACTCTTTTTAGATTTTTAAAAATGTTTGGTGGCATTCCCTTTGGTAAATCAATAAGGCTATAGTTATCAAAAATCTGAATTCTACCAATCATTCTGCCATTCAATCCTGACTCATTTGCAATTGCACCTACTATGTTGCCAGGCTTGACTCTGTCGCGATGGCCTACTTCAACTCTAAAGCGTTCTTTGTCTTTATCAGTTATTCCATGCTCTCTACGATTTCTACCTCTTGAGTCACGTCGATCATTTCCTTTCCTAAATCTTTCAGCTTGATTTATCCAGCCCTCGTCATTATCTATTAGTAAGGAGTTTTCTCCTATTGAGAGGTTGATTGCTGCCAGTGCTATTTCTTGTGGTGTCAGTTTCAACTCATATTCAACTTGCTTGATAACTTCTTGAAGCATCGTACTCTCAGTAGTATTTTTTGTCTCACTAGAGGCAGTCGCCAATAGATCTTTCTTGATTTTCTCTATTCGATGCTTGTTAATAATTTCATTAGTAGGTATCTCCATTTTTTCAATAGGTTGCCCTACTGCTCTTTCTAAGTTACTGAGATAAGATCTTTCTCTTGGACTGATAAATAGAATGGCCTCACCACTTCTACCAGCTCTTCCAGTTCGTCCGATTCTGTGAATATATGCTTCTGAATCAAAAGGCATATCATAGTTGATCACAAGACCTATACGTTCTACATCTAACCCTCTTGCTGCAACATCAGTAGCAACTAAAACATCTATCCCACCTTGTCGAAGCCTTTCAACCGTTCTTTCTCTTAGATTCTGGGGAACATCGCCGTTAAGAACAGCTACATTATGCTTTGCTGCTTCAAGGCTTTCAGCTAGCTTTATTGTGATGGCTTTTGTCCGAGCAAAAATTATGACACCTTCGCCAAAGGAAAGCTCTAGTACGCGTTTAAGGACTTCAAGCTTATAGCTATTTTGGATAGTTATATACCTCTGCTTTATTAATTGAGCTTCTTTCTTCTTAGATTTTATAGTGATTTCCGCAGGATCCTTCAGGAATTTTTTTGACAATCGTCTAATTTCGTTAGGCATTGTTGCAGAAAAGAATACCATCTGACGCTCATCAGGTAGCTGTTCTAGAATCCATTCAATATCATCAATAAAACCCATCCGAAGCATTTCATCTGCTTCGTCTAGAACCAAGCACTGCAGAGCTTCTTGAACTAATGTACCTTGACGTATGTGATCCATTACTCGGCCAGGTGTACCAACTATAATTTCGACTCCTTTTTTAAGAGAATAAAGTTGTGATCGAAAATCTGATCCACCGTATACTGCTAAAATATTGATGTTTGGATGCCCTTCTGAATAAGCCTTGAATGATTCTGCAACTTGCATCGCAAGTTCACGAGTAGGCGTAAGAACCAGAACTTGTGGATGACGTTCTTTATCATCTATTCTTTCTAATAGGGGCAAGGCAAAAGCAGCTGTTTTACCTGTACCAGTTTGAGCTTGACCAAGTAAATCTCTTCCAAGCATTAATTCAGGTATTGCTGCTTTTTGTATTGGTGTAGGCTCTTTATAACCTTTTTGGGAAAGAGTATTTATCAAGCCTTCACTAAAGCCAAATCCAGCAAAGCCTTCAAGTTCTTTGTCTTCATTATTAGTTTGATTTAATAAAGAAGATTTATCGAGCTGGTTTGACTGATCAACTTTTATATTTTTTTCCTTATCTTGAATCTCCATTAATTCATCATTAACGGCGGGCATGGGGGACTCATCGGTTGATTTGGCTTTAGTCATTTAGAAATTGAACACCTGATAATACCCCTTGAAAATCAGGCAGACAACCTCCAATCGGCAATTGCCGTGCTTTGTTGACTCGCCTTTTTTAAAGGATCTTTTTAATCTATCATTTAGTTAGTCCAATTAGATACTTAATTGGCATTTCAGTTCTTTATTTGTCCAAGGTTATTGCCAGATCAAGCTTTGATTTAGCTCTTGTGATAGCTGTATAAATCAACTTTCTTTCATATTCTTTGTTATACAAAGGGTTGTTATTTGAAGAATGTATTTGATTAATTGGCTCTGGCCAAAGGAAAATAACATGTTCAGCCTCACTCCCTTGGGCCTTGTGTACTGTTGTGGCAAAAGCAGGACTTAGACTTTTAACTCTGATTGGGTGGATTAAAGTAAAATCACAGCTATTTGTTGTTGATTGTAGGCGAAATAAAAGGTAGTTGTTTACTTCTCCTCCAATGACTATTCCTATATCGCCATTGGCTAGGTTTAGTTCAGGTTGATTCTCACCGCATATAACAGGAGTGCCTGATGGCCAATTCATGACACCCTTATCTAAAGTCTTCTCTAGGATAGTTCTATGAATATGCTCTACGCTCCAAGCCCCATATCGCCTAGGAGAAAGAACCATTAGCTCCTCAAGGCAATTTAGCAAATCGCTTGCCAACATATGATTAAGTGCTTGAGCAGTTATTACTTCAGCTGAGTTAGTAAGTGAATTTGCTTTGTTTCTTAATTTAACTTGATGCTGTGTCAATTTTTTGATGATCTCTACTGGTATTTCTTCTTTGCTTGAAATTATTACTTGTACGCTCGATGACTTCTTTCGATTCTGGACATCTTCGAAAAAATCTCCTAGTTGGTTTATTCTAAGTTTATTCGCTAAATCAACTAAATCACCTCTGTTACGATAGACTTTATTTAATCGAAATGCACAATTACTAAAGTTTCTTAAAGTAGGTTCTTCATGTAATTTATGCCATACAGCACCATTCCCAACTGGTGGCAATTGATCTGGATCACCTACTAAGATCAATTGACTTTCTTTTGGTAATGCTTTTAGAAGCCCTTTCATTAGTGATATGTCCACCATTGACATTTCATCTACTACAAGAATGTCTAGTTGTATCGGGCTTGCTTCATTTTTCCTAAATTCTATTTCATTTGCTTTTAGCCATTGATGAAGAGTAGTGCATGGAATATTTAATAATCTATTTTTGGAATGCTCATCTAGCTTAATAATTGATTTCTGGATAGTTTCTTCTAACCGCCTAGATGCCTTACCTGTAGGTGCCCCAAGGCCAATCCTTAAGTCTTGCTTGATTGAGAGAGCTTTAAGCAGCATCTCAACAATTGTGCTTGTTTTCCCAGTCCCAGGACCACCACTAAGTAGAATTACATTATGGTTAAGTACTGCTTCAACTGCATTAATTTGATTTTTATTAAGTGTTGATTGCTTACGACTACTAACTTCCTTCTTTAGCCTTTGGCTATGGTTTGGTTCATAAGATAACCTGTCTTTTAAATTGATTATTATGTTTTCCATTTCTTCATGCCAGCGCCTCCAACTTAGTAGATTTCCTTCTAAAATTATTGGTGAGTCTTTCCCTTCAAGCCATCCACTAGATTTTAAAGCTTTTATATGATCTAATGGCCACCCTTGTGCCTTGAGCTCTATGTAAGGGTTGATATTGTTCAGCTCAATATATATTTCCCCTTTGCTTAGTGATTCCATTAGGACATTTATAAGATCCTCAAGGTGTTCTGAATATGTACTTGGGGGAATTCTTTTTTTCAGTGTCTTATGTATGAGATTTCTAAAATTCGAATCTAGTGTTGTCAGATCATTATCTATCATCAGATACTCCTATTAATTAATTTATCTAATTCCAATATTCTTTCTACCGGTGCTTCTTCTATTAGCAAACCAGGTATGTTTTTGTTTGATTTATTAACTTCTAATTCTTGCTTGGATGGTATGCCTCTAAGAAAGAAATATATGTAACCCCCAAGATGTTTAGATGGGTCATAATCTTTTAGCCTCCAATTAAGATATCTGTGTAACGCCACTAAGTATAAATGTGCTTGAAGTGGATAGTGATGAATAATCATTTGATTTTCCATTGATTTGTCTGAATAATAAATAGGGCCACACTCCGAGGGCTCATCATTTTTTAAAGACTTGCCAAGCCAATTGCTTTTCCAATCAGCTACCCACCATCGCCCATTTGAAGGATCTTCCTTATCTGTGAAAACAAGATCTATAGAACCACTAAGAATTCCTTTGCTTGAGATATCAAGCTCCTTGAGTAATTCCGGATAGTTTCTTCCGAAACGATTATCTGGATTATGTAGGAATACTTTATATAAATCTATTGATTTAATAGGATCACCCTTCCTAGCTAATGGCAAATCAAACTGGAGCTCATTTATCCGCTGTTTTCTAGACAGTTGATTTAATTTCATGTTGCCTAGTAGTCCTCCTAATGGAATACTTAGTACCCTGTCCAGTCCTTCTTGGACCTTGTTGACAAA
The DNA here is from genome assembly GCA_003214695.1 of Prochlorococcus sp. AG-412-P08. Classification (GTDB taxonomy): domain Bacteria; phylum Cyanobacteriota; class Cyanobacteriia; order PCC-6307; family Cyanobiaceae; genus Prochlorococcus_E. The sequence continues at coordinate 76,480 of QCLI01000004.1, forward strand.
TTTTAAGTCTATGCCAAATCGCGATAACTCATTTTTAATTATGTTCTCAGAACTTAATTCTGTTAAGGAAGTTTCGAAATTTACCTTCTCAAGTATTCTGTGAAGGCAATCTCCTGCAATAGGACCCCGTGGGAAACTTGCTAATGGACTGTTGGTGTATTGATCAAGTAAAGGCACTATTTCATTGAGTCTTTCGGGAACTATATCTTGAGTCAGATTAAGTTGTTCAGTATCTTTGCCTTCATCTAGAAGCTTTGGATTCCAGTGTGATTCATTCTGATGCCTTATTGTAGAGATCCAATTTGAATAGCTATATCTTCCCCAACTTTTATCTAGTAGTCGTTTTGGAATAGGACCAAGTTTAAGAGGAAGTTTTATCTTTTGGGGAGCCCAAGAAACCTTGTTAGTAACGGGTGCTTCAATTTCATAAATTTTAAAATTATTTTGTTGATTATTTAGCCAAGCTGCGATTTTTTCGTTAGTAAAATCATCTTGAATCTCGCCTCTTACTTTATTGCCGAATAATAGATGCTTTAAAGGATTGTTGTGCTGCTTATCAGCAAGGCTCCAAATGACTATTAACTTCTGTTGTGCACGTGTTAATGCCACATAGGCAAGCCTTTCGGACTCCTCTATGGCTTCCGTGACGGAACTCCTAATGAATTGTCTCGTAATTCCCCAACCTGTAGATAGTGAAATATACCAATTCTTAGATCCTTTGAATTTCCATAAGGGTCCTTTAGGTGCAGGAGGAGATTGCCAGAGATATGGGCAGATAACAATTTTATATTGAAGTCCTTTGCTACTGTGAATTGTTATTATATTTATGGCATCTTCAGTTATGTCACTATTTGGTCGCCTAGTTTCTGGTGTTGGGTCTATTATAAGTTGACGTTGTTGCCGTAACCATTTAGCAGCTCCTTTTGTACTTAGACCATGTACATGAATTGCCTCTTGAACTATTTCTGTACATTGTTGAATATCTCCAAGTAGCTGACCTTGTTTAGAAAGATTTGCAAGGTTTTTACTTTCTAAAAGCTCTGATAAACAAGACGCTATACCTCTATTGTGTAGCTTTTCAGATAGATTAAAACATTTTAAGACAAGTAGATCTAACTCACCGTTTTGACTGCAATCCTTAATCTTGCCAATATTCCATTGAAGTAAAGGTGAACATGCTAAGAGCTTGATCTTTGCGGAGTCTGTAGGCTTTGCTAAGCAATCTAAAAAGATTTGTAGAACATAAGCAGCTTGACTTTGTAGCACATCGCCTTGATTAACGAGCCGGCTTGGAATATTAGCTTTTATAAGATTCCGTCTAACTTTTTCTGCTTGATCGTGACGATTAACTAGGACACATATGTCATCAGGTTTAACGTTCGTATCACTATCCTGAATGAGTTGGATAATTGAATTGGTTACAAGAGAAGGAATAGATTCTTCCACTTGTGTCATAGTGGGCAATTGTCGCTTGGAAGTCTTGTTAGGGATAGATTGAACTTTGAAATTAATAATTTCAATTGGTGCATCGTTGTTGGGTGCTAAATATGTTTCTTTTTTCATGAAAGAGGCTAATTGAGGTATTCCTAGCCCAGAATGTTTTAGTCCTGGTTTCATTAAAATATTTAGGGAATTCATTAAGTTAGGAGTTGATCTATAATTTGTTCTTAAGGAGTCGATTCTAGTTACCTGATTCTTGGCTGTTAAGTATGTTTGAAGGTCTCCTCCACGAAATCTATAAATTGATTGCTTGGGATCCCCTATCATTAAAACAAAATGTCTTGAACTTTTGCTAAAAGTTTCATTTAGAATTCTCCATTGCATGGGATCTGTATCTTGAAACTCATCAACCATTACGACTTTGTACCGTTCTCGCAATCTCTTAATTACTGTTTTAGATGCCTCTCTAGATAATTCAGTATTCTCAGGATCTAAAGCTTTAATTTGATCGCTATAACTAATTAAACCAATCTTAGCTTTTCTTTGTTTTAGTATTGAGAGAGAAGAGCTTATGGCATGTTGCCACGCTAGTTCTGCGGGAGAATCATAAACTTCTGCTATTGATTTTTGCAGCTTTGGTTGAATGAGTGAAGTTATTTCTAAGTCATTAACATCTTCTATATGTGATATACTTTTGGGATGAAAATAGTTCTTTAGTAAGTCATTTTTTCGTATTAGATAATAACTAGGAATAGTTGCTATTGATCTATCACTATTCAATTTACTTTTCAAGCCTTGAATCCATTTGTTTAATTCGTTAACCCTATCTCTTTTGGGTTTTGTTGAAAATGGCTTTATATTGCTTATACCCATTGCATTCCAAAAGATTGCTTTTTGTATAAGGCCCTCTTCTAATGCTAGGCATTCATTTTCCCAATTCAAGATGAATGACTCCCAGGAGTCGTTAACCCAATTGTCAAATTGTTCTGACAGTGGTTGTGAATTATTTATTTTATCTTGATCAACATTGAATTGTAAGCATGGGTCATTGTCGATTTTTAAAACTGTATTAACAAGACTTTCAAACGATAAACCAGCAGCTTGAAGACCTTTTAGCTGCAATTCTGGTAGCCCCAGCATTTGCTCCTTCCAGTATTTATGTACAATCTCTTTTATGAGTTGCTTGTTATCTGCTTCTGTTATTAAATCTGGATTCATATGACTACCCAGCTCTATTGCTTCCCGACGGATAGTCTTGCTACAAAAACCATGAATTGTAGTTATGTCTGCATGGTCAATCTCCTCTAGAGCTTTTAATAGAAGAGTTGTCCAACGAATTCTAATAGAATCACTTTTAATATTTAACTTCATCCATTCCTGCAAAACCTGATCAACTAATTCTTTTGATTGGTCGTGTGTTTCCTGTTCAAGCTCTTTAAGTGCTAAGACAATGCGCTCTGATATTTTTGATTGAATTTCAGAGGAAGTTGCTGTAGTAAAGCTGATAATGAGCATCTCACTGATTGAGATATCTCTCTCTGTAATTAACCTAAGAACTAAATGAGCTAAGGAGAAAGTCTTTCCAGTCCCAGCACTTGCTTCTATCAGTCTAGTTCCAGGGTCTAGTGGATATTGATTAGGCTCAAAGATAAATTCTGTGTTCTTTATTTCCATTTAAATTATATACCTATTTACGCCAGTCGAAGAATTTTATGCCTTTAAATAATGCAGGAGTATTAGACATATAAGCTTTGTAGTTATAATGTTTACTTTTTAACTTTAATTCCTCTAGCCTTGCTTTTTTAATTAAAATAATACTAAGCAATATTAGTAAGGTTAGGTGAATAAGACTTCCACGAAGACAAGTAAAAGCAAAAGAAAGGTATAAGAGACTTTGATAAAGGGGGTGCCTGCATGATTTATAAACTCCTCTCATTACTAATACTGCTGATTCTTTAGGCTCCGGAAGGGGAGATAGGTTATCACCTAGAGTAATTAAGGATAAATATGATCGATAGAATCCATAAAAAAATATTATTATTGATACTCCCTTAATGATTAAAGGCCAATTTGATAATATTGGGGATGATGGGAGAAAATGAGCTGATAAGATTATCATTTGTGCAAATAACCACCATTCTCCTCTTCTGTTGTCTTTTAATCCTTCAGTGGTAAATCCCCACTCTATAAATATATTTGAGATTAACTTATTCAATGGTTTATTGGATTGGTTTTTCATGTGCTAATCATTATTTTATAAGGTTTGTAAGTAATGGTTCATAGAGATCCTTTAAGCATTTTCTAAAAACTTCGCTTTCTAGAAAAATGTTCGTCTCAGCATTATTTCCAAAAGAAATTGCCATTTCAGGTTTACTTCTTTCTCCTTCTTTTCTATAAGATCCTACCCATGTTCTTTTAAATTCTTCATGCCCTAAGTTCTTCTTAGAAAAAATTGCTTTAGCTATTTCCCATCCACTTTCAGGTGGAATGGGCCAGCACTGAACTCGTCCTTGATCAACTAGTGAATAAATTGTATCTAGGATTGACAGTGAATTTTCTTTCGGGAGCGATTTAAATTCAATTGATAGCTCATATTGGTCTTGCTTTGTATAGGAACTGCTTCTTGATATGAGAATTGTGTTTCTTGGCTGATTTCCATATGCACAAGATTGAAGATGCTGTAGCCAAGTGTTCATAATAGATTTTCTTTTTAATTTCCCAAGTTCGACTACAACTACCTTCTTCTTACTCATTAGTATATCGATTGTTTCGCCTTTAATTGCTAATTTCCTCACTTCTAATCTTCCTATACATCTCAATTGTGAGCTCAAGCTTTTCCATCTAGCATCTAAAATGCCACACTCTATATCTCCTGCGGCTTTCAATGGAAGGATACCTTGCCCTTTGAGTTGTTGGTGCCAATCTGTCTTCTCTGGTAGCTCATTAGGGTTTAATAGCAATTTCTTATTGTCTAAAAACTGTAGGTTTAATAAAGTAAATCTTTGTAGTTCATCTAACTGTAGTGACTCTATATCTTCAAGATGATTGCTACTCTCCTTTATTCTGACTTGCATTTGTTCAAGCCAAAAAATTTGTGGTTCCTTAAGCCATGATTGGACCATTTCATTTTTAATCCTATGCTCACTTCTTACAAAACTTCCATTCCATTCTAGTGGAATGGCTAGAGCTAATGATCTTGATGTTAATTGTGAATTTGATAGCAACCATTTTTTTGCACTAAGCTGCCTTCTGTCACAACTAATTGGATGAAGCTTTTCATGACTTAAAAAATTCTTGTTGCTTAAGGGGTTTGCAGGAGCATTTTTGACTAAGCCAACTAATTCTTCTTCGACTAATTTAGATTTAAGATATTCGATCCATTGATGAATGATCCCTGGTGATTCAAGTGCTTCACCTGTTTTCTCATTCCTACAATTCCAAGCTATTAGTAATTTCTGTCTACAGGACATTAGGGCTTCCAGTAGGACATACCTGTCTCTATCTGAGCTTTTGGGATCACCTAATAGGCGTTCCTTGTTTATTAAGTTAAAACTAATCCTTTCTTCGTTCCGAGGAAAAATCGAATGATCTAATCCCATTAGGATAATTACCCTATAAGGGATTGCTCTCATCGGCTCTAATGCACTGATTGTAATTTTGCCGCTTCTGTGACCAAACCTCCCACTTTCAAATGCTAGGAAGCCTTTTACTATTTCACTAACGATCGAAATTTCCATTTCTAAATTGCAATTGCCTGCAATCTGTTCCCACTCATCAAGATACTGATTAAGTAATTCAATCTCCCAGGTCCATGATCCTTCGTTAGGGAACAACGTATTGATATTTTTTTTAAGTATATGAATCCAATCTTTACAAGTTCTTTTTGACCTAAGTTCTTGTAGGAAACAAGATAGTCTAGAAAGTATTTTAGTCCAGTTGTTAATTTCTTGAATAGAGAATGTCTCTGAGAAAGGAGAGATTCCTTTGGGAGCTATACCCGGCCTGTTAGGGAGAATTATGCCTAGAGCCCATCGTTCGAGACACCAAGAAAGACTATGGGTTTCATCACCATCTCTGTCTTTAGCATCTAGCCCCCATCTAAACCCTGTGCGTTGTAGAAAGAGTATCATTGTATCGATACCATCTTGGCTGATATCAAATTGCTCTTGAATTAGCAAGCTTGAGAGAAGACTCTCAAGCTTGCTTGCTGTGAATCTACTAGAAGCTATATCAATTATCTCTAGTATAAATTGAATGACCCCTGGTTTTTGATGTTGACTACGGTCAGTTATTTCCCAAGGTAAGGTGACGCTTGTTGCTGTGATGTCATTAAATATTGATGTAATTAATGGTGCATATGTCTCAACCTGAGGAGTCATTATTAAGATATCCTTAGGTTCTAGACTATCGTCCTCAGCTAGCCACTGAATGATCTGATCTCGGATAATCTGAACTTGTCTTTTTTGCCCAGGAGCCGAAAGGAACGTTATAGATGTGTCATCAATTGCTCTTCTTAATTTTTTCTCTGAAGCATTTGTTAAAAGACTTTCTTGTAATTGCTCCAACAAGTTTGGTGATCTCTCACAATTCTCAGCAATTTTTGCCGGCATAGCAAATAAATCTTTCTCATGCCATTCCCCGAGTTGATATTCACCACTACCCTCAAGTAGTTGTTGGAACTCTGCTCCCATCCTACCAAGGCTTGCTTCAAGTCGAGGTGCATTTTGGAGCCAATAATCATCAAGATTTTTGATCCATTGATTACCAAGTTCTTCTCTTCTATTTTTGCAACGTTTCCAAAGCTCCTGACATGGAGTTAGTAGATAAATCTTTATATCTACAATCGATGATAAAACTTGTAAAAGTTCTATTTGAATAGCTGGAAGACTACTTATCCCAAACATGCAAAGTTCCTTTGGGAGAGCCTTCTCAGGGGCTATACCCCTTTTAAGCCTATTCTTTATTTTTTTTATTTGTAGAGGTAATGGTTCTTGTTTTATTTTATCTTTTAACAGATTTAGTAAAACTGGTTGCCAACGTATTTGAGGTGGAAGCTCCTTGATTGACTCGGCAGTTTTATCATTTGACTCCCACCAGCCACAGATTAATTCAGGCCTATATAACATGTACTCATAAAATACAGCAGCTATGCTGTTTGCTAGTTCCCATTTTCTTTTTGTAAGATCTTTTGGAGCTGATATCTCTTTATTTATCCAATTTAGAAGATAAATTGATTCTCCTTTTTCAAGTAATTGAGGCAATAGGTCGATAATGCTCCACCTTAATCTATTTGTTTGCCATGGATCCTCTAATGTGGGTTCTTCCTCCAGAGACAACTGTATAAACTTTCTTAGATGAGTCGTGGGGAAAGGAAACTCAACCTGTGCACATATTCCATTTACAGCAGCAATTTGTTCTGAAAGCCATCGACATGTTGGCCATGTGTTTACCATGACCTCGACTGTTTCGAATGGGGGTGGTGGGTTTAGGCGAAGCTGTTCCGAAAGTAGTTCGGCTAACCATTCGGCCCTGTTGCTTCTGTAGACAATTAACAAGACTTTTAGCTTTTAAAGAATGATATTGCTATTAACCAAAGAATGGTTCTTGCCGCGGGTTTCTTATTATCTCCTTCATTTCTTTAACTGCTTCTTGGAGTCCTATTGCTAAAGCTCTCGATATGATTGTATGGCCAATGTTGAGTTCTTCGATTCCTTGTATAGAAGCAATCGGTTCTACATTTTGATAAGTAAGCCCATGACCAGCATTGACACGTAGTCCAAGATTCCTTGCTTTAATTACACTTTCTTTGATTTTTGAGAATTCAAGAGCTTGATTTTTCCATGAAGACAAAGCATACGTTCCGGTGTGTAGCTCTACCCAACGAACTGAAATATCAGAGGAAGCTTCCAATTGTGAAAATATTGGATCTACAAAAAGGCTTATTGGAATTCCCGCAGATTGGATTTTATTAACAAAGACTTTCAATTTTTCTTTATTTGCGACTATGTCTAACCCACCTTCTGTTGTTATTTCTTCCCTTTTCTCTGGCACAAGTGTAATCATGTCAGGCTTTATTCTAAGGGCAAGGCCGAGCATTTCTTGGGTTGCTGCCATCTCTAAGTTTAGACGTGTTTTAATGGTCTCCCTTAGAATTAGCAGGTCTCGCTCTTGTATGTGCCTTCTATCTTCTCGGAGGTGAATAGTGATGCCATCTGCTCCTCCTAGTTCGGCCAGGAAAGCCATTTGTACTGGATCTGGCTCATTAGTCATACGAGCTTGACGCACACCTGCGACATGGTCGATATTTACTCCAAGGCTTGTCATTCTTAAGTACTTATTTCTATTGATCTTATTCTTATAGATCATTTTTTGTATTCAAATGGTATTGGCCGCTGCCTTAACTGCCCAATACATTCTGATAAAAGATTCTTTTCACCGTTAAGTTATTAATAAAGTTTCTGAATTCTTGATTCCCCTTTGTGTTAATTGAACGAGAAAAAAATTTTTGTAAGGGAATTAATCCCTTGTGGGGCAAACTTTCAATGATTGCTACACAGGATATTGTTTTGAAAACTTATTTTAGGAATAGGATTGTACTAGGACAAGAAAACCTTCCTTGTAAAGGAGCTGTTGTTCTTGCCCCAACTCATAGGTCTCGTTGGGATGCTCTCATGTTGACTATGGCAGCAGGGAGAAGAATAACAAAAAGGGACTGTCGGTTTATGGTTACGGTATCTGAAATGCAGGGTTTACAGGGCTGGTTCCTGACTCGATTAGGTTGTTATCCAATAGATAAAAAGAAACCTTCTCTAATATCATTGAGGTATTCGATTGACTTATTGATTTCAGGACAGCAATTGGTTCTTTTCCCTGAAGGTAGAATTAATAGAAGAAGTAAACCAATAAATCTTGAGAAAGGTCTGATTAGACTTTCTCAGTTGGCTTATAGGAATGGTGTTGATGTTAAGGTTGTTCCTGTAGGAATTGCATATAGTGAAATTCGCCCAAAGCTTTTTGGTTCAGCTTCTATATGTTTTGAGAAACCAATTGAAATCTCTAAAACTGGACGTAAAGCAGCGGAACAATTTGACTTAGATCTAATAAATAAAATGCGTTCAGCAGAAGAAGCCGCACAAAAAGCTATTGGACGAATTTCCTAATCCATATAAAGTCAATGTAAATAACTTTTATCGATGAGCTGGCGCATTCCTTTTACAGTTTTAGCTCTTAGCACTGGGCTAGCTCTGTCGTCTTTCCCAGTAGTTGCTCAACCTTCTACTTCCGAGGAGTACAGAGTCTTAGCGAAGGCAGATATTGGTCTAAGTCTTTATACCGTAGAGAAATTTTTAAAAGATGGAGATGAGCTTTTTTTGAAAGGAAACTATTCTCAGGCTCGAAAGAAATATGACAAAGCAAGGGATATGTCAAAACTTCTATTGGGATTCTATGGGGATTTAAGTAATTCTTTTAAAGGCGTTGATGCTCTAATTCCTCGTGAGATGGACTCAAATAGCAGAAAAGTTATTGCTTTAATTTCAAAGGCAAATCTTAAGCTTGCTACCCTGTTTAGGAAGAATAATCAATCAGCATTAGCTGTTCCTTTGCTTGTTGAGGTTGTGAGGATATCTGGCCCTGCTAACAAAGAAGGTAATCAAGCGTATATGGAACTCGTTGAATTAGGTTTTGTTAACACCCCTTTTCGTGGTGGTAGGTAAAGACTTTAAATTAAAAATGAACTAGATAAATTGATTTCTTAATTTCAATTAAATAGTTGATGTTAAATTCCCTTCCTATGGTTGATTTTGAAGTATTAATCTTATCTATAAAAAAAGTCCTCCCAGATGCTCAGGTTAAAGTTGAGGATTTGAATGGAGGAGGAGATCATTTGCATGTTGATGTTGTTTCATCAGCATTCGCAGGACTCTCTAGAGTTCAACAACATCAAATGATTTATAAAGCTCTTCATCAAGAGCTTGCCAGTGAAGCTATTCACGCATTGGCCTTGAAAACTTCTACCCCTTAATATTCTTTAAGTATGGATTCTGAAACACGATCAAGAATTGATGAATTAATCAACTCTCATTCAATAATGGTCTTTATGAAAGGCACTAAACTGATGCCCCAATGCGGCTTCTCAAATAATGTTGTTCAGATATTGAATGCTCTTGGCATGAATTTTGACACCTTTGATGTCTTGTCCGATATGGAAGTCAGGCAGGCAATCAAAGAGTATTCAAATTGGCCTACTATCCCGCAGGTTTATTTAAAGGGTGAGTTCTTAGGAGGATCAGACATATTAGTTGAAATGTACAATTCTGGTGAATTGCGTGAAAAGCTTGAAATTGCCTTGGCTTCCTAGGACTTATTCCCTCTGCTTTTGGAAATACAGATTATTGATATCCCCATCAGGACCAATGAAACTGGAGGGATCAAGAATCCATCGCTCTACCAGTTTTTCAAGTGTATCTAAGTCTTTTGGAGGAAGAGTTCTGCCCTTTCTTAGAGCGTGCAAGTATCCATCAGCATAAATCTTTAATTCTGTTGGTGTATGAAAACTGTTAATAAGTTCCTGACATGCATCGCAAATTGACTGAAAATGTCTTATAGATGTTGGGTCCTGAAATGATTGGGATGTCATTTTGCGATAATCCTTAGGTATTTCTAACAGTTGGACACTTGATTAGTTATCTTAAAACAACTTGATTTTGCCTGTGACATTAACTCCAGATCTACTTTCTGAAGAACAAAGTGCGCAGCCTTCGCTAGCTGGTGGGTCTCTGCATCCGACTGCTCAGAGTCCTTCAAAAATACTTGTTGTTGAACCTCATCCAACGTTGAGAACTGTTCTTGTTCAAAGATTAAGACAAGATGGTCACCTCGCTGCTGCTGTTGGATCTGTAATAGAAGCTATTGATCTGTGTCGCGACCAATCACCAGATCTCTTGGTAAGTGCTGAGCTTCTAGATCAAAGCTCTGCTTTGAATTTGGGCCAGCAACTTGGATGTCCTGTTATGGTTCTTACTGCTAGAGCTGGAGTTGAAACTATAGTTGGGTTACTTGATGATGGGGCAGATGACGTTTTGCGCAAACCTTTTGGGTTGGAAGAGTTAGCTGCGCGTTGTAGGACTCTTCTTAAAAGAGGTCGAATAGGGCTCCAAGAGCGAGTCACTGTTGGTCCGCTAGAGGTCCATCTGCTTCTTCGTCAGGTTACTTTGAGAGAGAAACCAGTTGAACTAAGTCCAAGAGAATTTGCGTTGTTATGTGCATTGCTTATGCCTCCTGGGATGGTAAGAAGTAGGCACGAACTTTTAAGAATGGCCTGGCCCCCTTTTAGTGGTGGGCCAAGATCAGTTGACACCCAAGTCTTAACACTTAGAAGGAAGCTTGAACAAGCTGGTTTAGGAGATGGAGGTGGAGTTACAACTGTTAGACAGCAGGGGTATAGATTTAGCCTTGATAGTCTTCCCTCTTAGAGTCAGAAAGTTAGAACAATTCAATGATCCTCTAAATAAATTTAACTATTAATTCTTCGTTGTGTATCTCTATCTTTATTCTGTTCTTTTCCTGGAAATCATTCTTTAAAATCAATTTGGCTAAGGGAGTTTCAATTTCTTGTTGAATAATACGTTTAATTGGCCTTGCTCCATAAGCAGGATCGTAACCTTTTTTACTTATCCATGCATTAACTTTATCTCCTATCTCAAGAGAAAACTTATTTTTTTCAAGTCTATTAGATATCCTTTTCATTTGGATTTCTGCAATTTTAGTCATTTCTTTTTCACCTAGGCTTTTGAAAATTATTTTACCGTCCAATCTATTAAGAAATTCAGGCTTAAAATATCTTCCTAGTTCAGCAATTACTATCCTTTCAATGTTGTCTAAATCCTTATAACTTTTATCTGAATTATACATTTCTAGTATTGATTCGCTGCCAACATTACTAGTAAGAATGATTATTGCATTTTTGAAATTAATAGTTTTCCCTTGCCCATCAGTAACTCTTCCTTCATCCAGTATTTGTAGCAGTATATTTAATACATCACCATGAGCCTTCTCGACTTCATCAAAAAGGATTACTGAATAAGGTTGTTTCCTGACTGCTTCTGATAATTGCCCACCACTCTCATAACCAACATATCCTGGGGGTGCCCCTATTAGCCTACTAACAGAATGTTTTTCCATATATTCAGACATATCTATTCTGATAATTGCTTTTTTACTATCAAATAGCTCACTTGCTAATGATTTGCATAATTCTGTCTTTCCTACACCTGTAGGTCCGAGAAACAAAAAGCTTGCAATTGGTTTATCAGGGTCTCCCATATCAGTTCTTGAACGTTGGATCGCGTCAGATACTGCTTTAACAGCATTTTCTTGGCCAATTACTTTTAGATTCAAATTTGATTCAAGTTCCAAAAGTTTTTCTATTTCTGACTTGGCAAGTCTAGCTGTTGGTATAGAGGTCCATTTAGAAATTACTTCAGCAATATCATTCTCAGTAACTTCTTCTCTTAGTAATGATTTTTGATGGTTATTTTTCTTCTTTCCGTGGATTAGTTCTTCTTTTTCTGAAAGTCTACTTTGCAGTAATGATAAAGTTCCATATTCTAATTCTGCTGCTGTGTTTAGATCGTAATTTCTTTTAGCTTGTTCTATTTGTATCTGAACCTTTTCTATATCTTCTTTTATTTCAGAGAGCATATTTATAGATTGTTGCTCACCTTTCCATTGATTTGTGAGAACCTCTTGCTTTTTATCCAGTTGCTCTAATTCCTGTTTTATCTTATTAATTTTTTCTTTACTAGACATATCATCTTCTCTTTTGAGAGAAAGTTGTTCCATTTGTAATTTAATGATTTTCCTATCTATCTCATCAAGTTCTTGCGGTTTCGATGTGATTTCCATTTTTAATTTGGAAGCTGATTCATCTATTAGGTCAATTGCTTTGTCAGGAAGAAACCGTTCTGCTATATATCGGTGACTAAGAATAGCTGCAGAAATTAAAGCACTGTCAGATATTCTCACCCCGTGATGGACTTCATATCTTTCCTTAAGACCTCTAAGAATTGAGATGGTATCTTCCACTGAAGGCTCGTTTATGAGAACTTGTTGAAACCTTCTTTCTAGAGCTGGGTCTTTTTCTATATGTTGTCGATGTTCAGAAATTGTTGTTGCCCCAATGCATCTTAGTTCTCCTCTAGCAAGCATAGGTTTTAATAGATTACTTGCATCCATAGCTCCTCCAGTTGCACCTGCGCCGACAACTGTATGGATTTCATCGATAAATAGAACAATTTGCCCTTGAGAGGATGTCACTTCTTTTAAGACTGCCTTTAGCCGTTCTTCAAATTCACCGCGATACTTAGCGCCGGCTATTAGGGCCCCCATATCAAGGGAGATAAGTTGTCGATTCTGAAGGGCGGATGGAACATCGTTATTTATTATTCTTTGAGCAAGGGCTTCTACTATTGCTGTTTTGCCTACTCCAGGCTCCCCAATTAGGACAGGGTTGTTCTTGGTCCTCCTGCTAAGTATTTGTATAGTTCTTCGAATTTCATCATCTCTTCCTATTACTGGGTCTAGTTTTCCTTCTTTAGCTTCATTGGTTAAATCTCTTCCATACCTTTCAAGAGATTCATATTTCCCTTCAGGATTTTGATCTGTCACTTTTTGTCCCCCTCTAATTTTATTGATAATTTGAGATAGAACTTCATTATCAATTTTTTCATGCAAAAGTATTCTTTTGATGGCCGCACCTTCTTCTGATAAGGAAAGAAGTAAGTGTTCCACTGAAATGAAATTGTCTTTAAGAGACTTTTTTATTTGATCTGACCTGTTTATTGTAGCTTCTACTTCTCTGCTAATAAATAACTCAGTTGGCTTTTCTTTCAATCTTGGTTTTGATTTTAATAACTCGTCAATGCCATCTCTTATTTTTTTGATTGACCCGTTACTCTTTATTATGATTGTTTCTACTAGCTCGCTCTTGTAGACTAAAGAACTAAAGATATGCTCATTGTCTATATATTGATGGCAATATTTCTTAGCAGTTTCTTGTGCATAGATGATTGACGACCAGGCTTCTTCTGTAAAGTTTTCTTGTTTGAGTTGCATAATAATATTTTTTTCTTAATTATTAGATTATGCAGGATTGCTTTAATTCTGATTAGTGTGGTTACCGCCTTGCTTTTTTCGGTAAGCCCTATTTTGTTCGGTTATTTCTATAATCTGAACTATAATTAAGCCAAATTAAATTAACTGAAGATAATTGAAGCAGATTCAAAGTCTAATTATTAGTGGCCTTACTAATATTATTAAACAGAGTTATGGCTATTAAATCAATTTAACATTTATGATTGAGATATCTTTTATAATCTCAAATAGATAAAATAATCTCCCATGTTAGAAGACCTAACATGGGAGATATAACCTGAATGGTAATTAAACAATCAGATTTTTATAATTCAAGAAAATTAAGTTCTAATTAACAACAACCTTTCCTACCATGCCAGCGCCTCTATGGGGTTCACAGTAGTAATCATAGGTACCTGCTGCAGAGAAGGTCTCTTCCCATGACTCGCCTGGTGCAAAAGCAAGATCGGGATGACTTAATTCGTCATGTCCTTCAAAGACTGCATTGTGTGGTGCCAATTTGTTATTAACAAACTTGACTGTGTCTCCAGTGGAAATGCTGACTGAGCTGGGCTCAAAAGCAAGCATTCCAGCATCTGTGCCGAGTTTTACCTCAACTGTTTTAGCTTGTACTGTGCTTACTCCAAAGACAAGGACTAGAAGCAGGGCAAAGCTTGCTGTAACTACTGATCGAAGCATTGAAACCATTTGTTTCTTTATTTCTTTAATTATATTACCTTCTAAGTCAACTTTTTAACTTTTGGTAACCCCGATCGATTAAGAATTTCATTTAATGACTTCGCATAACTATTTCCACCAAAGTCTTCAGGGCTTGTGGCTGGTTCATGTGTGAAATGACGTTGCTTAATACTGAGCCTGTCCCAACTGCTAATTTTGATTGGGAGAATTTTCACTAGAGCATCTATTAGCCAGCCCCATAAAGGTATTTGAGGAACCTTTCTCATTCCATTCCATTGCAATAATGCGTTAATTGCTTGGTCTATCGATATATAAGCTTGGCCGAGTACTAACTTCAGAATTTTCCCATCACTTGGTTTTTGGGAAACTGGATATTGATTTAATATTAGTTTCCCACATATGAATGCAATGTCTTGAGCATGAATGAAATGAAATCTCGAATAACCTTTAAAAAATCTGGCAAGCCAAAGCCATCTGGTGGCTTCTTGAAGGCCTTGAGTTAAATAACTAGCTGGGAATAGTCCAGATTGGTTGTATCTCCCCCCAAATACTAATGTTGGGAAAACAGCTACTATCTTTGGAGCTAAAAAATGTTTTTCAAGTTCTTGAAGGCATTTAGCCTTAGTTTGAATATATTCAGTTCCCAGATACTCTGCTTGGGGTAATTGATTCAGTTTTTTATCTAAAATACTTGCAGTTGAAAAGTAAATGAATTTTTCCAGATAATCAGGATTTAAATAGGAAAGTAGTTTTTTTACTGCAATTATATTCACTTGTTTTGTCCTTTCTATATCTCCCCAAGCAGTTGCTGTATGAATTACATGCGTCACTTGGGCCAAATCTTCAGAAAAGATTTCTGGTTCTCTTAGGTCACCAATTAATAACTTGATTCTTGGATTATTTGGATTTATAGCAGTTAACTTTTTAGGCTCTCTTATCCATAGAAGCAAATTAGTGTCAGTATTTTTTAATAACCAGTTACTGGTGTATTGACCAACACAGCCACTTGCTCCTGTAACGAGTATTCGAGCTTTTCTCAAAGGTTTGATATTAATTCATTTACGTTTTTGCCAGCCTCAAAGAAAACCCTTGCATTTTCTTCTGGAGTTCCTGGAAGAATTCCATGACCAAGATTTAAGATGTGTTTTCTACCTTTTGCTTTGATCACAGTGTCAACAATTCTATTTTGAATCATTTCGGGGGTTCCAAAAAGTAGACCTGGATCGACATTGCCTTGAATGCCAATTCCTTCAGGGAGGCGAGAACAACCTTCGGCCATGTCTACTGTCCAATCTAATGAAACTATATCTACACCAGTCGAGGCCATTCTTTCTAAAACTCCTGCGCTACCAGAAATGTATAGGATCATTGGGGTGTCAGGATGTGTTTGCTTTACTAACTCAACAACTTTTCTTTGATATGGGGCTGCAAAGTTGTCATAATCAATAGGGCTTAATTGGCCAGCCCAGGAGTCGAACATCTGAACTACTTGAGCTCCTGAGTCAATTTGATATCTTAAATATTTTGCAATTGATTCAGCAAAATGATCAAGTAATTTATGTAATAACTCAGGCTG
This sequence comes from Prochlorococcus sp. AG-412-P08, assembly GCA_003214695.1. Classification (GTDB taxonomy): domain Bacteria; phylum Cyanobacteriota; class Cyanobacteriia; order PCC-6307; family Cyanobiaceae; genus Prochlorococcus_E. Next base: position 92,327 of record QCLI01000004.1, read on the forward strand.
CTGGAAAGCCATTGCTTTTATAACGGCATAATTTTTACTGCTTTTCCCTTCAACTACATATGCCGCAAGAGTCCAAGGGGCTCCAACAAAACCTAATACTGCAGCTTCGTTTCCTACACTTTCTCGAAGTCTTCCTAGGACTTCACCAACGAAAGGAAGACTTTTTTGAGGTTCGAGATTTATTAGATTCTTAATTTGTTCTTTGGTACGAATTGGTTCGTTTATGAGCGGGCCTTTGCTTTCGACAATGTCGAAGTCAATTCCCATCCCAGGTAGTGGAGTCAAGATATCAGAAAAAAGAATTACTCCGTCAGGTTTAAATTTTCTAAATGGCTGCATTGATATTTCATATGAAAGATCTGGGTTCTCTGACCTCTCTCGAAAGCTTGGATGATTATCTCTTAGATCCCTATATACCTTCATATACCTTCCGGCTTGTCTCATCATCCAAACAGGAGGTCTGCTTACTGATTCACCACGAGCAGCACGGAGTAATAATGGAATAGTTTCGGTCATTTTCTATCGGGTTAAGTCAAAAATTTACTGGAGAGGGAACTCTAAATGATCAAGAAAGCTATTTAGAAAGGATTTTCTTTACACCTTTTTGGACTTTCCTTTGAATTTGAAATCTAAGACATTTGTATTTAGATTCTTTTAGAGCCTTCATTTTTTTTGTGTTTTAAGACAATGACGCTTAATGGCGGTAATGAAAGCTCAAGCGCATTTTCGTACCCATGAATTTCCCATTTATCAGAAATTTTGCCACCTAGGTTTCCTACGTTAGATCCACCATATTTTTCAGAATCAGTATTAAATATCTCTTTGTAAAATCCTTCCACAGGAACGCCAACTCTATAATCTGAATGAACTTCTGGTGTGAAGTTTGCTACAACAATTAGCCATTGGCCTGTTTGACTTTCTCTTCTCATAAAACTAATAACAGAATTTGAATTATCTTTGCAATCTATCCACTGAAATCCATATTCGTTAAAATCATCTCTCCATAATGCTGGTTGGGATTTATAAAGTGAATTAAGATCGTCAATTAATCTATTAATCCCTTTGTGAGGCTCATGTTCTAAAAGTTCCCACTGAAGATCATCCCATACATTCCATTCTTGTCTTTGTCCAAACTCCATGCCCATAAATATTGTTTTTTTACCTGGATGTGTCCACATATAAGCAAGCAAAGCCCTGGTATTTGCATATTTTTTCCAATCATCTCCTGGCATCTTATGCAAAAGATGACTCTTGCCATGAACAACTTCGTCATGGCTCAGAGAGAGCATGAAATTCTCAGTGTAGTTATAACAAATTGAAAAGGTAACATTATTTTGGTGGAACTGTCTAAACCAAGGATCTATTTCAAAATAATCAAGCATATCGTGCATCCAACCCATGTTCCATTTTAGGTTGAACCCAAGTCCGCCTGCATCTGTTGGTTTAGTCACCCCAGGCCAGGTTGTTGATTCTTCTGCAATAGATAGAGCTCCTGGAAAATGTTGAAATAGAACATGATTGGCTTGTTGAAGGAAATTAACTGCTTCATAATTTTCATTGCCTCCATCTTTGTTAGGAATCCACTCCCCTTCTGGTCTCAAATAGTCTCTGTAAAGCATAGAAGCAACTGCGTCTACTCTTATCCCATCTATATGAAACTGTTCGAACCAATAAACAAGATTAGCTACAAGAAAATTCCTCACTTCATTGCGACTGTAATTGAAGATTAATGTGCCCCATTCTTTGTGTTCACCTATTCGGGGATCTGAATGCTCATAAAGATGAGAACCATCAAAGAAAGCTAGGCCATGCTCATCTTTAGGAAAATGCCCTGGGACCCAATCAAGAATTACCCCTATTCCTTCCTCATGACACCTGTCAACGAAAACTCGAAATTCATCTGGGTTGCCATATCTACTCGTTGGTGCGTACCAGCCTGTAACTTGATATCCCCATGAACCATCAAATGGATGCTCTGAGATTGGCATCAATTCTATATGCGTAAAACCTCTGGCTTTTACATAAGGTATTAACTTTTCAGTTAATTCAGAGTATGTAAGCAATCTTGTATCTGGCTTAAGGTCTGCAGCTGGGACAGGCTCCCTTTTATGACCATCTTTTTCTATAAAAGGATCGTTTGTAGAAGCATGCATCCAGCTTCCTAGGTGCATTTCATATACAGATATTGGTTTGTTTAATTGATCCGTTTTATCTCTTCTAGTCATCCATTCTGCGTCTTTCCAGTTGTATTGATCAAGAGCATTAATTATCGAACTTTGTGCAGGTCTTATTTCATGTTGGAAGCCATAGGGGTCTGCCTTTTTATAACAGTGGCCCTCCTGAGAACGGACTTCATATTTATACAGATCACCCTTTTTAAGTTCAGGTATAAAAAGTTCCCAAATTCCCCCAAGTCTTTTTTGCATGGGATGGTGTCTCCCATCCCATGCATTCATTTCTCCAATGACGGAAACACTCAGTGCGTGAGGTGCCCAAAGGCAAAACATTACACCGTCAATTCCTTCTATAGTTGTTAGATGAGCTCCCATCCTTCGCCAAATATGGTGATGGTTACCCTCAGCAAATAGGTGTCTATCAATTTCCCCCATCCATTCATTTCTAAATGCCCATGGATCAAATTGAGTATGATTAATGCCTCCTCTTAAAACGTTTACTTGGTATTTACTGCCTGGGTTCTCATCTAGAAGTGTTTCGAAGATCCAAGGGTGGTTTTGATTCGTTAATGATATTTGTTGTTCATTTAATAGCAAAGTAACTTGATCTGCTTCTGGCATCCAAACCCTTACTGCCCATTTATCTTCAAAAGCTTGTGGGCCAAGAACTCCTAGGGGATTATCATTTCGACAATCTGAAAGTCTCTTCCCTTCTTCTGCCATCCAGTCCATAACAATACTGGGTGACATAACTAAACAGCAGATAGAAAGTCGAGTTTATCTGATTGAAGGTAGTCTTGGGAATCTATCTTTGAAAAAGTGGACTGATTCTTAAATTCGAGTTTATAAGGTCAAGTGAAATAGTTGTTATTAAGGAATAAGGGCTTGGAGCGGCACAGGGCTTGTCAGTTCTACCTGGGTTTATTGCTATCGCTGGCCAGGATGAACCAGAAATAGAAATTCGTAATTTGGACCCCTTGGGGAAGAGTGCAAGGAATGGTTGGAGTTTTATGACTCTGTCTTGGATGATTTTACAACTTTTACCTCTCACTCTAGTCACTCCTGTGGAAAGTTGATTGACTTCTGAATGGTTTAAATAAAGGATTGATAAAGCAATAAAAAGGTCAAAACCTTCTGTATCGGAACTTGCTCTAACATTTAGGACAGGTGTGCCTTCAATAAGGTTATCTAGTTCAAATTGATCACTGGTAAATGTTGCTACATCGCCTCTTTGATCGAGTTCAGTTCTAAGTGCTTTCCCTGGAGAATCACTTAAATGTCCACCAATTGATGGTACGGGTCTCCAAGGGTCGTGAACTATATTTAAAAAACCTTTGCCGTCTGGGAAGTTCACAAGCTGTCCATCTTTAGAGCTTGCGCAAGCTAATCCAGAACTTGTAAGAGACCAGGAAGTAAAATGGCTTTGATTTCTTATGTCTTCTCTAGATTCCCATTTTTCACTTGTTATATTCCATAGCTTTTTGTAAGGCACATGTTTATTTAAATTATCTCCTTTTAAGTATCTGTTGAAGAAATCTAGTTGAATTTTGTTTGCCTCGTCCCACCATTGAAGATGCGATGCTGGACCAATGCAAAGATATGGCTCCCCTCCCTTTTGTATTGACTTTTGATAAATGTCTATTATGCCTCTTAAATGAGGATCCCACCAACCTCCAATTAATAGCATAGGTTGCTTTATCCAACTGTCTAATGGTTTATGTACCTCCCATTCTGAAGACAATCCCTCAGAAGCTGTGAGCCATTTGCTTGCTAATCCACATGGGTCATATTTCTTTAGAATTTGAGGTCCGTCTCTTAGGTACTTCCCATTTTCAAGACTTTCCCTAACTTCATACCACCCTTTCCAATCCTTTGATCTGCGAAGCTTCTGCGCTGCCAATTGTAGTCCCCATGAGAGGCCAATTTGCCACCAGAAAGCTTCTCCTTCGCAGCTCCAATGAATGTCTTCATGCAGTCCAGTCATGGCTGGTGCGAGACATTCTGGCGGAGGACTACCTTGTTCACCTAATAGCTGGGTAAGACCTTGATATGAGAATCCATAGGTACCTAGTAGACCATTGCATTCAGGCAAAGATCTTACCCACGCGTGTGTTTGGGTTGTATCAGACGCCTCTTGTTGAAACCCCAGGAACTCTCCTTGCGAGTCTCCTTGGCCCCGAACGTCCTGGACTATTACAAGATAACCATTGCTTGCCCACCATGATGGATGTGCATATGTCACTGTTGAGGCAATTTGTCTTCCATATGGTTGTCTCATTAGTAGGGCTGGCCACGGACCTCTGCCTTCTGGTTTCCATAGTCTGGATTTAAGCTTTATCCCATCACTAAGTGTTAATGTTCTATCAAAGTAGCCCACTGATTTGTATATCTCCTTTTTTTATTTTATTTGTGGACAATACATTGCAATTACATAAATACTAAGAATCTCAGCGTTGAGTGGAGTTAAATTCTTATTTCGACTAATTTCTTCGATTACTTCTTCCGAGCTTGTTTTTACTCCCTGAGCATTATAGGCTTCGAATTTCTTGCATAAAGCTTTTGCTTCTTCTGGCTTGGCTTTTACAATTTCTAATAGTTTAGATTGTCCATATACCTCTGTAGCAGATGTGATTGAAGAGATTACAATTAATGCTGTTAAAAGCCTCATCTTAGACTAGGTTATTTTTCTCTGATTAAATTTCAGATTAACTCATTTAGTCAAGTATTACTTAAGCTTTTTCCTTGGCCTTATTAATCCATTGAATTATCTTCTTAAAACTTGTCTTTGGTGTTTCGGAAGTTCCAAGGATTGTTTCTAATCGAGTTACCTTGGTATGTATCGCTTCAGGATAGGAATTTGCTAATGCTTTAACTGATGGGATGCCAGAGTGCATTAGTAGGGCTGCTTCATCTTGTTGAAGATCTAAATCACAAATAAAAGTGGCGATGCATCTAAGGCATCGAAAATTTCTAATGGTTCCAAAGCCTTTCCCTACAAGTTCAAATAAATCTCTATCTGTAAGAACCTTGATTTGATTCCAGGTATTAATTCCTTTATTTCTGAGGAGAGTCTCTTCCTTTTTAAAAGATGCCGTGAGCTTATTGAACTCTTTGATATTGTCCACAATTTAGTTAAGTGATTTTTAGAAGTTCAGGTGATTCTGGCGAGTCTTCATTTGTCTCATTAGGAAAGATCTCTGGACTTTGGTCTGATAGTTCCTGTGAACTGACGATATCTTCTTTTTCATCTGCCGTATAAGTGTTCCCTATTTTATTGACTCTGTTTATTTCAGAGATCTTTCCTTTTGGTTGAATAGTTGTTGTATTTGTCGAGGAATCTCTAATTGCTTCGCCAAGAATTATTGGCGTGCTTATCCCGGGACTGCGATCCTCTATTTTTCGAATACGTACAGTGATTTCTGTTCCATTACGCCCGCCTCCTTTTAAGTTCTCTGATAACTGCTGAAGTGATGGTTCAATCGCTTCAGATGGAAAATCTTCGTTCACTTGAGCTACAACAAGGTCCCCACCATTGTCAAATACGATAGGTGTGTACATTGCACCTTCAAACGTTCTTGGGGGTGTGTAACTTTCATTAAAAGCCCAACAACTGCCAGAAAGTAACAATGTGAATATAGCTGTTCCTACTAATCTAAATTTGACTCCCCAATTAAATAAAAAGGCAACTATAGTCATAAATCCGAGGCCTAGTCCTGACCAGGCTAGCCAAATGGTTGCTTCTTGTAAGAGCTGAGAAATTGACATTTACTGGTTAAGACTTCATTCACTCCTTATAGTTCGTCTGCTCCCTAAAAGACACAAAGATCTATAGGAGTGAAATTTAATCCAAGAAAAATTAAAAGATTGGGTCTCATAGGAGCCCTGACATTTCTTGGTGGATTTTGCATTTATGTTGCCACTGATAGGTACGTTTCTCAATTCATTGAAAATTCAAGACCTCAACTTCAAGATCAATTATCAAAGCAATTAGGTCACCCGCTTGTGATTGGGCCTTATAAAGGCCTTAGGGCCTGGGGGCTATCACTTGGTCCTTCTAAAATCCTAAAAGGTTATGAGGATCCTTCAACTGTTTCAGTCTCAAGTTTAAAAGTTCAATTTGCACCAATTGCTAGTTTCTTAAATTGGAGACCAGTTCTCATTTTCAGTCCAAAGCAAGCAAGACTTCATTTAGACCCAAATGTTAACGGTCAATATTGGGTTCTTGGAACAGGGGAAAATAGCGGCTCTAAAAATCTTGACCTGAGGATTAGATTGGATAATTCTTCGAAGGTTTTTCTTGACTCTTCTAAAGAAGCAATAAGGGCTAAGGTAAATGCATCTTTTGTTGTTCCTCAAAAAAGAATTAGAGGAGCAATATCATTTGTTTTTCCTGATAATGGATCTTTGCATTTCGAAGGCAATGGTTACTGGGATCGTTTGAGCTTCCTTGGTAAAATAAGATTCTCAGATTTTAACCTTGATAACCTTCAATCATCAACTTTTAGTAGATATAACTATATTGCTGATGGCCGTGTTAATGCAAATATGCAACTTGGAGTTCAAAAATCAAGATTCATTTGTAAAGGACGACTAAATTTAGACAATTTTTACTTAAGTTCTCTAGATTCATCTAAGTCAACACTTCTTTCAAAAGAGACAGCTATAAATTGTAGAAACAGGTCACTTGAGATCCTGCCTGCTCAGTTCAAATATGGGCTGTGGAATATAGACTTAAAAGGTAAAATGCCTATTAGGAGTAGGTCTTTCTCCAAGCTAAATTTACTTGCTTCGGTTTGGCTAAATAACAATAGTGATTCAGCACTGAATATTGATACGTCTTTACCTCTCCTATTAGAAGAGCAAGGTTTATCTTTCGGAGACTTGCTCGCTGAACTTAGTTTGAATGCTTTTCCGTTGTCTTCTATAGAGCCGATCATTGGTACAGCTATCTCGGGCACTATTAATGCAGCAGGTTCTCTTAAGGGATCATTCCCTTCATTGACTACTAATCTTTCTGTGGAATTAAACAACCCACAGATAGCTGGCTTGGTTAGGTTACAGGAAAAATGGACTGGTAATTTCATTGGATTTCCTGATGGAGGTGGTGAATTAACTATGTCTTCTGATGTTGGAGCAGTACCCGGAAAACTTAAGGCTAGCCTCAATAACAATTGGTCTTTAAATCGACTACTTATAAACAGACTCGGAGGAAGTGTTGCTGTTGAGCAAGTTGAAAGTGGGTACTCCTGGAAAGCAAATGATTTTCGCTTAGATCGTATTGAGGTTGCTTTACCTCCTAAACGGAGCTTCGAGCGTGTCTTTGGAAAGTTAATCGGTCAAGGGACATTGTTGACTGACCCTTTCCTAGTTGAAGGTCAAATTTCTTATCGATTCCCAAGAATTTTTGGTGTTAATTTAAGAGAAGCTAAATTAAATGGTACTTATTCCAATAATAACTATTCATTGACTGGGGTTATAACCCCACCCGACAAGGGCAAAATATTAGTTAAGGCAGAAGGTGTCGTTGGAGGCCCTATAAAAGCTAATGCTCTTGCTAAAGGTATTAGCCCTAGTTGGTTGACTGACAGTAGTTTGAAAATATCTGAATTTAATGTGGCGCCTAAGGTTGCTATTGGTACAGCCAAGACACTTGAAGGACTCTCACTTATCTCTTTAAAAGACTCACTAGATAACCAACTGGGGAATTGGGATCTTTCTCGTGTATTTGTAGAAACTTACAAGAGGCAAAATACTACTAGGAAGATTATTAACCCAACTCAACTAGCAGGATCACTTGATGCAGAAGCTGACTTTGAAGGTTCTAGTGTGTCGGATCTAAAGGTTGAGGTTAAGGCCTCAGGCAGAATATGGATTAAGGGAGATGACATTGATGCTATTGAAATAAAACCTTTCTCAGCTTCGTTTAAGTCTTTCTCATTTAAGGACAGTGGAGAGTTCTCTGTCTTAAACCTCCCAATCTCTGTGTTGTCGCTATTTTTCTCATCCCCTCCTTCTATTACAGGAATGTTTGGAGTGACTGGAAACTATAATTACAAGAAGAAATTATCGGGATTAAGTGCTGAACTTATTCTAAGCGATGCGAGACTTGCCGAGAAAGAGATTTTCTTAAGAAGAGGAAAAATATTTATATCTAGATCATTACTTGAAGTAGATATTTCTCTAAAAGAAGCCTCTGCTAAGGAGACTATTGATATTTCTGGACAACTACCTTTGACTTTGGGGACACCAATGGATATTAAAGTAGAGAGTCATGGCGATGGGCTTTCATTTTTAGATGGTCTTACTGATGACTTAATTACTTGGAAATCTGGAGACTCGGATCTTAGATTATTTATAAGAGGTAATTTAAACAAACCCATAGCTAATGGCTATCTGGTGGTAAGTAAAGGTAGCTTTCTTTTTAAAGAGAAATTGGTTGAGAATTTTGAGAGTAAAATAGTTTTTGATTTTGACCGACTTTTTGTTGAACAACTCACAGCGAATGTTGGAGAGAATGGAATTGTTAATTCATATGGGGGACTCCCTTTACTTGCTAGTGATTCAATTGAAGATGAGTCTCTTAATATCAATTTACAAAGGATATTTTTCAAGCAGAGAGCCTCCACTTTTAAAGTTACTTCCGATCTTGACGTGAAAGGAGCCGTAGTTAAACCCTTGATTGGTGGAGTTATGACAATTGAGGAAGGAGTAATCTCAACAAAACGTTCGGGTTCTTCTGAAAAAAAATCAGATCAGAATGATAGGTCTTTGTCTAAAATTAATCTAGATTCATCAGAGGTTTTTCCCGAACAAGGTTGGGATTATGAAGACCCGCTAATCCTTTTCATTCAGGATAAGAAATCCCCAGCAAGTAAAATACTTGAAACAGGATTACCCAAAGGTCTTTCTTTTATAGCGTTTGATGCTTTTAAACTTAACTTAGGAGCAGATCTCAAACTATCCTCACCACCAATTGCAAACTTTGTAGTTAACGGCAGCCTGATACTTAATGGACCCTTAAGTGATGATCTTGAGCTAACAGGTGTCCTTCGTCTCGAAAAAGGAAGGGTTAATCTCTTCACGACAACTTTTGATCTTGACAAGAGCCAACCAAATATCGCCTTGTTTGCTCCTTCAATGGGCTTGATCCCTTATTTAGATGTAGCTTTAATCACTCGTGTCCCAGATGTCATACAGGATCCTAGCCTATTGTCAGAATCTAATGATTTTGTATTGAATAGTTCTGGGGTCGCTGGTATTGGAGGCTCTAGGTTCGTAAAAGTTAAGCTTACAGCTTCTGGACCTGCAGACAGAGTATCGGAAAATTTTCAGTTACGTAGCACACCTCCTTTGCCCAGTAGTCAGCTCTTAGATTTAATTGGTGGGAACTCATTATCTATGCTTATGAGTGGTAGTGAGAAACAAGTTCTAGTGGATATGTTAAACAGATCCTTTCTTTCTCCTGTTTTAGGTGACCTGACTTCTGGTTTTAATGACAAGATTCAGGTTTCCTTATATCCAGCTTTTGTTTCAGCTAATTATTCTTCTAATGAAGAAAGTGATGGTAGTGATCAAGATCAGTCGGACAGTTCAGAAGTTGACTCAACTAATTTATATTCAAAGCAAGCTTGGGTTGCAGAACTAGGCCTTGATTTATCAGAAAAAATAAATTTGTCAGTTCAAGCAACTCCAAATCGTAAGGACATTCCACCTCAGGGTATCGTCACATATCAACTTAATTCTAATATAGGAGTCTTAGGCGCATTAGATAAGGAATTTAATTGGCAGGGTGAATTACAGCTGTTTATTAGGTATTAAAATTGATTGAACATTTATTATTCTCCGTTGAAAATAGCAAGTGTTTTATTGCTATAGCGGATCTGTTGAATGCTCGTTAATAACACTTTTTCTATGAATCAGTTTTTTGATTTGCATAGTTTTTATAGTTTGAATACTAATTTTGAGGCAGGATAGAGCTTAGATTTACTGACAAATGAAAAAAAGCACTCCAGTTCCATACCCCTCTGATGACTTGTTATTGAGTTCTTCTAGAGTTCGTGAAGCTTCTGTGTCGTTAGGACAATGCTCAAATGAGCAACGACAGCAGGCATTAACTGCTATGGCTGATGCCTTAACTTCACATGCAAAAAGCATCATCGAAGCAAATCTAGAGGATCTTGCTAGATCTGAATTAACCGGTCTTAACAAGTCATTGTTAGCAAGATTAAGACTTGATGATGAGAAGTTGACGCTTGCAATCGAAGGAGTTAGGCAGGTAGCGGCATTGCCTGATCCTATTGGTTTACGTCAATTACATCGTGAATTGGCAGATAATCTTTATTTGCAACGAATTACAGTTCCATTGGGTGTTCTTGGGGTGATCTTTGAATCAAGACCAGATGCAGTAATTCAGATAGCATCACTCGCTATCCGCTCTGGCAATGGAGCCATACTAAAAGGTGGCAGTGAAGCTAAGCTTACTAACGAGGCAATTGTTATAGCTCTAAAAGAAGGATTAAGTACAACAGATGTAAAACCAGAGTCGATATCATTGTTGACTACTCGAGAAGAAAGCTTGAGCCTGCTCCGATTAGATGGAATTGTAGATCTTATTATTCCTCGAGGGAGCAATGAGCTCGTTAGATATATCCAGGACAATACAAGAATACCAGTCCTAGGTCATGCTGATGGTATTTGTCATCTTTACATAGATTCTGAGGTCGATTTGTCACAAGCATTAGCTATTTCTATAGATTCAAAATGCCAGTATCCAGCAGCTTGCAATTCAGTTGAGACATTGCTTTTGCATAAAGATATAGCTGCTTCCTTCCTTGAAATTGCTATACCAGCATATCGGAAATTAAATGTTGTTCTTTTGGGAGATGATCTATCGAGATCTTATGGAATTTCTACTAAGGCAGAAGAAGAAGATTGGTCTACAGAATATCTTGACTTGAAACTTTCAGTAAAAGTTGTCTCTAATCTAGATGAAGCTTTAGCCCATATACGTAGATATGGTTCTAGGCATACTGATGCTATTGCCTCAAGGAATAAGCAGACGGCTCAGAAGTTTCTTCGCTCAGTAGATAGTTCAGGTGTTTACCACAACTGTTCGACGAGGTTCGCAGATGGATTTCGTTATGGGTTTGGAGCAGAGGTTGGTATTAGCACCCAGACCTTGCCACCAAGAGGTCCTGTTGGTCTTGATGGGTTAGTGACCTATCGATATTATTTAGAAGGCGATGGACATCTTGCAGCTGATTTTGCTTCTGGCTTAAGTTCTTTTTCGCATAAAGACTTTTAAAGTGACCAAGAAAGATAAGCTTAGCTCTATTCATATTGAGAGCCTTAACCTCTGGTCACATGTAGGAGTATTGGATCATGAACGTTTGTTAGGACAATCTTTCCTTTTAGATTTCACTATTTGGATTGATCTAGAAACCGCCGCATTGAATGATGACCTCTCGAAAACGGCTGACTATAGCCTTGCTATTAAAAGCATTCAACAACTATCATTGGAAATTAACTGCTTGACAATTGAACATTTCAGTGAGCGTATTCTGGAAAAGATTGAAGCCTTATATGGTGATGTCCCTATTCAAATTACATTACAAAAATCTAGCCCACCGATAGATGGCTTTAATGGCAGTGTCTCGATAACAAGAAGTAGGAATTTACATTTAATATAATTTCTTTGGGTATGCTAACTAGACCATTAATTTTAGTGCATGGATTATGGAATACTCCGAATGTTTTTAGGCGTCTCGAATTATGCTTAGAACAACCCTCTTCAATGGTGTTTGCACCTTTCTTACCTCATGGTTGTGGTAGAAAAGACATCAGATCATTAGCTAAGAGCTTAGGTAAACATATTGACGCTCGTTTTGGATCTGCTGGCTCCATAGATTTGCTAGGGTTTTCTATGGGTGGGTTGATTTCGAGAGTTTGGTTGCAGGAGATGAAGGGTTATGAAAGAACTATTCGTTTTTTTAGTATTGGGAGTCCTCATCAAGGAACATATACGGCACAGCTAGTTCCAGATCATTTATTTGCTGGCATAGCAGAGATGAAGCATGGTAGTGATTTCCTAAAGTCTTTAAATGTTTCTTCAAATTACCTACAAGGGATTGAGTGTAGAAGTTATTTTACTCATTGGGATTTGATGGCCTTCCCTGGTTATCGCTCAGTTTTGCCTTTTGGCTCTATCATCCCAATACCAGTGCTTACTCATAAGGGCCTGATTAAGAATTTTAATGCTATCAATTTGATTGCGAGTGACATCCTAGGAAGATCGATGGTTTAATCCAGAGTGTCGTATTAATGCTTCAGTTGTTGCCTGCCTGCCCCTAAATAATTCATATATTTCGGCTGGATGTCTACTCCCACCTAGACTAAGGATTGTTTCCCTGAAATGATTCCCTATTTCCTTAACTTTTTCTTCATTTTCTAATCCGGCTTCCTCAAATGAAGAAAAGGCATCTGCACTTAAAACTTCTGCCCACTTATATGAGTAGTAGCCGGCAGAATACCCCCCAGCAAAAATATGGCTAAAGCTACAGAGAAATTTATCTTCGGGAATAGGAGTCATTACACACGTATATTTGGCTACCTCTCTTCGCAATTCATCAGGGCTTACCCCTATCTCCTTATCCCAGATGCTATGAAGTTTTAGATCAGTTAACGCAAAATGAATTTGTCTAAGTGTGCTAAGACCTGAATTAAATTTTTGATTCTGAAGTAATTTTAAAAAATCATCATCTGGCAATGATTCACTTGTTATCCAGTGGTTAGCAATATCCTTCATGGTTTGTTTGTCTAAGCACCAATTCTCCATAAATTGACTTGGTAACTCAACGGCGTCCCATTCAATATTGTTTATACCAGCAGCTTGAGGATACTCAACAGTAGTAAGCATATGTTGTAGACCATGACCAAATTCGTGGAAGAGTGTTCTAACTTCTTCAAAGCTCATTAGGCTAGGTGTATCAGCAGTTGGCGGTGTCTGATTGCAAATCAAATATGCTACGGGTAAGACAATTTCACCATTTTCTTTGGTGGTTTTTGTTAAGCATTCGTCCATCCATGCCCCACTTCTCTTGGAAGAAGGTCTTGAATATGGGTCTAGATAGAACGATGCTATGTGAGAACCGTCAGTATCATGAACATCGAATAGTTGAACATCTTCATGCCAGACAGGATAATTTTTTTTGCTTGGATTTATAGTTATATCAAACAACCTTTCGCATACTTTAAATAGGCCTGCTAACACTTGTGGAAGAGGAAACCATTCCCTAAGGGTTTCTTGGTTAAGATCAAATAGATTTTCTCTGAACTTCTCTTCCCAGTAGCTTATATCCCATTGAGCGAGTTTAAGGTTATTGTTTCCAGTGGTTTTTTTTGCGAAATCTTGTAGTCTCTCTAACTCTCTAGTGGCTGCAATGATTGCTGGTTCTCTAATTTCTTCAAGTAGTTTTTCAACTTGTTGAACATCTTTCGCCATTTTATTAGCAAGACTTACTTGTGCCCAGTTATCAAAGCCAAGTAACCTCGATTGTTCTTTTTTAAGTATAAGTATTTCATTGATCACTTTTTCATTGCTTAGATTGCCGCTACTAGCTCGACTTATAAATGCTTTATATAAAGTCTCACGTAAAGAGCGATTTTTTGCATATGTCATAAAGGGTATATATGTTGGAATGTCTAATCCAAGTAGCCATGGACCATCCTCGTGAGCCCTTTCATTCTCATCTTCTAAGGCTGAGGAACTAGATTCTTTGGCAGCTTGAGACATAGCTATGAGATTCCGTTTTGGGAGCCCCTCAACTTCTTCAACGTCAGTAAGAAGAATGTTCCATTGATTTGTGGCATCCAATAGGTTATTGCTAAACAAGGTAGATAATTCAGCTAATCGCTCGCTATTCTTATTAAAGTCTTTTTGTTCTTTCCCTTCTAATCCAACTCCTCTCGTTTTCATTGAGAGAAGCTGTGACTGAAGTATTCTCTCTTGTGTTTTATCCAATGTGTCTTTACTTTTCTCTGCAATGGATGATAAGGATTTAAAGAGTATGTTGCTTTGACCTAATCGATTCGAGAAACGAATTATTTGCGACTGTTGAGAAGCATATGCTTTTCGTAATTCAGATGTGTTTGACACCCCATTTAAATGAGATACAGTCCCCCAACTCCAACGAAGCCGCTCTTCGATTTTATTTAAAGGCTTTAAAACATCATCCCATTTTAGAATCTGCTTGGCTCTTAATTTGTTCTCTAGGTCAGCCTCTAATAGAGAAAATTCGTTATTTAGTTGATTTAACAAAACCGGAATCGAACTTTCTACTTCCTGGAATGTAATGTTCTTGAAGTCAGGTAGCCCTTCTCCTGCTAATAAAGGTGATATAGTTGATTGATTTTTCATTTAATTCAACGGAATTATATGTACAAATGCAATAAGTTTATGAACAGCTAAATTGTTAGCTATTGCATTGCTAGAATTTTCAAATATATCAGTTGCAATTCTAGGCCAAAAGCCTATTAATAACGTTGGCGTCAAAAGACTTAGTGCGATAAAAAGCTCCCTTGAATTCATTTCGTCTACCATTGCTAGTGCTGGTATCCTTGGGCCGAAGAACACTCTTCGACACATGGAAAGGAGGTATATTGGTGTTAGTACTAGGCCAATTGCAGCAATTAAGATTGAGATAGATCTAAATGACGATGAGAACATGTCTTGACTTGTTATTCCAAGAAAGATTGTTATTTCGCTTACAAAACCACTCATACCTGGAAGGGCTAGAGATGCGAGTGAACTTGTTAGGAACAGTGCAAAAGTTATAGGTAGAGCTTTTGCAAGTCCACCCATGTTGGGAATTGATAGCGTGTTCGTTCTTTCATAAAAAGAGCCAGTTACAAAGAACATGGCAGCAGCAATTAACCCATGACTGATCATTTGAAGCATCGCCCCATTTATTCCAAGTGTATTTATTGCACCTATCCCAACTAAAACAAATCCCATATGACTTACAGAACTACAGGCAATTCTGCGTTTAACATTATCTTGTGCAAAGGCATTTAGTGCTCCATAAATGATATTTACTATTCCTATTATTATTAAGGCTGGTGCTAATTGTAGATGAATTTCAGGGAACATTTGAATATTAAATCTTATTAGAGCATATCCACCCATTTTTAACAGTATTCCAGCTAGAAGCATTGAGACAGGAGCATTAGCCTCTCCATGGGCATCAGGAAGCCAAGTATGAAGTGGAAAAATAGGTAACTTTACTCCAAAGCCAATTAAGAATCCTAAATAACACAATAAGCCAAAGGTTCCTGAGGGAGACCTTGTTGCTAACTCTGTAAGATTCAATGAGAAATCATTTCCTGATAAAGCTAAAGCAAGTCCACTTATAAGTATTAAAAGAGATGCTAGTGCTGTATAAAGTATAAATTTGGTTGCAGCATATAATCTCCTTTTTCCTCCCCATATTGCAATTAATAGGTATACAGGTACAAGTTCTAATTCCCATGCAAGGAAGAAAAGTAGGAAATCTTGAGAGAGAAATACTAAACATTGAGCCGAAGCTTGAATTAGTAAGAGAGAAAAATACAGCTTTGGTTTATTAGTAATTTTCCAACTTGCTGTAGCAGCTAGAAGAGTTATTAATCCACTTAATGCAACTAGAGGAGCAGATATACCGTCAATTCCAAGTGACCATTCAAGGCCAATAGCTGGAAGCCAATCAACTCGTTCTATTAACTGAAGACCACTTTCTTTGTTGTCAAAGAGTTTACTCAGAACGAGTAAAATTATTAAAAAATCTGCTGAAAGAAAAATTATTGCACAGTTTCGGAAATTAACTAAATTATTTTCAGATTCATTTGGAAGAAACTGAAGCGTTAGAGCGCCAATAGCTGGAAGAAGAATTATTAACGAAAGCCAAGGAAAGTTTTCGATGGACGCAGATGAAGTAAGGAGAATTGCGTCCATAATCTAGAAGAGAATGAAAATAAACTTTATCAGCTCTTGTGCGGTTTTGTAAGTAGAATTACTTACTGTTTGTCAGGGGACCAGGACGACCCCATTGTTTGAAGGCTTAGCAAAGGAGCTCGACTTGCGACACCTTCGCTTTCCCAAGCTCTAACCATAGCCTGGCTAATGGCCTTCCCCTTGTCTTCTTTGCATAAGGCAAGAATACTTGGACCTGCGCCACTTATGGCGCACCCAAATGCGCCTGCTTCAATAGCAGCTTGGCAGACAGTAGGCCCTCCTTTTATTAATTTCCATCTGTAAGGTTCATGCAGTCGATCATGCATTCCATCTGTGATTAGGTCTGATCTTCCTGTTCTGAGACCATGAAGTAACATGGTTAGAGCTCCAAGATTCATTACTGCATCTGATACAGGCACTGTCTTAGGCATTACGCGTCTTGCTTCGCTAGTGCTCAACCTTAAGGAAGGGATAGCAACTACAGCTTTTATAGATTTGTCCCAGTCACACTTGACAACTCTCCACCTTTGGGAAGCTGCTTTTGCGGTAAAACATAAACCTCCAAGTAGAGAAGGAACAACATTGTCTGGGTGCCCTTCTATGTCAATTGCAAGTTCTAGAAGTTTTTCTTTGCTTAAGGGATCATTTAGAAGCGCATTTGCTCCTACTAAACCTGCAACAATTGCTGTTGCACTGCTGCCTAAACCTCGAGCAGGAGGAACGGCTAATTTAACTCTTGCTTCTAATGCAAAGGGTTCTATTGCAGCTGTTTGCCATACTCTTTGTGCAGCTCGGTAAAACAGATTTTCTGGCCCCCCTCTTAAATGATTTCCTTCTGTACTCTCCATAATTAATTCAAATCTTTCGCTAGCCCCTTCTATTCTCATTATCGAAAAGTGGTTTTTCAATCCTAAGGCTGCTCCTAGACAGTCAAAACCAGGTCCTAGGTTTGCGGTGGTCGAGGGAACTTCCACTAAAACTTTCTTGCCTATGGGCGGCTGGGTCATTATTTTTACTTATTTAAATTAAGTGTGGAATTGGAATCGACCATTAAATGTGCTTTGCAAGCAGCTCCAAATAATCCTGATTCTGGGTCTGTAAGGACCATTATTGGTAATTTCTCAAGATAATCTGAGAAACGCCCTTTGTTTTTGAATGCACTGAGGAATATTTCTGAACGGAAATTTGCCAAATGTTTCACGGCTGTGCCTCCCCCAATCCATAGGCCAGCAGAACAAAGATCATGAAGTGCCAAATCACCAGCGGCCGATCCATATGCACTAAGCCAAATTCTTATTACTTGTTTCATTAAATGATCACCTGCTTTTGCAGCATCGCATATTATCTGTGAATCATTGTTTTCTAAGTTTATATTTAAATTTCTTGAATTGATATATTCGATTAAATCTTTGTGTTCAGAATCTTCTTTTGAGAGTCGCCAGTTGGCTATATTTACAAGACCTTTGCCACTAATGACTCTTTCAATTGATACTCTTTTTAAATTCATATTATTCTTTAACCATTGAGATAGTTCCCATTCACTTTGAGTTCTTGGCGCAAATTCCTGATGTCCACCTTCACTCGCAAGGGCTTTTATTTCACCTTTAGAAATTATACCCTTAGCTACCCCAAGACCAGTTCCAGCTCCAATTATAGCTACAACGTTATTTTGATTGGTTTGCTCTCCTTTAGGTGATTGAATTACTTTAAACTGATGTTTCTCAAGGAAAGGAATTGCATAAATAAGGCATGAGAAATCATTGGTAATTGATAGGTCATTGATTTTTGTACTTCTTACAAGGTTGCTTTTAGTTAATTCCCATTTAAGATTAGTTAATCTTACTTTTTCATTGACAATATTTCCTGCTACTCCTATGCATGCTCGTTTAGGATAGTCGATATTAGAAGGTAATTTCATAAAAAAATCATCTAGGATTAAATCAAAACTTTCCCAGGCAGATGATAAATAACGGACTTTGTGCAATTGTCGAATTTTCCCATCAAAAGTATAAATACCAAGAAGTATTTTTGTTCCTCCAATATCAACAGCTAAGAGATTCATTATAACTTATGTATAAATAGTTAAATCAAATTAGTTTTTTATAGATTGAAATCATTTTATGCAAACCTTTTCGTAGCCTTTTGAAGAATTGATGCTTTAAGCACTTCTTCAAAATCATCTAGTGTCATTATTCCAAGATCCTTACTATCCATTGTCCTTACCGAAACCTTTTTAGATTCTTGTTCTTTGTCACCAATTATTAATAGATAGGGAATACGTTGTAGAGTATGTTCTCTAATCTTAAATCCTACCTTCTCATTTCTTGTATCTGAAATTGATCTAAATCCTTTTGCAACTAAAGAACTTGAAAGATTAATACAGGCTTCTGAGTTCCTATCGGTTATTCCTATAATTACTACCTGAATAGGTGCAAGCCAGGGAGGTAGTTTTCCTTCATACTCTTCAATTAAAATACCAATAAATCTTTCAAATGAGCCAAGTATTGCTCTATGAAGCATTACAGGTTCCTTCCTTTGGCTTTTATCATCTATATAGCTAGCGCCAAGTCTTGCTGGCATTGAGAAATCAACCTGAATAGTTCCACATTGCCACACTCTTTCTAGGCAGTCTTTTAAGGAAAATTCAATCTTTGGACCATAAAAGGCTCCTTCTCCAGGAAGGAAATCCCAGTCTAAATTCTTCATGTTTAATGCGTCTTCTAGAGCTTTTTCAGACTTGTCCCATATATCATCACTTCCTACGCGTTTGTCTGGCCTTGTTGATAATTTTATTATGATTGAATTAAAGCCAAATGATTTGTAAACCTCAAAAATAAGATCAATAAATATTGAAACTTCTTCTTGGATTTGTTCCTCAGTACAAAATATATGAGCATCATCTTGAACAAAGTTTCTAACTCTCATTAGACCATGTAGTGCACCAGAAGGTTCGTTTCTATGGCATGAACCAAATTCAGAAAGTCTTATGGGTAAGTCTCTATAGCTTTTTAATCCTTGGTTAAAGACTTGTACATGGCAGGGACAATTCATAGGTTTGATTGCATATTCTCTATTTTCTGAGGTTGTAGTAAACATATCTTCCTTAAACTTTTCCCAATGTCCTGATTTCTCCCACAGAGACCTGTCTACTGCTTGAGGAGTTTTTATCTCTTGATAGTCATTTACTAAAAGTATTCCACGAATATATTGTTCAAGAACTTGATAAATTGACCATCCTTTTGGATGCCAAAAAATCATACCTGGGGCCTCTTCTTGGGTATGAAATAGATCAAGCTTTTTGCCTATTTTCCGGTGATCTCTTTTCTCAGCTTCTTCTAATTTGTTTATATATTTTTTCAGTTCTTTAGAGTTACTCCAGGCTGTTCCATATATCCTCTGCAGCATTTCATTCTCTGAATTACCTCTCCAATAGGCACCGGAAACTTTCATAAGTGAGAAGGCTCTAAGATGCCTTGTATTTGGAACATGAGGGCCTCTACACATATCAACATACTCTTGGTGTCTATATAATTTTATTGTTTCATTTTCTGGTATCTCATCTATTATCTGTAATTTATACGTCTCTTCTCTTTCTTCAAAGGTTTTTCGTGCTATTTCTTTAGAGACAACTTCTACTCTTACTTCATAATTTTGTTTAATAAGCTCTTTGATTCTAGTTTCAATTTTACTTAAATCATCAGGCAAAAGACTTTTTTCATAGGCTATATCATAATAGAAACCATTCTCTATTACGGGACCTATTGCCATCTTTGCAGTTGGATATAATTGTTTAACAGCATGTCCAACTAGATGTGCAAATGAATGGCGAATAATATGAATGCCTTCGCTATCTTTAGCTGTAATGATCTTTATATCTGCATCAAAATCAATTGGTAGAGCTGTGTCTATTAAATTGCCATTGACTTCACCTGCAATGGCAGCATCTGCCAAGCCTGGACCTATTGAAGCAGCTATATCTGCAACTGTTACTGGATTCTTGAAGCATTTCTGACTTCCATCAGGGAGTGTAATTATTGGCATTAGAAATCTATGCTCTCAAGAAATCCAAGAGCTTGCTTTACTCGTTTTAATGTATGTCTTGAAAGTTCTTTTGCATTTTCAGTTCCCTCTTTTAATATTTTATTTAACTCTGAGCTGTCTTGTATAAGAGCTTTATATTTTTGCTGAATGGGTTGAAGAGAAGCAATAAGAGCCTCAGTTAGCTGTGGTTTAAATTTTCCCCAGCCCATATCTGAAAATTCTTTGGCAACTATTTCTCTTGATTGGTTGCTAACCATTGAGTAAATCTCTAAAAGGTTATCTGCTTCTGGTCTATATGGATTTCCAAATTCTAGACCAAAATATTGATCTGTTTTGGCTTTTTTGATTTTCTTTTTGATTTTTTCTGGATTGTCTAAGAGCCCAATCCTGCTATTTTCGTTTGGGTCGCTTTTGCTCATTTTTTTTGTACCATCACAAAGGCTCATGATTTTCGCCCCTTCCTTCATGATTAATGGCCGAGGTACTTTAAGGATTTGATTTTCTTTATCTTTACTAAATTGAGAATTAATTCTTTGTTGAGCAATATCTCTAGCTAATTCAAGATGTTGTTTCTGGTCTTCTCCTACGGGGACAAGATCTGCATCGTATAGAAGGATATCTGCTGCCATTAATACTGGGTAGTCAAGTAAGCCTAAAGATACATTGTCTCCTTGTTTTAGTGCTTTCTCTTTAAATTGGATCATCCTTTCCATCCAGTTTAGAGGTGTTACGCAATTCAATAACCAGCAAAGCTCACTATGAGCAGGAACATGACTTTGGACGAATATTGAACTCTTTTTAGGATCCATTCCGCATGCAAGATATAAAGCAGCTGTTGATAATGTGTCGGACCTGAGCTTCTCTGGGTCATGGGGAACGGTAATCGCATGGAGATCAACTACACATACATAGGTATCATATTCATTTTGTAGCTCTACCCAGTTACGTATGGCGCCTAGCCAATTACCTATATGAAGATCGCCTGTGGGTTGTACACCAGATAAGATTCTTTTCTTGTTCACTGATTCAGGAAGGTGAAATGATTTGATTTCTTTTTATTAATTAAAAACCATTCAATTAGATTCGTTTGTTGAATTATCTTGTTTTTCTTCCTTAGTTATATTCTCAACGGTAATTGGATCATTGACCTCATCAGAATTTATAACTTCATTATCTTCTTTCTCTATGTTATCTTCTGGTTGAATATTCTCTGGCTTTGCAGGCCTAGCAAATGGATCAGGCTTAATAGTTGCTTTGTTTATATTATCTGATCTTTTGCTCCTAGATTTGTAATTACCTCTATCAGTATTTGAATGAGGATTTTGAGTTTTGTATTCAGAGATTAATGAGTCAAGTTTTCCTTCCTCAAGCATTTGACCTAATGTTCGAAGAGCGAATCCTAAGACTGCAACAGTGGATCTAAGGTTAAAGGCTTCTTGAATTGCTCGTGATGCTCTCATTTCATTATCACTAAGCCGTATACGAAAACCTCCTCCTTCACGATTGCTGGGGCCTCTACCTCCCCTGGAAGCTCCTCTGGCCCCACTAAAGTTCTTGCCTTTTTGTGGATCTCCATAAGATTCACTCATGACAACTAAATATGCATCAGATTTTAATTTTGGCGCATGATTGGCATTATTGAGAAGGTTTATTTGAAGACGTTGATCAGATTCACACTTTTTTGTTTTGTCTTTTATTCAACTAAATGAAAAAATGGAATTTATCTTTATGTGAATTTCGTCCTAAAAAGCAAGATTTCCAATGGATTTAAGGTGATTTGATTTGCTTTAATAATTTAGGTAGGTTATGTAAAAAAGAGGACAAACCAAAATCATGAAGAATCTAATGCCTTCTATTTCAATTCCTAATTTACCGGCGGGTAAGATTGGTGTTGTGCTTGGTTCGTTAATAGCGGGTCAGTGGGTTTTTAATGATCTTGTTCATGTTCCATCAGGGGGCATTGCAGTCATGGCTGCTGGAGCAGGTTTATGGTTCTTATCAAAACCAGCAGTTGGATCGTTTGTCCCTCCTTCAACAGTAAAAGGTTGGGTTAAGAGGTGTAATGATGTCCTTGCTCAATTTGAGTCTTTAGAGGATCCTGCTAATCATCATTTAAAGGCATCATCTAGAAATTTGGAACTTCAGAATATTCTGTCTAGGAAGGAGCCTCAGTCTCTTGCTCTTATTAGTACAAATGGTGTTGATTTGCCTGAAGTTGGTTTGTTTGAAGAATCGATAGCGAATTCTCAATCTTTGGATCTTATTTGTTCCTCAACTTTGCCGATTAAAAATAAATCATGGAAATTTCCTGAAAAGTTTTTTCAACAGGATTTAATTATTTATTATTTGCCCTTGCCCTTGAGAGCAGTCGATTTACTTTGGCTAAAAGCAATTCCTGAAGATTTGAGATCGTGGATTATGGTTTCTTCTAATGATTCAGTTGATTGGTCTAATGAGTTGAATGAACTTAATTCTCAATTGCCTGAAAGATGGAAAAATCGAATCCTAAGAATTGAGGGTTCAGTGGAACAAATGAAAAATGTTTTATCACCAGTTAGGCGCTGCTTAGAACAATCTAAGCGAAACATTGATCAAACACGTCAGAGATTGCTTTCTAGACTTCATACCTCTTGGCAATCAGATTTAGAGGGACTTAGAAGAGACAAGTTTAGAGCTATTCAAAACCGTTCACAGTGGTTGGTTGCAGGAGCAGTGTTTGCCTCTCCAGTTCCTTCTACGGATTTACTATCTTTGGCAGTTGTAAATGGGCTTATGATTCAAGAAATGGGTACCATTTGGGCTTGTGATGTTAAGCCCGACTTGTTAAATAAAGTAGCTCGCCAACTAGCTATAGCAGCGCTGGCTCAGGGGGTAGTTGAATGGAGTGGGCAGACTTTACTTGGAGTCGCGAAGCTTCATGGAGGAACTTGGCTAGCAGCTGGAGCAATGCAAGCAGTAAGTGCGGCTTATTTAACAAGAGTAGTAGGCCGATCTATGGCTGATTGGATGGCACTAAATAATGGTGTTTCTCAACCTGATTTGGAATTGTTAAAGCTTCAAGCTCCTGAATTAATAGCTAAAGCAGCAGCAGCAGAAAAGGTTGATTGGTCTAACTTCCTAAAGCAGTCTAAAGATTGGGTGAATGAACAGATAGCACAAAAATCTAATGGTCCTAAACCTCAGCTTGGTTAAACCATATATTATTTGAACTTATTAAGTTTAATATTTAAAATTGTTGTATAAATGAAAAGATTTAAGCTAATTAGCTACTTCCTTTTTGCGTTTATCCCACTATCTTTAATAGCTTGTAAATCATTTGAAGAGGAAAAATCCCTAAAAAAACATGGACCTCAACCTATAGTTCTAACAACTTTTACTGTACTTGCAGATATAGCAAGGAACATCTCAGGAGATCGTTTAATAGTTCAATCTATTACCAAACCAGGGGCAGAGATACATGGATATAAGCCGACTCCAAGTGACTTGGTAAGGGCTTCCCAGGCTGATCTAATTCTCGAAAATGGATTAGGTCTTGAGTTATGGGCTAAAAACTTTCTAAAATCAGCTGAAAATGTTCCAAGAGTTGTGTTAACTAATGGTATGAAGCCGTTGCTTATTGAGGGAGATGTTTATAGCGGTAAACCAAATCCTCATGCCTGGATGTCTCCTAAAAGAGCAATACATTACTTGGATAACATATCTAAAGCTTTTATAGATCTAGATCCTAAAGGGGAAAAAATATATTTAGAAAATGCAAGACGTTATAAAAAGGAGATAATCAAACTAGATCTTGAGCTTAAGAGGGCTTTGAGCCAGATACCTGAAAAAAAACGAATTCTCGTTAGTTGCGAGGGAGCTTTGAGTTATTTGGCCGATGACTATGGCTTCATGGAAGCTTATCTCTGGCCAGTAAATGCTGAGAGCCAGGTCACTCCAAGACGAATGGAAAAACTTATTAAAATTGTATCTACGAATAATGTTCCAGTTGTTTTTTGTGAATCAACTGTGAGCGAAAAAGCTCAATTGGAGGTAGCTCGAATAACAAAGAGTACTTTTGGTGGTAAATTTTTTGTTGACTCTCTGTCAGATAAAGATGGACCTGCTTCAACTTTCTTGGACCTGCAAAGACACAACGTCAAATTAATTCTTAAGGGTTTTTCTATTTCTGAAAAAACAAAATAATGGACTTATACCGTAAGAATCGTGAATTAGATTTTTTAAGGATTGAGGCTGAAGAACTTTGCGTGGATTACAACGGTACGGTTGCGTTGTATGACGCAAGCTTAAAGCTCAAAGAAGGTTGTATATGTGGCCTTGTTGGGATGAATGGAGCTGGGAAAACAACTTTTTTTAAGGCTTTAATGGGATTTGTTCGTCCTTCAATGGGCAAAATACTTATTAACGGCAGATCAGTTGCCGACGCCCAGAGAGACCAAGCAGTTGCTTATGTTCCACAGAATGAAGGGATTGATTGCTCCTTTCCTGTAAGTGTTTGGGATGTTGTGATGATGGGACGATATGGAGCAATGAATTTCCTGAGGGTTCCTAGAGAATCAGATAAGAGAGCCGTTGTAGATGCTCTGGAAAGGGTTGAGTTGCTTGATTTGAGGAAAAGACCAATTGGAGCGCTATCTGGTGGGCAAAGAAAGAGGGCATTTCTGGCACGTGCTATTGCTCAGAGAGCATCTGTCTTGCTACTTGATGAACCCTTCTCTGGTGTCGACATTAGAACTGAGAAATTAATGTCAGAATTGTTCTTACAGTTGCGCCGGGACGGTAGGTCAATACTCATCTCAACTCATGACCTAAGTCATGTTCGCGAATTTTGCGATGTTGTCGTTCTCATTAACAAGACTGTTCTAGCTTATGGAAATACTTCAGAGGTCTTTACTTCTGAGAACCTTTCTATGACTTTTGGAGGTATGACTCCAGACCCTATCTCTGGATCAATTTCTTCAGAAGATTAATATGTTAAGTTCCTTTATTTCGTTTGACCCACTTTCATTGTTAATTGATCCTTTGTCTCATGACTTTATGAGAAGAGCCTTGATGATAAGTTCTTGCGTTGGAGCTATTTGTGGATTGCTTTCATGTTATATGACACTTAAAGGTTGGGCTTTAATGGGAGATGCTGTTTCACATGCAGTTATGCCTGGGGTAGTTGTTGCTTATGCCTTAGGACTTCCTTTTTCTTTAGGAGCATTTGTTTTTGGAGTTGGCTCTGTTGCCTTAATTGGTTATGTAAAGCAGAAATCTAGAATTAAGGAAGATACAGTAATAGGATTAGTTTTTACAGGTTTTTTTGCACTTGGTTTAGTTCTTGTCTCAAAGATTAAAAGTAATATTGATTTGATGCATATACTATTTGGAAGTCCTTTAGGAATTTCAGACTCTGATGTCAGACAGACATTATTAATTTGTTTAATTGTAGTCGCAGTATTGATTACTTTTAGAAGAGATTTTATGTTGTATTGCTTTGATCCTACTCACGCAAGATCTATTGGTATCAATACTGGAGTTCTTCATTATTTATTGCTCTCTATTCTCTCATTAGCAGCTGTGGCTGGTCTCCAGACTGTTGGTATCATATTAGTAGTAGCTATGTTAATTACTCCTGGAGCGACAGCTTATCTTCTTACAGATAGGTTTGATCGTATGACTATTCTGGCTGTTATTAGTAGTGTCATATCTAGTTTGTTAGGTGTCTATATAAGTTACTGGTTAGACATAGAAACAGGAGGATCAATTGTTTTAGTTCAGACCACTTTGTTTTTACTAGCTTTTCTTTTTGCACCAAGATATGGAATATTAAAAATTAACAATTCAGCTATCACTTAACTATGCTATCTGGAGCAAAACAACATTTTTTAAAGGGAAACAATAATTGGTTTTGGTGGCCTTTATTTCCTCTTTATCCGTATGGGTCAAAAAACACAACCTTTTCTGAATTAGTACCTGATCTTGTCTGGAGCTTTGAGCAGTTGCAAGGTCTTTATTATGTTGCTGTTCCTATAAGAATGACGGTAGTTAAGGTTCCAAACGGATTGATGATTGTTAATCCTTTGCCTCCCACAAAAGACTTAGTTGACCAGCTTAGAATTCTTGAAAGAAAACACGGACCTGTGCGTACAATTGTTCTTCCAACTGCTTCTGGTTTAGAACACAAGATATCAATGCCTGCGATGGCAAGGTCATTCCAGAAGGCGATTCTTTGGGTTTGTCCAGGTCAATGGAGTTTTCCTTTTACTTTGCCTTTGTCTTGGCTTGGGTTCCCTTCTCATCGAACACGTATCCTTTTTGCAGATGGAATTCCTCATCGAGCTACATGTAAATGGATCTCGTTGGGACCTATTGATATAGGCCTTGGCAGGTTTCAGGAAGTTGCTTGTTTCCATAAACCATCTCATGCGTTACTCGTTACAGATGCCTTGGTTGGTATTCGTTCTCAGCCCCCTAAACTATTCGATTTAGACCCAACGCCACTTTTGTTTCACGCAAGAGATGAAGGTTCTCAACCATTGAAAGATTCCCCTGAAATAAGGCGGAAAGGTTGGAAAAGGCTTGTATTATTTGCTTCTTTCTTAAAGCCATCTCCATTACAGATTCCCTCTATTAATAAAGTTTTAGAAAATTCATTCAAACCTGGTCTCCGTAATTGGAAATCTCATTTTGGTATTTACCCTTTTGAATGGCAGAAGGGATGGGATTTGTCAATTGATCAGATTATGGGGCGTACGAAACCTCTACTTCAAGTAGCCCCAGTTATTGAAAAACTTGTTTTTCCAAGGGCAAAAAAGGAGTTTCTACGATGGCTTGATGAAATTAAGGAGTTAGAAGGCATGAAGCTTCTTGTTCCTGCCCATTTTTCAGCGCCAATTATTTTTACAAAAAGGGAATGTGTTTCCTTGAGACAGAAAATCAATTTCTCTAGATGGGGCACTTACTCAGATGAGGCTTCTTTCTTGGGATCCCTTGATAAGTCTCTTTTAAAGTTAGGTGTTGTTCCTAATGACCCTTTAAACAGATTTAAAGATTGAGCTCATCTGGCTTTATTGACATCTCTTCATCTGTTAATAATGACTCTTCAAGTTCTTTCCTTTGCTCCATTTGCCTTAAAAAATATCCAGTCATCATTGCTGAGGCTAAAAGATTTGCAAAGTGATCTCTTGATGAAGTTATTTTTACTTCGAATTGTTCCCCAGGGAGCATGCCAAGCAAACCTTGAACATTGTGCCTAATTATGTCTTGTATATCCGTGCTGGCAGATTTAGCTACTCGTTGAAGGACATCAGGTGACTGTTCTTGTAAATATTGAATAAGGTCATTACCTTCCCCACCATCATGGTTATCGGTAGCTAGAAACTCTGGGTTAAACATCCAAATGAGACCAACATTTGTTTAAACCTTATCGCAATACGGGCTAATAGGTTAATTAACTTGAGGCGGGGAACCGTATAGGACCTAACTTATTCAGGGGCCAATACCTGAAAGTTGCTGTCCCAACAAGGTTCTGTTCCGTTAGAGGGCCCCAGAGATGTGAATCTAAACTGTTATTTCGATTGTCACCTAGTACCCAAAGTGAATTAGAAGGAACGATGATTTGGTCCATATCATATTTTATTTTCTCAACAACCCATGGTTCATCTATTAAAGTTTCATTCCTAATTAGATGGCCATTCTTAACTTCTATCTTGTCACCTGGAATACCGATTACTCTTTTTATTAAAGCCTGGTTAGATTCATATCCTGAGTCAATAAGAATTTGTGGAGGTAAGAAAACTACTATAGTACCGCGATTGGGATGTTTCCTAAGGAATTTATTTAACTTTGGACTTATTTTCTCAATTAAAAGTCTATCTTTGACTTGCAATGTAGGTAACATTGAACCAGAAGGAATCCATCTAGGCTCTACTACTTGCCATCTCAGTAATAATGCAAAAAGAATCCAGATTAAAAGCCCTTTCCATCCTGAGTTCTTTTTTTTAATTTCTTTTTGACTAGAAGATGACATTTAATAATTTGCTGAAAGCCCCAAAAGATTCTCATCTCTGAGAAGATTACATTAGTTACTTTTTGGGCACTGTCACTATCTCGCATTAATCTTTCTCTTTGCATTCACCTGTTAAGAGCATTCCAGGATAAAGGCCTAGATCATATAGTCCTTTGTCCTGGGAGTCGATCATCGCCACTTGCTTTGGCAGCTGGTGGCCTAGAGGAAGAATTTGGATTAAATCTATACAACGCTATCGATGAAAGGTCAGCCGCATTTTTGGCTTTAGGTATAGCTACAGGTTCTGGGAAAGCAGCAATTGTCATAACCACCTCTGGAACTGCTGTAGCAAATCTTTTGCCTGCAGCTGTGGAAGCTGACAGGTCTTGTCATTCAATTATTTTTGTCACTGCTGATAGACCTTATAGATTAAAAGGATGCGGAGCTAATCAAACAGTTAACCAAGAAGAATTTCTAAGATCAGTATGTAGAGATGTTTTTCAAGGGCCATCTGAGGGGATTCATGTGCTTTCCATTGATGAAGCAATTTCTCTTGGCGGAGAAGTCTGGGATAAGACTCATTCTTGCCCTGGCCCTGTACATTTTAATATTCCAATCGAAGAGCCTTTGTTCCCAACGCATTCAGAACAAAAGAAGGTTTGGAATGGAATAGATAGTCAGGTTTTGAAAGATAACAGTTTTAGAAAAAATCCTATTGAGATGTCTAAAGAGAATGAAGTTGTTTCATTTCCTGATTTAGATCCATTTAGTTTTGGGATAATTCACGTAGGTCCTTGGAGAGGAAAGCCTAGTGATTTAGAGAAATTTAGAAACTCTCTTCGTGTTTTTCATTCTTTATCTAATTGGCCAATATTCGCCGATCCATTGTCTGGATTATCATCAGATCAGCCAGGATTAGTCAATTATTGGGAATTACTAATATCATCCCAAAAACTAGGCTTTGGAAATGATTTGCAGGTTTTAAGGCTAGGTCCTATTTCTTCTAGTAGAGCTTTAGAAGAATTCTTAACAAAATTCTCAACAAATCAAGTTTTAATAACAGAAGGGGAGCATCGTCCTTTAGATCCACTTCGCATAGCTAAACAATATTCCTATGGCTTCTCTTCTTGGGTGGAAAATTTCTTGGATAAGCATCCTAATATAACTAAAATTGACAATAGCATCAATGCTCAAATGTTATCTAATCTTTCTCTTAAGAGTCGACAAGTTGATATTCTATTAGATGATAAACTTGCTTTTACAGATAAGCTTAATCAACCATTAATAATTCAGTTTTTAGATAACTTAGTACCTTCAGATTTACCTATAATGGTATCATCAAGCTCTTTAGTTAGAGACTTGCTGACTTACTCTAAATCAGCTTTGTTGTCGAGACGGATTTTTAGTTTTAGAGGTGCTTCTGGTATTGATGGAAATATTTCTTTAGCAATAGGTCTATCAAGTGTTCTCGGCCCTATGATTTGTCTTTGTGGAGACCTTGCATTTATTTACGATAGTAATGCATTATTACTTTCTCAATATTTAAGACACCCTTTAATACTTTTGCTGATAGATAATAATGGTGGTGGGATTTTTAGAAATCTAAATCTTGATAAATTATATAAAGGAACATTAGAAGACCTATTCATAATGCCACAGAAAATAAATATTTCAGAATTAGCTTCAGCTTATGGTGTCGCATATAAGGAAATAAAATACCTTGATGATTTGGGAGATGCTATTGAGTGGGGGCTTCGGGTAATTGGTCTAGTAGTGATCAGAGTTCGTACTGATTCAGAAGAGGATACTTTTCTAAGAAAAAATATTGCTGAATCTCTACAGGAATATATTAATTAATGGTATAAAGCATGTTTAAATAATTTAAAAGCATGAAGAATAAATTGGGACCTAGAAATTCATCAAGAAGAGTTTTACCAGGAAATATCGGAGCTTCTTGGCAAGCTTGGGGCGAATATGAGGATATTTTGTTGGATAAGTCTGAGGAAGGTATAGCACGATTGGCAATTAATCGTCCTGATAAGAGAAACGCATTTAGACCACAAACCGTTAATGAACTATGTGATGCTTTTGTAAGAATTCGCGATGATAAGAACATTGGGGTGATTTTGTTTACCGGAGTTTCACCTGCTAGTGATGGAGGTTTCTCTTTTTGCGCTGGTGGTGATCAAAGTGTTAGAGGAGACGGTGGTTATTTAGATGAAGAGGGTTTGCCTAGGTTAAATGTTCTTGATTTGCAGAGACTTATCAGAACTATTCCAAAGGTCGTAATTGCACTTGTCTCTGGTTACGCGATTGGTGGTGGTCAGGTACTTCATCTCTTATGTGACTTAAGTCTTGCTGCAGAAAATGCTGTATTTGGCCAAACAGGACCAAAGGTAGGGAGTTTCGATGCTGGTTTTGGCTCAGGTTATTTAGCAAAAGTAGTAGGCCAGAGAAAGGCACGGGAAATATGGTTTTTATGCAGGCAGTATGGGGCTAAGGAGGCACTTCAAATGGGACTTGTGAATGCAATTACATCCATTGAAGATTTAGAGACGGAAGGTGTTAAATGGGCAAAAGAAATTCTTCAACATAGTCCTACTGCTATACGTTGCTTGAAATCTTCATTTAATGCTGAGTCTGATGGACTTTCAGGTATTCAGGAGCTTGCCGGAAATGCAACGCATCTTTTTTATAAGACAAACGAAGCTCAAGAGGGTAAAGATGCATTTTTACAAAAAAGGAAGCCTAACTTTTCAAAATTCGATTGGTTGCCATGAACCATTAGGATTCCTGAATTATTAGTATTTAAATCAAAAAGTGACAGGAATGCGCGTTCTTTTCGCGGCTACTGAATGCGCACCGATGATTAAGGTCGGTGGAATGGGTGATGTTCTAGGCTCTTTGCCCCCAGCATTGGCAAAGCTTGGCCACGATGTTCGTTTAATTCTTCCAGGGTATGGCAAACTTTGGTCGATTCTTGATATTCCAAAAGAACCGATTTTCAAAGCCCAAACAATGGGCTCAGAATTCTCTGTTTACGAAACAAAGCATCCTGTTAATAATCTTCCTCTTTATTTAGTTGGGCACCCAGTATTTGATCCTGAGAGAATCTATGGAGGAGAAGATGAAGATTGGCGTTTTACTTTTTTTGCAAGTGCAACTGCGGAATTCGCATGGAATTCATGGAAGCCTCAGGTTCTTCATTGCCATGATTGGCATACAGGAATGATTCCTGTATGGATGCATCAAGATCCAGAGATAAGTACTGTTTTTACAATTCACAACCTTAAATATCAAGGACCATGGCGCTGGAAACTAGATCGAATGACCTGGTGTCCTTGGTATATGAGTGGTGACCACACAATGGCTGCAGCTATGCTTTATGCCGATAGAGTTAATGCTGTATCTCCTACTTATGCGAAGGAGATACGCACTTCTGAATATGGGGAAGGCTTAGAAGGTCTTTTAAATTATATTTCTGGAAAATTGCGTGGGATACTCAATGGTATTGATTTGGTAGATTGGGATCCCTCAACTGATTCATTAATTCCATCCAATTTCAATAGTGAAGATATATCAGGTCGCTCAAAAAACAAAGAGGTCCTTCAGAATCAAATGGGTCTCGAAGTTAACTCAGAGAAATACTTGCTTGCTATGGTAGGAAGATTAGTTGATCAGAAAGGAGTAGATTTACTTCTTCAAGTTTCTAGAAGACTCCTTTCGTATACCGATTCTCAAATAGTTGTTTTAGGTACAGGCGATCAGTCCCTAGAGTCAGCTCTTTGGCAACTTGCTATCGACTATCCAGGGAGGTTCGCCGTATATCTTACCTACGATGACTCTCTATCTCGTCTAATTTATGCAGGTAGTGATGCTTTCTTAATGCCTAGCCGCTTTGAACCATGCGGCATCAGCCAATTATTGGCAATGCGATATGGCTCAATACCTATTGTTAGGAATGTTGGTGGACTTGTGGATACAGTTCAACCACATGACCCGTTGCAAGACACTGGAACAGGATTTTGTTTTGATCGATTCGAGCCAATTGATTTCTATACTGCGTTAGTTAGATCATGGGAAGCATTCCGTCATAAATCCACTTGGAGTGATCTTCAAAGACGTGCCATGTCTAAATCATATTCTTGGATAAAGTCAGCAAAGGAATATGAAAGAATGTATTTGGAAGTAAGTGGAATAAAAGAACCTTCCCCTGATGTAAATGAGGTTGAGAAATTTTCTGTAGGGCAAGATGCTGATCCATCTTTAAGAATAAAAAAGAATTAAAATTATCCTCTCATTTTTTTCTCTGGAAAATATAGTCAATTGAATATAATGCCTATTACATTGAGACAATTAAGTTCTATTTGGGGCGAAGCTTACAATAGCAATCATTCTAATCTAAATGTACCTATCGGTACAATAACTACAGATAGCAGAAAGTGTACGAAGGGATCCTTCTTTGTTCCATTATTAGGTGAAAACTATGATGGACACTTTTATATAAACGAGGCTTATAAAAGAGGAGCTCAAGCAACAATTGTTTCTGAAAAGTGTACCTTTCCAATTCCTGACAACTTAACTTATTGGCGAGTTAAAGATACTCTTATGGCTTTTCAAGAGTTAGCTTTACTCCATCGAAGATCTCTCATAAGTCCAGTTATTGCAATAACTGGATCGGTTGGTAAGACGACAACAAGAGAATTAGTTCATTCTGCCCTACGTTCCTTGGGACCAATATTGTCTACCTCAGGGAATAACAATAACGATATCGGGGTTCCACTTACTTTATTAAAGGCAGATTCTAATCACGTTGCAATTGTTGTTGAGATGGGAATGCGTGGACTAGGAGAAATTGAAAGGTTGTCAAAATGTGCTTCTCCCGACATAGCAATTATTACAAATATCGGGAGCTCTCATATGTCTCGCCTAGGAACTCGAGAGAAGATAGCTCAAGCGAAATCTGAGATCACATCATTCTTGAATCCAGATGGTGTACTCATTATTCCAGCTGGTGACTCGGTACTTGAGAATGCGGTAGGATTACGTTGGAAAGGTCGAATAATTCGAGTAGACCTTCACATCAATACCGAAGAGAGACAAGTAAATAAAGATAAGAACACAGATTTTCTTGGTTCGTTAAATCTGAATGACTGGTCTATTAGTTTTCAGGACAATAAATTCAAACTACCCCTTGAAGGGGTACATAATGCTAGGAATTTCATGTTTAGTTTGGCAGTTGCCTCTGAAGTGAAGGTTCCTCTTGAGAGTATTGGTGACTTTCCCTTGGAATTACCAGCGGGACGCGGCCAAATGTTCAAAATAGGTGCAATTAATGTGATTGATCAGACTTATAATTCATCACCTGAATCTGTTATGGCAGCATTTGATTTGCTTGCCACAAAGCCAGGACGAAGATTTGCTGTGCTTGGGAACATGCTTGAATTAGGAGTAAAAAGTGTTGATCTTCATAGAGAAGTTATTGACTATGCCGTTAAGAAAGGTCTTGATGGACTGGTGATTTTTGTAAAAGGCCCTGAGGCTGAGGTGATGCAAGACGCTGCTAACTCTCTAAAGTATGTTGAGGTTGTCTCTTCCCTTGAAGAAGCCCTTTCTATTTTGAAAAATTGGCTTAGATCTGGGGATTTCCTTTTGCTTAAAGCAAGTAGACAAGTTGCTTTGGAAAGATTATTACCGTTGCTGAAGGATCATTATTAGCTTCGCTAATCTTGAGAGGACCATTTTCTCTTCGTGATTTGATTCGACCTTTCAATTGCTAACGAATCATTAGGAATATCCTGAGTTATTGTTGATCCTGCACCGATTGTTACCCTGTCGCCTACATGTAGCGGCGCTACCAAGACCGAATTCGCCCCTGTTTTGCTATTTTTACCAATTATAGTTTGGTGCTTATTAGAGCCATCGAAATTGGCCGTGATTGTTCCTGCTCCAATATTTACCGCCTTGCCAATTTCACAGTCACCTATATAACTTAAGTGGTTGACTTTGGTGCTTTCATCTAAATTGCTCTTTTTAATTTCTACGAAATTGCCTATCTTACAATCATTCTTTAATTTGGTACCAGGACGCAGATGTGAGAAGGGTCCTATCTGCACATTCTCATGAATTATTGAGTCTTTAACAACAGAATATAGTATGGAAACATTAGCTTTTAACTCAGTGTTCTCAATAAGGCTACTAGGACCAAGATGACAATTGTCACCAATTATATTTTCACCGCGTAGATGTGTTGCCGGTTCTATTGTCACATCTTTTCCAAAACGAGTCTTATCGCTAATAGTGGATGTATTGGGACTTATGAATTTTACGCCTTGCTTCATCCAATAGGTACGTAACCGTTCTTGAAGTAGATCCTCACATTTTGATAGCTGTTGTTTGTCATTAACTCCATTTACTTCAGTAGAATCACTTACTTCTATTTGTATTGCTGTACAAAGGTTTTGGATTGAGTCAGTTAAATAGACTTCATTTTGAGCATTGTTGCTAGAAAGCTTTTGTAAAGCATCTTTTAGTCTATTCCACTTAAAGCAGTAGACGCCTGCATTAGTCAGATTATTCTTTTTTTCTTCTTCAGTACAATCCCGATCCTCAATAATTCTGTCTATGTTCCCTTCATTATCACTAAATACCCTTCCGTAGCCATCAGGTACTGGTAGTCTAGCTGTTAATATTGAAACGTCTGCTTTCCGTGAGCGGTGGCTCGAAAGAAGTTCTAATATAGTGTTTGAACTTAGCAAAGGAACGTCTCCATTTAGAACAAGTAAATCTCCATCAAAATCTTTCAATATAGGGATAAGCTGTTGCACCGCATGACCTGTCCCATTTTGAGGTTCTTGTGTTACAAATTCAATATCTTTCAAATAGGTAATGCTTTCTTTAATCTCTTTAGATTGGTGGCCGACAATCACTAAAGACCTGTCAGGTCGAAGGCCTCGACAACTATTGATAACCCTTTCTAATAGCGTTGTCCCAGCAATCCTTTGTAGAACTTTTGGGATGTCACTATGCATCCTTGTGCCTTTTCCAGCAGCTAATATTGCGATAGCAAGCATTTACGATATGTGTTCTATAGGAAATCTACAGCTTCTTATCAAGATTTTGTACGTATCCATCGTTTTTTCCATGAGTTTGTACTTGAAAAATCACTATACTTTTGCTCACAATTTCTTCTATCAATTATCTCAAAACTCGAGGAATTTCCTGTTGGATCTCTATAAGGTACTGCTGCGACAGTCATCAGATGATCCTCTTCCATTTCACTTAAGGAACGCCACAAGAGCGTGTTTGTGGGTTTGTTTTGAGGATTTGGACTTTTAATAGCTACCGTCCCATTGCTCCAATCGCTTCCTGACGATTTTGTAGTTAAGAGTGATTGTAAAGTAAGTCCAGATCTTCTTAAGCTTGCTCGAATAGCAGCCGCTCTGGAATATGTGATCAATTTCCCACCGTTTGATAGTTTCTTTGACAGATCTTGTAGAAACTCCTCACTCCAAAGTTCTGGAGACTTCTGAGGTGAAAATGCGTCATGAAAAATCAGATCATATTTTATTTCCTTAGGAATTTTAGTTATCTCTAGCCGTGCATCCCCCCAAAGCATTTTACCTTGTCCAAAGTTGCTTTTCCAGTGATTTTTTTGATTAATACATTCTAGAAAATTTAGTGTTTTACTTTTCCATATAGATCTAAATTTTGTACAGGATAATGCTATGTCTAGGGGGCGCTTGTCTTGTTCTATTCCCCACCAATTAAGAGATAATTGTGTATCAAGTATGGCATCCATTAGGCATGCTGAGTTGTAGCCCATTCCGACGCATAGATCTAGAACAGAAATTTCTTTTTGTTTCTTCAAAAGATTTATCTCAGATGGTTCTATAAATTTCTCTAGAGCTTCCTTCTTTGCCCCATTAGAATTGTGAAAGCCCTCTTTCAAATCTGTATTTACTAGTGATATGCTTCCGTCGCTCGTTTCATATATTCTCAAATTGTTCGATGGATATTTAGTTTGAGAGAGCTTATTTGCGAAGTCTTTCAAGGTCACTCCAGAATTCAGGGTAGGAAACTGAAGCAGAATTGCTCCTAGCCATAGTCGAATCGCCTTTAGCCATAAGTGAGGCTACTGCAAGACTCATGGCTACACGGTGATCGGATTCACTATCAATATCTGCTCCGACAAGTCCTATCCCTCCATGGATTGTAAGACCATCTGAGTGCTCTTCAATATTCGCACGCATTTTTCCTAATTGCCGTGCCATAACTGCAAGTCGATCAGTCTCTTTTACTCGTAATTCACTAGCACCTTTTATTTGACTTGT
The DNA here is from genome assembly GCA_003214695.1 of Prochlorococcus sp. AG-412-P08. GTDB lineage: Bacteria > Cyanobacteriota > Cyanobacteriia > PCC-6307 > Cyanobiaceae > Prochlorococcus_E. The sequence continues at coordinate 128,852 of QCLI01000004.1, forward strand.
GCCATTACAAAAACATGCTGCTACTGTGAGGATAGGAACCTCATCAACAAGTCGAGGCATTATTTCATTGTCTAGATAGAAAGGTTTTAGTTGTTTTGATGGAATAACTCTTATATCCCCTACAGGCTCCCCTGCAATCTCTCTCTTATTAAACAATTCAATATTAGCTTCCATTTGTTTTAATACATCTAGTATCCCTGTCCTTGTTGGATTCAATCCAATGTTTTCTATAGTTATATCTGATCCTGGAATTAAAGAGCCTGCGATTAACCAGAATGCAGCTGAGCTTATGTCACCTGGCACAACTATTTGAGTGCCTTTTAATTTAGACCCTGGGCGAAGCGTTATATGTCGACCTAATTCGCCTGTTATTTCTATATTTGCTCCAAAGGCTTTTAGCATCCTTTCTGTATGGTCTCTTGAGTTTGCTGGTTCTATAACAGTTGTCGATCCTTCTGCAGTAAGAGCGGCAAGTAGTATTGCTGATTTGATTTGTGCACTTGCTACAGGTGTGCCAATTACTGCTCCATGGAGCTGTGATCCAATGACAGATAATGGTGCAAAATCACCATTGGAACGACCATTAACTTTTGCACCCATCATTTTCAGAGGGTGACCAACTCTTTTCATTGGTCTGCTATTTAAGGAGTCGTCGCCTGTTAAAACATAATGTCTACCTTGGTTCCCAACTAATAACCCAAGTATTAATCTCATAGTTGTACCTGAATTTCCACACTTGAGTACATCATTTGGCTCTTTTAGACCATCTAGACCAACTCCATAAACTTTCACTATTTTCCCATTATTTAGAAATTCTATTTTCACTCCCATTGCGTTTAAACATCTACTAGTACTAATGGGGTCTTCTGCAGGGAGAAGACCTTCTATAGTCGTTTCACCTTCTGCAATTGCGCCAAATAAAAGGGAACGGTGTGAGATCGATTTATCACCAGGTACTTTTACACTACCTACAAGTTTTCCCCCTGATTTGATTTCTCTTAGGGAAACTGTATCTTCTATTAAGCTCAAGGAGTTTATCTTTTAACTAATTTGATTTTATTATTATAAGTTTAGTAATGATACTTATTTGAGATCCATTTATGAATTTGTGATGTGATTTAGCTTGATCACTTCATTCAGAACATATCCAAACAATGAAGGATCCGCTTCCTTTGCTTCTAGGTCAGATAGTCCAAGTTCACTCCAATTATCATCTATGCTCTTTTTAAGACTATCTGAATGATTTAAAGGTTCACCCCATTCATGATTTTTTTCAGGACCAATTTTTGTTGTTGCATCTATTGATAGCCTTCCTCCCAATCCAATATTTACACTTGCAAAATCAAGGCTATCAAATGGTGTGTTTTCCATTATCAAGAGATCTCTTTGTGGATCTACTAAGCTAGATATTGCCCATATAACTTGACGAGGGTCTCGTACATTTATTGTAGAATCAACTACGACTACAAATTTTGTATATGTAAATTGTGGTAAAGCACTCCAAAAAGCGATTGCAGCCCTTTTTGCATGACCTGGATAATTTTTTTTAATTGAAATGATTGCTAATTTATAACTTAATGCTTCCATCGGGAGGAAAAAATCGACGATCTCTGTTATTTGCCTTCTTAGAATTGGCGTATATATTCTATTTAATGCAATAGCAAGCATAGCCTCTTCTTTAGGAGGTCTTCCACTAAAGGTAGTTAGAAAGACTGGATCCTTTCTGTGAGTAATACAATTGAAACGTATTAATGGTGAAGCCTCTACTCCACCATAAAAGCCCATATGATCCCCGAATGGACCGTCATTCATTTCCTCTCCTGGAGTAATTGTTCCTTCAAGAACAAATTCACTATGACTTGGGACTTCTAAATCTATTGTTTTGCATTTGCTTAGACGGATACCTTGTCCAGAATATAGACCTGCGAACAGCCATTCACTTAGAGCAACAGGTATTGGAGTTGCAGCTGCCATAAGAATCAGTGGATGTACACCAACTGCAACTGCTATTTCTAACTTTTTCCCCATAGCAGCGGCTTTCCTTAAGTGCCTAGCCCCACCTCTCACGCTTAGCCAATGAACTGTCATTGTTTGTTTTGATTGTTGCTGAAGTCTGTAGACTCCAACATTGGGGGTGTGTGTCTCTGGATCTTTTGTGATCACAAGTCCGAAGGTAATTATTTTTCCTGCATCACCTGGCCATGGCCGTATTAACGGCAGTTTGTCTAGGTCGACCTCGTCTCCTTTTAATACTTTATGAAGACATGGCGCGGTAAGATCTCTATCCGGAATTGCTCTAAGAAGATCCCAAATTAGACCACCATATTTAATTGTTTCTTTTATATTTTTAGGTGGTTCAGGGTTTTGAAGGTTTGATAATTTCTCCCCAAGTTCCTCTAGTTGATCAACTGAATCAAGACCCATACTCCAGGATATTCTTTCAACGGTCCCTAAAAGGTTGACTGCGACAGGTACAGTTGAGCCAACAACATTTTCAAATAATAGTGCTGGGCCTCCCATCCCAAGAACTCGATCACTAATAGCTGCAAGTTCCAGGTCAGGATCGACAGCTTTTTTTATTCTTTTCAGTTGCCCTTTCCTCTCTAGAAGAGAAAGAAAGGCTCTCATGTCATTAGACCCGTTTGGCGATTGAAAGAGATTCATTATTTTCTTCACACTGAGATGAGTGGTTTAGTTACCCTTACTTAGATTGTCATAAATTTGGTCATGAAGCTTTCCTATTTTCATGTAGCTGGGGATGTTCCATATGATATTAAATCCCAAACTGCAGTTGTAATAGATGTTCTTAGGGCTACAACCACAATTGCTTGCGCTTTAAACAATGGGGCAGAAGCTGTTCAAACATTTGCAGATCTGTCTCAGTTAAGGGAAAAATCTTCTGATTGGTCATCATCTCCAAAGCTCTTGTTGGGTGAACGCGGAGGGAAGATGATTGATGGCTTCGATTTGGGGAACTCTCCGGTTGCGGTAACTTCTGATCTCGTGAAGGGAAAGCGTTTATTTATGAGCACTACGAATGGAACGCGAGCACTCAATAAAGTAAGTGGAGCTAAGGTTGTTTATACAATGGCTTTGATTAATAGAAGAGCTGTTGCTGAAAGGTTGCTTTTGAAGCAACCTAAAGAGATTTTAATTTTGGGTAGTGGATGGGAAGGTTCATATTCTTTAGAGGATTCACTTGCTGCGGGTTCACTTGCTGCATTCTTGCTGGAATCATCTGGCAACACTTGTCAAATCATGAATGATGAACTTTTGGCTGCTATTGCTCTTTGGTCTTCTTGGAAAAACGATATTGAACAATGTTTACGAAAGGCAACTCATGGTCAGCGCCTTGAGAGACTTGGGAATCATGATGATGATTTCCTTTGTTGTTCACAACTCGATAGTATAAGTATTATTCCAACCCAAAGAGAAGAAGGAATGCTTTTTTCTCTTTGATAATTTAATTCCTACCTTAGGTTTAAGGCTTTGTCGGATTTCTTGGCTGCGGCAGTTCAATTAACCAGTACCTCTAATGTCGAGGCAAATTTTTCTTTAGCTGAAGAACAAATAGAACTTGCTTCTCGTAGAGGAGCTGAACTTATTGGATTGCCAGAGAATTTTGCTTTTATTGGCGATGATCAAGAGCGACTTAAAATATCTAGTTCTCTTGCTGAGAAATGCAGCCAATTTCTTATAACGATGGCAAGGCGTTATCAGGTTGTACTTTTAGGCGGTGGATTTCCAGTCCCGGCTGGAGATGGAAGACGTACTCTCAACAGAGCCGAACTTGTTAGTCGTGACGGGCAATTATTAGGAAGATACGATAAAATTCATCTTTTTGATGTCGATTTACCAGATGGGAATAAATATAGGGAGTCCGAAACTATAGTTTCAGGAGATAAATTACCTTCTGTTATTAACATCCCAGGATTATGCAAGGTTGGTTTATCCATATGTTACGACGTACGCTTCCCTGAGCTTTATAGGCATCTTGTGGACCAAGGTGCAGAATTATTATTTATTCCGGCAGCTTTTACTGCTTTTACAGGTAAAGATCACTGGCAAATTTTACTTCAATCGAGGTCAATTGAAAACACCGCCTATGTAGTTGCTCCAGCTCAAACTGGACTCCATTACCGTCGTCGTCAAAGTCATGGTCATGCAATGATTATTGATCCTTGGGGTACTGTTCTTGCGGATGCTGGAGTGCAACAGGGAGCTGCTATAGCTCCAGTTGTCACTTCTAGGGTTCAAAGTATTAGAAATCAAATGCCTTGTTTA
>QCLI01000005.1 GCA_003214695.1 Prochlorococcus sp. AG-412-P08
GGATAGGGTCCAGCAAACAATTCAAGCAAATATATAAACTTCAAAAGTCAGTCCTACAATTCTTTTACCCTAAGAAGAAACTGAATCTTAGAATTAGAACAGGCAAGCTATTAGACTAAGAAAACCCTCATATTCTGCTGGCAGCAGATATCTTCTAATTCAGCAATTGGAGGATTAGTAACATTGTCACATGAGTCTAGAGCAATCCAATCAGGGAAAGATTGTCCCATCTGTCTTGGACGATGCAAAAGTCTTAATAATTAGGCTGCCATGTAATCCAATATTTCCTATTGGTCCAATCTATTTAGCTGATCATCTGCACAAATGCTTCCCACAATTACCTATAAAGATCCTTGATCTTGCAGCACTGCCTGTGATTGATGTGGAAAGAGTTTTGATATCTCATATCAAAATTTTCCAGCCTTCATTATTGGTTTTTTCCTGGAGGGATATCCAAATATATGCTCCAGTTGATGGCCGCGGAGGCAACCCACTACAACATTCTTTTGAAGCTTTTTATGCAAAAAATCCATTAAGGAAACTCCGAGGAGCATTTGGTGGCATTCGATTAATGAAAAGTCATTACGGTGAACTATGGAGAAATCAACGTTTAATTAAAAAAGGGCTGAAAGAAGCAAAAATTTATAAAAAAGATGCTCAGGTCTTAATTGGAGGAGGAGCAGTCAGTGTTTTTTACGAACAACTTGGGAGGTCTCTGCCAAAAGGAACAATAATTTCAATCGGCGAAGGGGAACCGTTATTAGAAAAATTACTGTTAGGTCAGTCTATAGATCAAGAAAGGTGTTTTGTAGTTGGTCAAGACCCTAGAAGCGGACTAATACATGAGCAACCTACAAGCTCCATTAAAACGGCATGCGATTACCAATATATTGCTTCAATCTGGCCACAATTCCATTGGTATCTTGAAGGAGGGGATTTCTATATCGGAGTTCAAACAAAGCGTGGGTGCCCGCATAATTGTTGTTATTGCGTTTACACAGTTGTTGAAGGTAAGAAAGTTAGGGTCAATCCTGTAGAGGAAGTCATTAAAGAAATTAGGCAGTTATACCAACTAGGTGTCCGCAATATCTGGTTCACCGATGCTCAATTCATTCCAGCACGACGCTATATAGAAGATGCTAAAGAACTTCTCAGAGCAATTCATAGAGAGGGAATGGTTAACATGCACTGGGCTGCATATATTCGAGCAGATAATCTCGATGCAGAATTAGCATCCTTAATGGTCCAAACAGGAATGAGCTATTTTGAGATAGGTATCACCTCAGGTTCCCAAGAATTAGTAAGGAAAATGAGGATGGGATATAACTTAAGAACAGTTTTGGAAAATTGTCAGTTGCTTGCAGATGCAGGCTTTCGAGACAATGTCTCTGTAAATTACTCATTCAATGTTATCGATGAAAGACCAGATACTATTCGTCAAACTATTGCTTATCATCGGAAATTAGAAAAGATTTTTGGCGCAGAAAAAGTTGAACCATCTATTTTCTTCATAGGGCTTCAACCACATACCCATTTAGAGCAATACGGATTTGATCAAGGTCTAATAAAACCGGGATATAACCCAATGAGTATGATGCCATGGACAGCTCGAAAACTTCTTTGGAACCCTGAGCCAATGGGGCAAACATTTGGGAGAATTTGCTTAGAAGCATTTGACTCTTGTCCCCATGACTTTGGACGTACTGTAATGGATTTACTAGAAAGAGACTATGGAGCAGCATCTTTAAATGAAGCTTTACGTTCTCCATTAAAAGGACGACCTGCTATGGCAAAAGCTTTCCAATAATTAACAAGAATCACACTTAAGCCAAGGATTCCTATAAGGCTACCAATAGGGTTGGGAGACAAGTTTCCTGGACCTATAAGGACCGTAGGTATCTCTGAAGATATATTTAGAAAAACGAAATTAGCAAGAAACCAGCTCCCGACTAAGCCTCCATGTATACCTATACAACCAATTAATGAACCATGATCGATAATTCTTCTTAACGCAAGCACGAGTCCTAAAAGAAATAAACCAAAAAAAAGTAGACATAATTCCAAGAAATCCAAATTAGCCTTTTCAAGAGCCCCTACATGCGCAAAGCTAAAAATTATGGCCTGAAAGAAAGTACTCTTACGAAATCCAAAGAAGCAATTCAATTCATTCCATAACCATCCACGAAAAATCAATTCTTCTGCAACTCCAACACCAATACCTAGACAAATTCCATTCATTATAGTTGCCAAGCTAAATTCCCCTCTCCACTCAACCCATTGACCCAGGAACAGTGGGATCAATACAAAGCAAACTAAACACGTGGCCAAAAAACAAGTTTTAAAGAAAATTTGTGCTGCAGAGTTACTTGAAAATCTATTCAAGCCTAAAGAAATGAAAGGGTTCCCTTGTCTCCATCTATACTTTGCCCAACTAGGTAGAGCTACTAGAAATAAAATAAAAGTAAGAACAGTGCCTAATAATGAAAGGCTGTGCAAAGCAATTTCATAAGGAAGTAAAATTAAAGGTTGAACAATTAACCAACCCAATAAATACAAGATTGGAATAAAAGAAACTGTGGGAACCCAAGTACATCGCTGGAGAAGCCATTTCTTCCATAAAACTACAATCAATGTCTTCAGCTTTCTTTTTCAATAGTACTTGTAAGGCCTTTACTTCTAAGAGATTCAGAATAAAATTCAGCAGGTTCAATATCGCAAGTAATAACTAGTCCTATCCCAGTATTATGTGTTTCCAGCATGATTGATATAGCATCTTGTTCACTTAATTGAGGAACTACCTGACGTAAGGTTTTGACGACATAATCCATTGAATTCACAGGGTCATTATGTAGCAAGACTTTATACCGAGGAGATATCTTCCTCTCACGTTGAGTTTGCTTGTCAAGAACTGCAGCGCCATCAGTCATTCGACTTGAATTCTCCACCATATTTAAAATGGCTAATTAACCAAACCGTAGTTATCTAAGAACTTTATAGCAAAATCAAAAATTAATGATCCTTTGCATAGCTTCTTCTACATTTTCCCTACTATTGAAAGCAGAAAGACGGAAATAACCCTCCCCTGCCGTTCCAAAACCACTCCCAGGCGTACCAACTACATTTGCCTTTTGCAGTAAGAAATCAAAGAATTGCCAAGAGCTTTGTCCCTTTGGAGCTTCTATCCAAACATATGGAGCATGTTCTCCCCCAAACACTGTGTAACCTGCTGATGATAATTCTTTCCTAATAATGCTTGCATTCTCCATATAAAAACTTACAAGTTTTTTTGTCTGCATTTGACCTGACAAGGAATAAACAGCTTCTGCCCCTCGTTGAACGATATAACTGACTCCATTAAATTTAGTACTTTGGCGACGATTCCACAGAGTCCATAAATCAATTTCAGTCCCGTTTAACGTCGAGCCTTGCAGTGATTTAGGAATAACTGTGTATGCGCAACGAGTTCCTGTAAAGCCAGCTTTTTTAGAGAAAGAACGGAATTCAATTGCACAATTTCTTGAACCATCTATTTCAAAGATGGAATGAGGTAATAATGGATCTTGGATAAAAGCTTCATAAGCTGCATCAAATAAAATCAATGCATTATTTTGGTTCGCATAATTAACCCACTTTGCTAGATGCTCCTTACTTGCGACAGCTCCTGTTGGATTATTAGGAAAGCACAAGTAAATTAGATCAACTGGGTCCAAAGGGAGCTCTGCTTCAAAACCATTCTCTGAATTTAAAGGTATATAAGATAATCCTTCATATTGTCCTGCTTGATCTGCCTCCCCAGTTCTACCAGACATCACATTACTATCTACATAAACTGGATATACCGGATCAGTTACCGCAATTTGATTATCTTCCCCCAGGATGTCAAGAATATTACTGCTATCACACTTTGAACCATCGGAAACAAAAATCTCATCTGCGGAAATTTGGCAGCCTCTAGCCTGAAAGTCATTTTTAGCAATTGCCTCTCTAAGCCATGGGTAACCTTGTTCAGGACCATACCCATGGAATCCTGAACTGTTTCCCATCTCATCAACAGCATCTTTCATTGCTTGGCAGCAAGCTTGGGGTAAAGGCTCCGTAACATCCCCAATACCCAAACGAATCAAACTTGCTTGAGGGTTGGCCTCAGAAAAAGCATTTACCCTTCTCGAAATCTCCGGGAACAGGTAACCGGCTTTAAGCTTGAGATAATTTGTGTTGATCTGAACCACGAAAAGAATCTATTTAATCCATGTATATACTGCCTGGAAAAGGTACCTATGTGGGCAAAAACTGCATACGATATAAAAAGAAAAATGTTTATCTGCTGTGTCGGTTGAAATAAACTCTAGTGCAGAACAAAGCAATTTCTGCAAGCCGGTCAACTTTCACCAATTGGTGGATATTGATATTCACAAGCCTGCCCAATATATGGGACATGAGCTTGGAAGGAAGCCCTTTGATTGGAACTCAAAAAAAGTACGTTGGGTTCTGAGTTATCCTGAACTATATGAAGTGGGGGCAAGTAATCTTGGCCACATCATTTTATATTCAATTCTCAATACTATCCCCGATCAACTATGCGATAGAGCCTATCTTCCAGAAGCCGATTTAGCAAAACGTCTTAGAGAACAATCCATAGGGTTGTTTGGAGTTGAGTCTAGACGTGAATTAAAGAATTTCGATCTCATAGGCTTTAGTCTTAGCTATGAATTAGGGGCAACAAATATTCTAGAAATGCTAGATCTAGCACAAATAGATATTTACGCAAAAAATCGAGCCAATTTATCTCTTGATGATCCACAATCTGTACCTTTAATCTTTGCAGGCGGACCAACTGCAACTAGCAATCCTGAACCATATGTAGATTTCTTTGATTTCATTGCACTAGGTGATGGGGAAGAGTTACTGCCAGAAATAGGTCTCATCATTTCTAAAACAAAAAAATTAAAACTCACAAGATCTCAGACACTAATGAGTCTTGCTGAGATCCCTGGAGTATATGTTCCTTCTTTCTACAAAACATCAAAAGATTTCTTATCCGTCAAAGCCGCCACCTCACTTGCTCCTACAAGAGTTATTAGACGTGTGGCCACTCCAATGCCTTATTATTCAATGGGGTTAGTACCCAATGTTGAGACCATCCATGATCGACTAACAATTGAGATTAGAAGAGGTTGTACTAGAGGGTGCCGTTTTTGTCAACCAGGCATGCTTACTCGACCAGCTAGAGATGTCGCTCCAGATGAAGTTGTAGATGCAGTTGAAACTGGCATGAAAAAAACAGGTTATAGTGATTTCTCTCTACTCTCGTTAAGTTGTAGTGACTACCTATCACTACCAGAGGTTGGGGTAAGGCTTCGCAATAAATTAAATGAAAAGAACATAACCTTACAACTACCTAGTCAAAGGATCGATAGATTTGACGATGATATAGCCCACATCCTTGGTGGAAGTCGTAAAGCAGGGTTAACCTTTGCACCAGAGGCAGGGAGTCAACGTCTCCGAGACATAATCAATAAAGGTCTTACAAATGCTGACCTACTTCGTGGAATACGCAAAGCAATGGAAAATAAATTCACCAAAGTGAAGCTATACTTTATGATTGGTCTTCCTGGAGAAGAGTTTGAAGATATCCGAGCTATAGCAAAGACCTGCAAATGGCTGCAAGATGAGTGCAGAGATCTAGGTAGATTAAAATTAAATCTCACAATAAGTAATTTCACTCCCAAGCCTCATACGCCATTCCAATGGCACAGTGTCTCAACAAAAGAGTTATCACGAAGGCAACAACTTCTCAAAGAGGAATTCTTTACTCTAAAAATTAGGAATATAAAAATTAATTTTACTGATGTCAGAATTTCTGCCATAGAGGACTTCTTGGGCCGAGGTGATCGTCGCTTAGCTCCGGTAATTGAAGCAGCATGGCGAAGTGGAGCTGGAATGGATGCCTGGTTTGAATCTCAAGATCGGGCATATAACGCATGGGGGAAGGCCATTGCAAGTGCTGGTCTAAATTGCCAACTTAGGGAATTAGAAATAGGAGATTGGGATTTCGCTCAAACTTTAGGGAAGAATAATTTAATAAACTTCTGCCACAAGCCACTCCCTTGGGATCATATTGATACAGGCATCGATAAAACATGGCTCATGAAGGATTTAGAGAAAGCCCTGAATGCAACCATAGTGCCTGATTGTTCATTTGATCAATGCAGTGGGTGTGGTGTCTGCGGACCAGAGTTAGGTCACAATCAAATTATTCCATCCACATCAATACCTGCTAGAGAAGCACAAAAACTTCCTCACTCAGAAAAAAAATGTCGGATACGCTTGCAATTCAGCAAAACTATGCCTATGCATTTTATTAGTCACTTAGATTTAATTCGTCTACTAGAGAGAGCCTTAAGAAGAAGCGAGTTACCCGTCAGTTATTCAGGAGGGTTCCACCCCCTCCCACGTTTACAAATTGCTCTTGCTCTACCTTTGGGTGTAGAAGGTCTTGGCGAATGGATGGACATTGATTTCTTTGAAGAGGTAAACCCAGTCACCATGAAAGAAACGCTTCAACAGTACTTACCTATAGGAATACATCTCTTACAAAGCATTAGCATCCCTATTCAAAAAGCCACGCTTTTCCAAGAACTTGTTCAAGCAAATTGGCATTTTCAACTAAAAGGGGAAAAAGGTGTGAAGCTTGATTTTGAAAAATGGGAGTATGCAATAAAGAAAATCGTTAATTCAAAGGAGTTGATCTGGGTAGATACCGATAAAAAAGGACGTTCGCGAAAAAGGGACCTAAAACCCGAGTTAAAGAACCTCCATGTAATTAAGAACAAAATCAAAAATAACCACTTAACTCACGAAGAAACAATATCTATCGAACTTCAGTCATTAATTTCTCCCATAGGTCAGAGTATTAAACCAATGCATATTCAGCATTTACTGACTAAGTCGTTAGGCCATTCCATAACGATTAAAGACATAAAAAGAAGTAAGCTTATTTTGAAAAAGTGCTAAAATTAAATTGGGTTAGAAGATGGCTCAGCAGAGCACATTTAACCTAAGTTATTTTGGAAGAGACTCACTCTCGATACTCGCAAATTCCTGGGACTAATTGTCCAGGGTCATCAGCAATCAAACTTCAAGAAGCTCTAATTTAATGCTTTGCATTATTCCTTCCAAAACTTAGCATTTACCTTTTATCTAACTCATAGCAGTAACACTGCCAATTGATTTAAAACCGAGCTAAAGAGCTCACACTTTCTTATATGCCCAAAAAAATTATCATCGCAGAGCAAGAGCGAATAGCAGCCTTGCTTTCCGATGGCCGAGTAGACAAATTAATCGTTGCTCAGGGTCGTTACCAAATAGGAGATATTTATCTTGGAACAATCGAGAACGTTCTTCCTGGGATAGATGCTGCCTTTGTAAACATTGGTGCAAGTGAAAAAAATGGCTTTATTCATGTAACAGATTTAGGTCCTTTAAAAATCAAACAAACTGCTGCAAGTATTACTGAATTACTAAGGCCAAGCCAAAAAGTCCTAGTCCAAGTAATGAAAGAGCCTACAGGTAATAAAGGTCCACGTTTAACAGGAAAAGTTTCTTTGCCTGGCCGATATCTTGTACTTCAGCCAAATGGTCAAGGGGTAAACATTTCACGGAAAATCAATACTGAAACCGAACGAAATCGACTTAAGGCACTTGGAGTGTTAATAAAACCACCGGGAACAGGGCTTTTAATTCGCTATGAAGCTGAAACTATATCTGAAGAATTAATTATTGAAGACCTGGAAAATCTTCTCAAAAAATGGGAGTTAATACAACAAGCGGCAGAACGAGCAAATCCCCCAACTCTTCTAAGTAGAGATGAAGACTTTATACATAGAGTTTTGCGTGACCATGCAAACGCTGATCTGTCAGAAGTAATTGTTGAAACAAGCGAAGCAAGTGAAAAAGCCAATAAATTTCTTGAACAAAATAATACAAAAGTAACTGTCGAAGATCTCAAAGAAAGTCAAAGTTTAATAGGTCATTATAAAGTTGACCTAGCAATTTTAAATGCTCTTAAACCTAGAGTAGATCTACCATCTGGAGGTTATATCATTATTGAGCCTACAGAGGCACTAACAGTAATTGATGTAAACTCAGGCTCTTTTACTCGCTCGGCCAATGCCCGTGAAACAGTACTTTGGACAAACTGCGAAGCCGGTATTGAGATAGCAAGACAACTAAAGCTCAGAAATATAGGAGGAGTAATAATCATAGATTTTATTGATATGGAATCACGTAGGGATCAATTACAACTTTTAGAGTATTTCACAGCTGCTTTAAGTGACGATTCATCAAGGCCTCAAATCTCTCAGCTGACTGAACTAGGGTTGGTCGAAATGACTAGAAAAAGGCAGGGTCAAAACATTTATGAATTATTCAGTAAAGAGTGTATTAATTGCAATGGGTTGGGTCATAACGCAAACATCCCTAGTAAAGAGCAAGTCAAGCCATCAGCATTAAATTCTGGACTTATTAAAAGTGAGCCTCAAGATTTAGTTAATACAACATTGAATAACAATAACAAGCTTAAATTAAATGAGCCTGTACTTGAAAATAATGAAATCAATTCCAAAGGCAATATAAGCAAGTTAAATGAAAAAGAAAGCTATTCAGAGAAAACACCTATCAGAAAAGAACCGGAGCATGTTAAAGTTGAAATGAATGATGATGAGGAATTAGTTTTCAGTAATTTAGGTTTAAGCCCTGCTTTAATTTTAGATAATCTGCCTAGCAATAATAATATTTTACTTGAGGTAATTAAGCCTACTAAAGATCATAGTAAAAAAACAGAGATTACTATTACTGACACAGAGAATGTAAATCAAAAGAGATCACAAGAATTAAATTCAGGAAGCAGTAGTTCAACTACATTTATAGAAGAAAAAGGTCATATTCATCTCAACCTGGAAGAGGAAGGCAACCCATCTATAGAAAAAATACAAGAAGATAGTCCCAAAAGAAATCCAGAAAATATCTCAAGAGATGAACCTAATCATATAAAAGAAGCAACACAGTCAGAACAAGAAGCTGAAGACCCTAGAAGGCGGCGGCGACGCTCCTCTAATGAGACAGACAACAAAAATATAACAACAGAGGCAGAGAAAGGGGCAATAGAAACTAAATCTTCCGAGCAGGAGGAGGAAGTTGAGGATCCTAGAAGGCGAAGGAGAAGATCCTCAGCAACAAGTTAAACCATTGTTAAGTAAAGAAATAGCAGGCATAGATGAAGTCGGCAAAGGGGCTCTATTTGGTCCAGTTTTCGCTGGAGCTGTGATTTTAAATAAACAAAGTGAAAGTCTTCTAATTAAAGCCGGACTAAAAGACAGCAAGAAATTATCTGCCAAAAAAAGAGCCGCGTTAGTACCTTTAATCAAAGAAATCGCAATCAGCTGGGCTCTTGGGCAAGCTTCCGCTCAAGAAATAGATCAGTTTGGCATCCGAAAAGCTACAGAAAAAGCAATGCTCAGAGCTGTTCATCGCTTAAAGCCACAACCTTTGCTTCTTCTAATTGATGGCTGTCTCCCATTACGACTTTGGGAAGGGAAACAAAAGACATTAGTTAAAGGAGAAGATAAATCAGCAGCGATTGCAGCAGCAAGCGTATTAGCCAAGGTGAATAGAGATGCACTTATCAAAGAACTTGCCAATAAGCACCCATTGTATGGCCTAGAAACAAATTCGGGATATGGAACAATTCTCCATCGCAACGCATTAATCCAAAAAGGACCGACAGAACTTCATAGAAAAAGTTTTCTCTCAAAAATTAAATAATTTACACATCAACTTTCTATACACCATGCAGAAAAATCTCGAAGCAGTTGTTGGCCAACTCGTGCCTTAATACCCAACAAAATGCCATTTAGAATTGAATGGCCAGTTGATTCTAATAATTTAGGAGGTATCAGTTTTAGTAAAGGTGGTTGACTCACAGTTACCCCTAAAAAAGCCTCGCCAACTAAGCCTTGTTCAGTTGCAATCAAAGTCGCATCAAGCATTAGTTCAAAATCATCAACCAATCCAAGTCCATCAAGCTCACTATCAGTTGCATGCATTTGAAGTTTATTCCCTTCACTATTGGCCACAGCAATTGATACGACTGGTTTTACTTCTAATTGGAAGACCTTAAAACTTGTGACGGTGTATCGAAAATTGCCTTGACTTAAAGCAACAAGCTTTTTTGGGTCAAGCATTGCACCTACAACTCTTTCCTGTTGTAAGAGATAATCAGGAAGTCGCTCTATTTTACTTTTGACAGGTAGATTAATTTCCTGTCGAGCATTAAAAGCCAGAGACATAATTGGCAACTGACGCGACACAATCCTATCGACACTTGCACTCTTTTTTAAATAATGCCAACTCAAGTGGCCTATCTCGGACCAAAAGGGACATACGCTGAACAGGCAGCTTGTACTTTAGCAACGCTAGAAAAGCTTTCTCAGCCAGTGTTTATGCCATATTCTGGGTTAAGATCTGTAGTTGAACATCTTGCCAATAAAGATTGTGAAGCTGCTGTAGTACCTATAGAAAATTCTGTCGAAGGGGGTGTCACCACAACATTAGATTCATTGTGGACTTATCCAGACTTATTTATTCAAAGAGCCCTAGTCCTACCAATTCGTCATGCGTTAATCAGTAGTGGTTCGATGTGCGAAATTTCAGAAGTCTTGTCGCATCCTCAGGCTCTTGCGCAATGCTCTGAATGGCTAAGAAGCAATCTCCCTAATGCCCTCCAGTTGCCTACAAATTCCACTGCTGAGGCAGTAAGAATGGTCATAGGGAGCAAGTTCCGTGCTGCCATAGCCTCTAAGGAGTCAGAAGAAATAAGTGGTGTAAAGAGTATTTCATATCCTATTAACGATGTGCCTGGAAATTGCACGAGGTTTGTTCTGCTTAAGAGGCAAAAACCAATAGAAAGTGAAATGGCTGACCTTGCAAGCTTTGCATTCTCTCTACATTCCAATGCTCCTGGCGCATTACTAAATGCATTGGAATGCATCGCCAATCTAGGTCTAAACATGAGTCGAATCGAATCAAGGCCTTCAAAAAGAGAATTAGGTGAGTATATTTTCTTTATAGATATTGATTTAACTAATAAAGTTATAGATATTGAAAAAAAACTCAGTCCATTATTAAAACCCTATTGTGAGAATATTAGTTATTTTGGTTCTTATAAAAATATCCAACCGAGTCTTTTATAAATTTAACCTCGCGCACGAAATACGCCAAACCTCATGAGCCCACTGCCAAATGCCAATCTCATTAAAATAATAGTAGGAATTTCTCTAATGCCATGTAGAAAAGATTTTGGACCCAATTCTATAAAAACATCTAATCTTCTAAAGCCTTCCATTATCGAATCATTCCAAGAAGGTTTGGTAAACTTACTCCAATCATCAGATTCTACTTTCCCACCACAAAAACTACTATTTAACAAATTTTCCGAGAAGCTTTCGATACTTGCAAATTCAGGGTGAGACCATTGATCTAAAAGCTGTTTCATAATTAACTTATCAACCAATCCTAATGATAATTTTTTATCATTACATCTATTCCAATCAGCAACTGCAAGAACACCTCCTGGTCTTAATACACGAAGCATTTCATCAGCGTAACGTTGTTTATCTAAAATATGTGCCCCTGCTTCAACACTCCAAACTCCATCATAACTTCCATCTTGAAATTTAAGATTAAGAGCATCCATAACTTGAAATCGACAAGAAAGATCTTTTGGAGTTAGTTGCGAAGCTCTTTTAACCTGCTCTGAACTAATAGTGACGCCTACAACATCAAAGTCATAATCTCTAGCTAAAATTCTAGAGCTCCCACCTATGCCACAACCAATATCAATAATTCGAGAGCCCTTAGGCAACTTATCTAAACCACTCCAATGAACTAAGTGATGAACAAAATCTATTTTTGCTTGCTTAAAATCTTTACTGTTAGAAAGTTGAGAGTAATAACCAAGATGTATATGCTCGCCCCATAATTTCTCTAGAAGCTTATCATTAGTCCATGCATCATAAGAAGAAGAGACTGTAAGAGACGATCTATACTTTCTAGGATTAAATGACCATATGATTATTATTAAAAATGAAAGAATTAAGCTCCATAAAAACAAATTAATCAGCATTATTAATTCTTTGGATCAACATTAGACAGTGTTTCTTTTAGTGCTGTTCTTGCAGCAAGCTGTTTTCGAGTCTGATCAAGCATGTCGTATTCACGCTGAAGTCTTGTCTTCGTATCTAGCATCTCTAATAGACTTTGTTGCTCATCTGCTACAGAGCCTCCTAAATGTGAAGCAATCCAGAAAGATAGCTCTCTTGGGATTTCAGGCAGTCCTTCAGGCAAACTTCGCTCAGAATCAGTTAATTTACCTGTTAAAGAAACAACATCTTTCAAAGCAAGCAAAACAGAACTAGATAAAGAGGTCAACTCATCTTGATCATCCACGGAATTATCATCAATCCAGGTAACCATTGCGCTATAAAAGGGAGCTTCTCGAATAATCTCTAAAATCCGAAAACGTTGTTGACCAACAGTAACTATATTACTTCTTCCATCTTCTGACATCTGATGCTTGACTATTTGGGCACAACATCCTACATCTGCAATTTGCTTAGTAGCTGGATTAGACCTAACTATTCCAAAGCGACTATCTGCCTCTAGAACCGTTTGAAGCATTATTCTGTACCTTGATTCAAAAATATGAAGTGGCAGAACCTCCTGAGGGAATAGAACCACTTCAGGGAGAGGGAAAAGAGGTAACTCCCTGACTGAAATATCGGTCACGGGAACATTCCCAAACATATATAGATACTACAGAAATATTCTTGCCATTGAGGTACTCACATCATCAAAGCTTAACCTCAATATCAACTCCACTTGGAAGATCAAGCTTCATTAGTGCATCAATTGTTTTGGCTGATGGGCTATAAATATCAATAATTCTTCTATGAGTGCGTGTCTCAAAATGTTCTCTGGAATCCTTGTCAACATGAGGTGACCTTAGGACACAATATATCTTCCTTTTAGTAGGAAGAGGTATTGGACCAATAGCTGTTGCTGCAGTATTGTCAGCTGTTTCAATGATTTTTTCACATGAAAGATCTAACATTCGCCTGTCAAATGCTTTAAGGCGTATTCGTATCTTCTGCTGAGCTATAGCCGTTGACATAGGTTTAATACGATAAGTTTCCCTGAATTGGGGATGTGAAAATGAATTTTCAAGATTCAAAAAGGGCTATCTAAGAACGAAAGCCCTTTTGATTAATTTAACCGATAGCAAGATCGATAATCAGAGATCGTAAAGTATTTATTTAAGGATCTTAGAAACAACTCCTGCTCCAATCGTCCTTCCGCCCTCTCTAATGGCAAATCTCATACCTTGCTCAATTGCTACTGGGCAAATCAACTCACCCGTCATTTTTATGTTGTCTCCCGGCATAACCATTTCAACATTACTTCCGTCCTCTGCAGTAAATGCAGTAATTTGACCAGTTACATCAGTTGTGCGGATATAAAACTGTGGCCTATATCCAGCAAAGAAAGGGGTATGCCTTCCGCCTTCTTCTTTTTTGAGTACATAAACCTGCCCCTCAAACTGTGTATGAGGAGTAATAGAACCTTTCTTTACTAAAACCATGCCACGCTCAATGTCTTCTTTCTGAATTCCGCGAAGCAAAAGTCCGACATTGTCACCTGCCATACCTTCATCAAGAAGTTTCCGGAACATCTCAACACCAGTAACTGTTGTTAGTCGAGTATCTCTAATTCCAACAATTTCAACCTCTTCACCAACTGTCACCTTCCCTCTCTCAATTCTTCCAGTTGCTACTGTTCCTCTACCTGTAATAGAGAAGACATCTTCAACAGCCATCAAGAAAGGTTTATCCACTTCTCTTTCTGGCTCAGGTATAGATTCGTCTACAGCTTTCATAAGCTCTTCGACCTTTCCTTCCCATTCAGCTTCGCCTTCTAATGCTTTTAAGCCAGAAACCTGAACTATTGGCACATCATTAAAGCCATACCCTTCTAAGAGTTCGCCGATTTCCATTTCCACAAGCTCAATGATCTCAGGGTCATCAACCATGTCACATTTATTGAGCGCAACAACTAGTGCAGGAACACCAACTTGTTTTGCCAAAAGAATGTGCTCCTTTGTTTGGGCCATTGGGCCATCAGTTGCAGCACATACCAAGATTGCGCCATCCATTTGGGCTGCACCTGTGATCATATTTTTCACATAATCAGCATGTCCTGGGCAATCAACATGAGCATAGTGCCTGCCTTCAGTCTCATATTCAACATGAGCTGTATTAATCGTGATACCGCGCTCTCTTTCTTCAGGCGCTCCATCGATATCACCATAGTCTTGGGCTGTAGCCTGCCCTTTCTTAGCTAACACATTGGTGATAGCTGCAGTAAGGGTAGTTTTACCATGGTCAACATGCCCAATTGTCCCAATGTTGACGTGAGGCTTGTTTCTTTCGAACTTCTCTCTGGCCATTTGTTTAAAGAATCAGTTTAATAATAGAGGATTAATGATGAAGATATCAGGAATTGCCCTGACTCTTAGAGATAATTGCTTCAGCAACATTACGAGGGACTTCCTCGTACTGGCTAAACTCCATAGAAAATATACCTCGACCTTGAGTCATAGATCTAAGTTGAGTGGCGTAACCGAACATTTCAGCCAAAGGAACCTTGGCCTGAACCTTCGAGATACCATCATCGATGGATTGTCCTTCTACTTGTCCTCTTCTCGAGGAAAGATCACCAATAACAGAACCTAAGAAATCCTCAGGGACCTCAACTTCTACTTTCATCATTGGCTCAAGAAGAACTGGATTGCATTTTTTCACTCCATCTTTAAATGCCATTGATCCAGCAATCTTAAATGCCATTTCAGATGAATCAACGTCATGGAACGAGCCATCTACCATAGTCACTTTGACATCAATCAATGGATAACCAGCTAATACACCAGACTCACATGTTTCTTTCATCCCATTTGAAGCAGGCCCAATAAACTCTTTAGGAACAGAACCTCCAACAATTTTATTTACAAATACAAAGCCTGACTCGGGCTCTCCTGGCTCCATTTCAATAACAACATGACCATATTGGCCTTTACCTCCTGTCTGTCGAGCATATTTTCCTTCACCTTTTGAGCTTGATCGAATTGTTTCTCTATAAGAAACCTGAGGAGCCCCAATATTAGCCTCAACCGAAAATTCTCTCAGCATTCTATCTACAAGTATTTCAAGATGGAGCTCACCCATTCCTGCAATAACAGTTTGATTAGTTTCTTGATCAGTCCTTACTCGGAAGGTTGGATCTTCTTCAGCTAAAGCAACTAAGGCCTTAGAAAGCTTTTCCATATCACCTTTTGTCTTTGGCTCAACAGCAACTGATATGACAGGCTCTGGGACAAAAAGAGTCTCGAGAACAATAGGTTCATCAGTTGAACACAAAGTGTCACCTGTGGTTGTATTTTTCAGACCAAGCACTGCCCCTAAGTCCCCAGCTCGCAATTGATCAACTTCCTCTCGATCATCTGCTTTCAATACAACTAAACGTGAGATCCTCTCTTTACTGTCTTTAGTTGAATTAAGAACATAGCTTCCTTTTTCAAGTACACCTGAATACATCCTCACAAAAGTCAACTTCCCATAAGGGTCAGCCATGACTTTAAAAGCCAATGCACTAAATGGGGCATCATCCTCGGAAGCTCTCACGGCCTCTTTCCCACTAGGCAACAATCCTTGAATAGGAGGAACATCAATTGGGGCTGGTAAATAATCAATTACTGCATCAAGAACCAATTGAACCCCTTTATTTTTAAAGGCAGATCCACAAAGCATTGGGACAAGGCCATGCTTTAATACTCCTTCTCGAATACCTTTTTTTAATTGCTCTATTGATAATTCACCAGTTTCAAGAAAAGTCTCTATTAATACCTCATCATTTTCTGCAACAGTTTCCATTAGTTTAGCTCGCCATTCGGCAGCCTCTTCAGCCATATCAGAGGGTATCTCCGTTTCTTCTATATCAGTACCCAGATCATTCTTGTAGATATAGGCCTTGTTAGCAACCAAATCAATAATTCCACTTAGATCTCCCTCTGAACCAATAGGAAGCTGTATCGGCGCAGCATTTGCTTTAAGCCTATCCTTAATTTGACCATAAACTTTCAAGAAATCTGCACCAGTCCTATCCATCTTATTCACGAAAACCATCCTAGGAACTGAATATCGATCAGCTTGTCTCCATACAGTCTCTGATTGGGGCTGTACTCCACCAACAGCACAAAAGACGGCAATTACACCGTCTAAAACCCTCATAGACCTTTCCACCTCGATAGTGAAGTCCACATGCCCAGGAGTATCAATAATGTTAACCCTGTGATCTTGCCAACTTGTTGATATTGCAGCAGCCGTAATTGTTATTCCTCTCTCTCTTTCTTGGGCCATCCAATCAGTTACTGCAGCACCATCATGGACTTCACCAATCTTATGAACAACTCCAGAATAGAAAAGGATTCTTTCAGTGGTAGTGGTTTTCCCAGCGTCAATATGCGCTGCAATACCAATATTCCGTACACGATCAAGGGGGAAGGCTCGAGCCACAGTTATCTCTCCAGTTTCAGTGGTAAAAGGCGGATGTGACTCTACAGGGCAATAGGTAAAAAGTGAAACTTTTTCACCTTTAAATCAACAAATTCAATAACGGTAATGAGCAAAAGCTTTATTTGCCTCGGCCATTTTATGAGTCTCTTCTCGCTTGCGAACTGCACTACCAGCTTCATTGGCAGCATCCATTAATTCTCCCGCAAGCTTTTGAGCCATACTTCGTCCATTCCTTGATCGAGAAAAATTTACAAGCCACCTGAGGGCCATAGCTGTGCCCCTCTCCTGTCGAACTTCCATAGGTACTTGATAGGTAGCGCCTCCAACACGTCTTGCTCTTACTTCTACAAGAGGGGTAGCATTCTTTATAGCTGTTTCAAATAGCTCAATAGGGTCTCCACCGGTTCGCTCATTAATTAATCCAAAAGCTTGAGAAAGAATTCTTTGAGCGGTTGATTTTTTTCCGTGCTTCATAAGCCTTGCAACCATCATTGTGGCAAGACGATTATTAAACTGAGGATCAGGTAAAACTGGTCTTTTTACTGCTGCGTTTCTTCTAGACATAAGATTAATTAATGATTTTTAGAAATTAAATTTAGAATTTTTTATGATTTAGGGGTTTTTGCACCATATTTAGAACGGGACTGACGTCGGTCTTTAACCCCAGCAGTATCAAGAGTTCCCCGAATTATGTGATAACGAACTCCTGGGAGATCCTTAACTCGTCCACCTCGAAGCAATACAACAGAGTGTTCCTGAAGATTATGTCCTATACCAGGTATATAAGCAGTCACTTCAAACCCAGAAGTAAGTCGAACACGAGCAACTTTGCGTAATGCCGAATTAGGTTTTTTAGGTGTAGAAGTATAAACCCTTGTACAAACACCCCTTCTCTCAGGGCATGACTGCAATGCTGGCGACTTGGTTTTGCGAGTAAGTCGACTGCGCTCGGTTCTAATTAGCTGTTGAATGGTTGGCATCGAAGATTGGCTAGGTCAGTAAGGTTTGGACCAGAATCCGTAATTCCTTATTCTACTAGCTAAAGTGCATGAAAAGAAATTTTCCTCTAAAAGCATTTATCTGAAAACAAAGGTATTAAATAACAAAGACCTGAAACAATTGATTTATTACCTCTTCGTGTTTTAAACCTATTAATAAAGCTCTCTAGGATCATTTGCTACCTATTGTGCTGTTTTTATCTTTACTAAGGCGAATCTAAAAGCTTGCTTGCATTCATGCCTAACGAATCACATATTTCTAATTCTCCTTACTGTGATAGCAGTTCGCCAAAAGCATTAGTAGGCGAGAAAGATGCTTGCGGTGTTGGTTTCTTAGCTCAAATAGAAAGCAAAGCAAGTTATTGGATTTTAGAACAGGCACTACGAGCTCTGGGATGCATGGAACACAGAGGTGGGTGCGGAGGCGATGGTGATTCAGGTGATGGAGCCGGTCTTCTATGTGAAATCCCTTGGAATTTTTTTAAGAAGGTTTGGCCTGAAACCAATAGCTCTCACAAATCAAGTGGCATTGGCATGGTCTTCATGCCTAATGATTTAAATCAACGCAATAAGGCTAAAGAAATCTTTGAAGAGGAAGCAAAAAAGCTTTCTTTAAATTCAAAAGGATGGCGCAAAGTCCCTGTGGACCTGGAGGTGCTCGGTCCATTAGCTAGATCAACAGCCCCATTTATTGAACAATGGCTTATAGAGGGTAATCAAGAAGAGGAGAATCTGGAAAATTTATTATTTAGGTTAAGGAAAAGAATTCAGAATCGTTGCAGCAAATCACTTAACAACATTGAAGGTGATCCATATATCGCATCTTTAAGTACACGAACTATTGTTTATAAAGGGATGGTTAGATCCCAAGTCTTAGCAGAATTCTATCGAGATCTAAAAGACGAACGTTTCGAAATTTCGTTTGCCATCTACCATCGAAGATTCAGTACAAATACTTTGCCGCGCTGGCCTCTGTCTCAACCAATGCGTTTGCTTGGACATAATGGAGAAATTAACACTCTCCTTGGGAATTTAAACTGGGCAAAGGCAACAGAAGTTCATCTAGAAGAAATTTGGGGAGAATCTTCAAAAGATATAGAACCAGTTATAAATGCCTCATTTAGCGACTCAGCAAATCTAGATGCAACACTTGAACTCCTAGTTCGAAGTGGGAGACCTATTACTGACAGTTTGCTCACATTGGTCCCAGAGGCTTTTAGAGATCAACCTGAACTGGAGAAGCAACCAGAAATCAATTCTTTTTACGAATATTCAGCATGTACCCAAGAAGCATGGGATGGACCAGCTCTGCTTGTGTTTTCAGACGGGTGTTTTATAGGAGCAACACTTGATCGCAATGGCTTAAGACCTGCACGTTATTGCGTGACTAAAGACAATCTTGTGATCATGGGATCTGAAACAGGAGTTGTAGAAATAGGTGAAAGCAACATTCTTGAAAAAGGAAGATTGGGGCCTGGTCAAATGTTGGCCGTTGATCTCATAGAAGGAAGACTTTTGAAAAATTGGGAGGTAAAGAAAGAAGCCGCCAATCGACATCCTTATCAAGATTGGCTTACAAAAAATTGCTTAACTCTGAACGAACAGCCTTGGCAAAATAAAAGCAACTTTAGTGATTTAGAACTACTTAAAGCTCAAACAGCATTTGGCTTCTCAGCAGAAGATCTGGAAATAATTATTAATGACATGGCCACTGGGGCTAAAGAGCCTACTTACTGCATGGGAGACGATATTCCACTTGCAATACTTTCCAATAAACCTCATCTTTTATACGACTACTTCAAACAAAGATTTGCTCAAGTAACCAACCCTCCTATTGACCCATTACGAGAAAAGCTTGTTATGAGCATAGAAATGAATTTAGGAAAAAGAGGATCTCCTTTAGCTCCGAAAGACAATTCATTTTCAGTAATTAATCTTCATTCACCAATTCTCAATGAGAATGATTTGAACCAACTAGGCAATAAAGGTCTTGTCGTTAAAACAATTTCAACTCTAATAGAAATATCTGAAGGGTTCCAAGGGCTCGGGCAAAGTCTCCAGAACATCTGTCTTGAGGCAGCGTCAGCAGTCAAGAGTGGGAGTAAAATACTAATCCTTTCTGATCGAGGGATCAGTCAAAACAAAACATATATACCCCCATTACTAGCTGTAGGTGCAGTACATCACTATTTGCTAGAACATAAACTCAGACTTGATGCATCCATTGTTATAGATACTGCGCAATGTTGGAGCACTCATCATGTTGCATGTCTCATTGGATATGGAGCAAGTGCAATCTGCCCGTGGCTGACATGGGAAACAACACGTCACTGGTGGCATTCACCTAAAACACAAAAGTTACTTGAAGGTAACAAGCTTACAGATTTTACAATCCAAAAAGCTCAAGCAAACTTAAAGAAAGCCTTGGAAGATGGCTTACGGAAAATACTCTCAAAAATTGGAATTTCTCTTTTAGCTAGTTATCATGGTGCTCAAATATTCGAAGCAGTAGGTATTGGATCTGATATTATCAACCTTGCTTTCAAAGGAACCACCAGCAGAATAGCTGGGTTAACTCTTAAAGAACTAGCTAATGAAACCTTAGCCTTTCATTCAAAGGCATATCCAGAATTAGATCACAAGAAACTTGAGTTTTTTGGTTTTGTTCAATACCGTAGCAGCGGCGAGTTCCATTTAAACAATCCTGCTATGTCTAAGGCTTTGCATGCAGCAGTTAAAGCAGGTCCAAGTTATGATCATTTTTCAACTTATCAAACACTTCTTGAATCAAGACCAGCAACTGCATTGCGTGATTTATTGACATTTCAAAAGGTGCCACATCCTATACCTATAGATCAAGTGGAAAGTGTTGAAAGTATTTGTAGAAGGTTTTGTACTGGTGGGATGAGCTTAGGTGCCCTTTCCAGAGAAGCCCATGAAGTCCTCGCAATAGCAATGAATAGAATTGGGGGCAAAAGTAATAGCGGTGAAGGTGGAGAAGACCCACAAAGGTTCAAAGCTCTTACTGACGTCGACGAAAAGAGTCTATCAGCTACTTTGCCTAACTTAAAAGGGCTGAGAAATGGAGATACCGCCTGTTCAGCCATTAAACAAATAGCTTCAGGGAGGTTTGGAGTTACACCTGAGTATTTGAGAAGTGGTAAACAATTAGAAATAAAAGTAGCCCAAGGTGCTAAGCCAGGTGAAGGTGGTCAATTACCTGGAGCAAAAGTAGATACTTATATTGCAAAACTTAGAAATAGTAAGCCTGGCGTTGCACTAATTTCACCTCCACCGCACCACGATATCTACTCCATAGAAGATTTAGCTCAATTAATCCACGATCTACACCAAATCCATCCACAAGCAAAAGTTAGTGTCAAACTAGTAGCAGAAATAGGCATAGGAACAATTGCCGCAGGCGTAGCAAAGGCAAACGCCGATGTAATACAAATTTCTGGGCACGATGGTGGGACTGGGGCTTCTCCTCTTAGCTCTATTAAACATGCTGGATTGCCATGGGAGTTAGGCCTAACTGAAGTCCACAGGTCTTTACTAGAGAATGGACTCAGAGGCAGAGTGTTATTGCGGGCAGATGGAGGATTAAAAACTGGTTGGGATGTTGTTATTGCCGCACTACTGGGCGCAGAAGAATATGGCTTTGGGTCAATCGCAATGATTGCAGAAGGTTGCATCATGGCGCGTATATGTCATACAAATAAATGTCCCGTAGGTGTTGCTACGCAACAAGAAGCATTAAGAAAACGCTTCCCAGGCATCCCTGAACATGTCGTAAATTTCTTCTTATTTGTCGCAGAGGAAGTAAGACAAATCATGAGCACCTTGGGTTTTTCTCGTTTAGAAGATCTAATTGGCAGGACTGACATACTTCAATCTCGAAATCTCAATCTTGCAAAAACAAAAAAACTGGATTTGTCTTCGCTTCTAGAACCAATTAAAGAGTCTAAGGATCGATCATGGCTTCTTCATAAAGAAACCCCGCATAGCAATGGTCCAGTATTAGAAAATCAACTCTTAGAAGACGCAGAAATTGTTAATGCGATACACAATCATGGAAAAGTTTCTCGCCATATCTCAATCGCTAATACGGATCGAAGCGTATGTGCCCGCATATCTGGAGATATTGCTCAACTCCATGGAAACAAAGGTTTTCAAGGATTTATTGAAATAACCTTTTCGGGAGCATCAGGACAAAGTTTTGGAGCCTTTTTACTTCAAGGCATGCATATTCGGCTAATAGGAGAAGCTAATGATTATGTAGGGAAAGGAATTAATGGAGGAAGAATTGCCATAATCCCGCCAACGAATGATAAGCATGCCTCAGATCAAGTAATTTTAGGTAATACTTGCTTATATGGAGGCACTGGGGGGCAGCTATTTGCAGTTGGGAAAGCTGGTGAACGCTTTGCAGTGAGAAATAGCGGAGTAGAGGCAGTTATAGAAGGTGCTGGGGATCATTGCTGTGAATACATGACTGGTGGAATAGTTGTTGTACTTGGGCCTACCGGTAGAAATGTTGGCGCTGGAATGACTGGTGGAATAACTTTCTTGTTAGATGAAGATGAACAAGTATCTAAAAGAGTTAACAAGGAAATTGTTGAGATTTATCCGTTATCCAATAAGAAGCAAGAAGATATATTAAAGCCCTTAATTCATGAGCATTGGTTGCAAACCAAGAGTTTTAAGGCGGAAGGTATCTTGAAGGATTGGGAGACTTTAAAAAAACTATTCAAAGTTTTGGTTCCTCCCAGTGAAAAAGAAAAAGTTGATTTGTGAAACACCAAAATTTCTTAACATGATCAATGTCTATTTTTATTAAAACTGAGCGGTTTAAGAAAGAAACTCTAAACTTAATGCCGAAAAAACGTAGTCAATATATCAAAGAACACTTAACCTGGGTATCAAAACTAAAAGAGGCTGGTGAGAATATTGCTTCTGGTTATCTAGTCAATGAATTTAGTGAGGCTGGAGGTGGAGGGTTTCTGGTGGTAGAAGCGAATAATTTTGAAGAAGCAAAGTTGCTTATTATCAACGATCCAATGATTACAAATCAATTAGTAACTTGGGAAATTCACCAATGGATTCCTGTTTTTGGTCAACTATTAAATCAACGAGGGTAATCCTTTATAAGTCTACGAACCTCCCCTGCATGATAGCTACTACGTGTCAAAGGAGAGCTCACTACTTGCAAAAAGCCAAAGCGCATCTCTCCTTCTTGTCGGTATTCATCAAACTGAGAAGGTGTTACAAATCTATCAACGGGTAAATGCTTGGGCCCAGGAGAGAGGTACTGGCCTATGGTTACGATGTCTACATTATGATCATACAAGTCGGAAAGGACTTGTATCACCTCTTCGTCGGTTTCACCAAGACCAACCATTAATCCAGACTTTGAATATATATTTGAAGCTTCTTCTCTAACACGAAGTAATAATTCTAAGGAGCGTTGATATATCCCCTGAGGTCTAGCTCTCCTATAAAGTCTCGGAACGGTTTCTATATTGTGATTTAAAACATCAGGGCAAGCTTGAACAACTTGGCTCAAGGCATCCCAATTGCCGCAAAAGTCAGGTATCAACAATTCAATAGTTGTTCCAGGGGAACTTGCCCTTACAGCATTAATACAACTTACAAATTGACTTGCTCCACCATCTTCTAAATCGTCACGATTTACAGACGTAATCACAACATGGTTTAACCCAAGCCTTCTCACAGCTTCACCAAGACGTTCTGGCTCAGAAGGGTCAAGGCTTCTGAAACTTTTATCAAAGTCAATATCACAATATGGACATGCTCTAGTGCAGCCAGGTCCCATTATTAAAAAAGTTGCTGTTCCTCCTGCAAAACATTCTCCGATATTTGGACAGCTAGCCTCTTGGCAAACTGTATTTAAATTTAAATCTGACAATAAATCAGCAACTCGTCCAATACGTTCGTGCTGTGGGGCCTTAACCCTTAACCAATTTGGTTTTTGAGTGCTCATTGTCCTAATAAAACAAATTTCTCAAAAATTGATAGCTCATTAAACCATTCAGGAAAGTTTGAAAGTATAGATCAACAAGTAAAAGATTGGGGTCGTCCTTTTCAGGAACACAGTCCTGAAACTTTCCAATCAAGCTAATAACCACGAGGGGTTACTACATATCCATCCTGGTAAAAACTTGTACTATTGCCTACAAGTATCAACGTAAGCATGTCAACTTGATCGATAGGAAAGTCCCCGAGACAATGAACTTGAACTTTTTCTTCTTTTCTACCAAGTTGACGGGCAAAGACAACAGGAGTAGATGAATTTCTAGTTTCAAGGATTACGTCAAAAGCTTTTCTTAGTTGCCAATTTCGGTTATTGGATCTCGGGTTATAAAATGCAATCACAAAATCTGACATAGACGCAGCTTTAATTCGCTTTTCAATTTTTGACCAAGAGGTTAAACAATCGCTCAAACTAATTGCACAAAAATCATGCATCAATGGAGCACCGATTCTTGCTGCTGCCATTTGAAGAGAACTAATACCTGGATGAACTTTAAAATCTGGTCTATCTGACTTTGGTTTTCTCAACCAAAGTTCCAAAAGCAATCCCGCCATTCCATAAATTCCACTTTCTCCTGAAGAAATGAGTGATACTCGAACACCTTCTATGGCTAATTTCAAGGCATCACTGCATCTTTGACGCTCCTCAGTAAGAGAACTATCAAGACGAACCTGATCAAATCTCCTGAATGGCTCCAATAAATCCAAATATCTCTTATACCCAACCCATACTGAACTTCTCGCAAGTGCAAAACGAGCATCATGAGTTAAGAAACTTGGTTCACCTGGTCCACTCCCAACCAAATGAATCTCACCCCTAGCTGGTGCAAAAGGTTCACTAGACTCAGCTATTGCTACGGTGACTGCTCCTCTTTCATTATTTTGCGCCTTATAAATATGTTTCTCATATTTAAGTTTGCCTTTGTCTCCTGAAGCTAAAATCGCCGCAGCCTCAGCAACTGATGAAGTTCCTACTTCAGCTTTGACTCTTGCAGAAGGATTGGGTACAGAAATTGCTAAGAGTTCTTTAGCATTGTAAAAGCGGCTAGATAAAGATTCATCGCTTAGAAAATCTCTGATAGCAACCTCATTCTCCTTGATATCAATAGTTGCTAAGCCTGCAACAGCTTCTTTAGCTAAACCGGCATGTTTTAAAGATTCTTTTATAGCTCTTTTTAAAAGATTGGAGCTTGTATTTCTTTCACAGCCGATTCCCAACCACAAGGTCGCTGGATGCCAACAACACTTACCTACTACATTTGAGCAAATATGAAATAAAGGAGAGCTATTAGAAAGCGTCTCATTTTCTGGGAACTCACAAGTTTTAGCTGCACCTTTAGAACGATTCCATAATTCCGAACCAGTAGTTTGGTTTACCATTATTCGACTTCCCTTACTTAATCGAATCATTAGATCATTCCAGTGAGCTGTCTCACCAGTGCGCCTCCAACCCCATGCTTCTCCAAAACTATCAATTGAAAGTATCTTTTCAGTTCTAGAGAATCCTGTAAAAATAGCTTTTCCGCCTATATCTTGAGCTAATTGGACAGCAAATTCTTCAGCACCTCCTTTGTGTCCGCCTAAAACTGGAACGATATTTTCGGCTCTCCCATCAATTACTAAAACTGACGGATCCTTATCTTTTCCATTTAATAATGGAGCAATTATTCGAATTACTGCTCCAATTGCACCAACAACCAAGAAAGTTGTTCCAGAGCTCCAAAACCTATGGAAGACCTCATAGGGGTTTTCGACCAAAACTTCTTCCACAGACAAGTCAAGCTCAGAAGCTGCACCTGGAGTTAAAACAATCAAATCTGCATGACCGCGTGACTTCAGCCTCTTCAATAGGTGGTATGAAGAAGGGGAAAATCCAAGAGCAATTCTGTCGGGAGGTTTCAATGCGGGAAAAATCTGCCTGGTTTGTAAAGAATTTGAGTAGCTCTTGTTGATAAAAAAATTGTTTTTTATTCAAAACTTGATTCTAGTAATTCCATTTCTCCTGACAATCTTCTATGGGAAAACCCAGTAATAGGCTATGTTTGAATTAATTTCGAAGAATCCTCTGAAAGATTTTTATTCCAAAAAAAAGAAAAAACCTGGGTAGAACATTTGTTACTTGAATAGGTAGTAACTGGCTCACGGATCTATGATTTCTAAATTAGATCCTTTAAATAGGGATCCTTTAATCAATATTGAATCTAGAGGCAACTCTATTTTCTTTATTAAAAACACGGTGGCCTGCCACCTAGACCTATTCCTCGGGGAAGAATCTCGATGACCATAAGCCCACCAAAACGTGGGGATAAAGCAAAAGGGGAAGCACCCACCCCTTATGACCAGCCTGTCGATAGGGATCATCAACCTATTGATTATGAAAAACTCAACAAACCTGGGTTCTGGTCTTCCAAGCTTTCAAAAGGTCCCAAAACCACAACATGGATTTGGAATCTCCACGCTGATGCTCATGATTTTGACACTCATCTAGGTGACCTAGAAGAGACTAGTAGAAAGATTTTTTCTGCTCACTTTGGACACTTAGCAGTCGTCTTTATTTGGATGAGTGCTGCTTTCTTTCATGGAGCACGATTCTCTAATTACACCGGCTGGTTAGCCGACCCTGCAAACGTAAAGCCTGGGGCTCAGGTTGTTTGGCCAGTAGTAGGCCAGGAAATTCTTAATGCTGATTTAGGCGGCAACTATCAAGGGCTGCAAATCACATCTGGGGTTTTTCAGATGTGGAGAGCATGGGGAATTACCAGCGAGGTTCAGCTAATGGCTTTAGCCATTGGTGGTGTGATCATGGCCGCTTTAATGCTTCATGGCGGCATTTACCACTACCACAAAGCTGCTCCCAAGCTTGAGTGGTTTCAGAAAATTGAACCTATGCTTCAACACCATCAGATTGCTCTGATTGGTTTGGGCTCTATTGCATGGGCTGGTCACCTAATTCATATAGGTGCTCCTGTTGCAGCAATGCTTGATGCCATTGATGCAGGCAACCCTCTTATGGTTGATGGAGTAACTATTGCCTCAGCGGCAGATGTTACGAATCTTGCTCCTAGGCTTTGTGACCCTTCTGTAGCCAGCCAGATTTTCCCAAGTCTTGCAGGTAGAACAGTAGAAAATTTCTTCACCTTAAACTGGTGGGCTTTTAGCGATATTCTGACCAACAAAGGTGGGCTCAACCCTGTTACAGGAAGCCTTTGGATGACTGACATTTCCCACCATCACCTTGCATTTGGTGTTTTTGCCATCTTTGGTGGTCATATGTGGAGAAATAATGTTCATGGTGTTGGTCACAGCATGAAGGAGATAATGGATGTACATAAGGGAGACCCGATCCTCTTTCCTGCTCCAAAAGGGCATGAAGGGATATTTGAATTCCTAAGTAATAGTTGGCACGGTCAATTAGCTATTAACCTTGCGATGGTTGGTTCAGCAAGCATTGTGATCGCTCATCACATGTATGCTCTACCTCCCTATCCATATTTATCCTCTGATTACCCAACTGTCCTTGGTCTATTCACCCACCATATGTGGATAGGCGGGCTAATGATATGTGGAGCAGCTGCTCATGCTGGTATTGCGATGATTCGTGATTACGATCCAGCAGTTCATGTTGATAACGTTCTTGATCGAATTCTTAAAGCCCGTGATGCAATTATTAGCCACTTAAATTGGGTTTGTATGTGGCTTGGTTTCCATAGTTTTGGCCTTTACATTCATAACGATGTAATGCGTGGACTGGGAAGACCTCAAGATATGTTTAGTGATACAGCAATTCAGCTGCAACCATTCTTAGCTCAATGGGTTCAGAACCTTTGGAAAGGTTCAATAGGAACTTCTCAGCTAGCTGGTACAACCCAAGCATTACCTGGTGGAGTCAGTGAAGCTTTCTCTATGCCTCTAGGGACAGCAGATCTCATGATTCATCATGTTCATGCTTTCACTATTCATGTAACGCTACTTATCCTTCTTAAGGGTGTTCTTTACGCAAGAAGTTCACGTCTAATTCCTGATAAAGCTCAACTTGGCTTTAGGTTCCCTTGTGATGGACCTGGTCGTGGTGGTACTTGCCAAGTTTCTTCTTGGGACCATGTTTTCTTGGGTCTCTTCTGGATGTATAACTCCCTGTCTGTTGTCATTTTCTACTTCTCTTGGAAAATGCAAAGTGATGTATGGGGACTAACAGGTGGAAACTTTGCTCAAAGCTCTATCACCATCAATGGCTGGCTTCGTGACTTCCTATGGGCTCAATCATCCCAGGTTCTAACTGGTTATGGACAAGGGACTGCTGCTTATAGTTTGTTGTTCCTTGGAGCTCATTTCATTTGGGCCTTCAGCTTAATGTTCCTATTCACTGGACGTGGCTACTGGCAGGAACTATTTGAATCCATAATATGGGCACACAATAAGCTAAAAATCTCTCCTACTATTCAACCTAGGGCACTTTCAATCACCCAAGGCCGTGCAGTAGGTGTAACTCACTTCCTCCTAGGCGGCATTGTGACCACCTGGGCATTCTTCCACGCCCGCCTTATTGGGCTCGGCTAACCTTTCCTGACCTTATCCACAATGGCAACGAAATTTCCTTCGTTTAACCAGGGTCTGGCACAGGACCCTACAACCCGCCGTATTTGGTACGGCATAGCCACGGCTCACGATTTCGAGAGTCATGATGGCATGACCGAAGAAGCTCTTTATCAAAAGATCTTCGCAACACACTTTGGTCATCTTGCAATCATTGGTCTTTGGGTTGCTGGGAACCTGTTCCATATCGCCTGGCAAGGCAACTTCGAACAATTTGTAATTGACCCACTTCATGTTCGTCCAATTGCTCATGCAATCTGGGATCCTCACTTTGGCCAAGGCTTAACTGATGCCTTAACCCAAGCAGGAGCAAGTGGGCCTGTAAACATTGCATATTCTGGTCTTTACCACTGGTGGTACACGATTGGAATGCGTACCAATCAACAGCTATTCCAGGGTGCGATATTCATTAACATCCTTGTTTGCTGGCTTCTATTTGCCGGTTGGTTGCATCTTCAACCAAAATTCAGACCATCTTTAGCTTGGTTCAAAAACGCAGAAGCTCAACTAAACCATCACTTAGCTGTTTTATTTGGCTTTAGCAGTATTGCTTGGAACGCTCACCTTGTTCATGTAGCAATTCCTGAGTCTCGAGGTCAACATGTTGGTTGGGACAACTGGCTTACAGTTGCACCTCACCCTGCAGGATTGGCTCCATTCTTTTCATTGAATTGGGGCGCATACGCTCAAAACCCTGATTCTGTTGATCATGTTTTTGGTACAGCTCAGGGAGCAGGGACTGCAATGTATACCTTTATGGGCGGCCTGCACCCTGGTACTGAGTCCCTTTGGCTAACAGATATCGCCCATCATCACTTGGCTATTGGTGTGATGTTTGTTATTGCTGGCCATATGTATAGAAATACATTTGGCATAGGACATACTCTTAAAGAAATCACTGAGTTCCATAACACAGATCATCCAAATGATCCCCATACCACTGCCAAAGATGGTCGTCATTTCGGTGTAAATCACAATGGAATCTATGAGACAGTTAATAACTCACTGCACTTCCAACTTGGGCTAGCACTTGCTTGTTTAGGTGTTGCTTGTAGTTTGGTAGCTCATCATATGGGTGCATTGCCTTCCTATGCCTACATAGCAAGGGATTACACAACTCAAGCAGCCCTTTATACACACCACCAATACATAGCAGTATTGCTAATGACTGGGGCCTTCTCACATGGAGCTATATTCTTCATTCGTGACTACGACCCAGAACTTAATAAAGGTAATGTTCTAGCAAATGTTTTAGAGACAAAAGAAGCTCTAATTAGCCATTTGAGCTGGGTAACTATGCTTCTAGGATTCCATACACTAGGAATCTACGTTCACAATGATGTAGTAGTTGCATTTGGAACTCCTGAAAAGCAGATACTTGTAGAGCCAGTTTTTGCTCAAGCTCTTCAGGCATTTAGTGGAAAAATGATGTATGGCATAGATGCCCTACTGGCTAACGCAAATAGTTCAGCAAGCTTGGCAGCCAACAGCATGCCTGGTAACCACTATTGGATGGAAATGATCAATGCGCCAAACGCAACGACTAACTTCGTCCCAATTGGTCCAGCAGATTTCTTAGTACACCATGGAATCGCTCTAGGTCTACACACAACAGCTTTGATACTTATCAAAGGTGCTTTAGACGCAAGAGGTACCAAGCTGATACCTGATAAGAAAGATTTTGGATATTCTTTCCCCTGTGATGGACCTGGACGTGGAGGCACATGTGACTCTTCTCCTTGGGATGCTACTTACATGGCACTATTCTGGGCAGTTAATACAATTGCTTGGGTTCAGTTCTACTGGCATTGGAAACACCTGGCCATCTGGCAAGGCAACCTTGCTCAGTTCAATGAATCAGGAACATACCTAATGGGTTGGTTCAGAGATTATCTATGGCTAAATAGCGCACAGCTAATCAATGGATACAATCCATTTGGAGTAAATGCATTGTCTGCTTGGGCTTGGATGTTCCTCTTTGGGCACTTAATTTGGGCAACAGGCTTCATGTTCCTTATTTCATGGAGAGGCTACTGGCAAGAACTTATTGAAACGCTTGTATGGGCGCATCAAAGAACGCCAATTGCTAATCTGATTGGATGGAGAGACAAGCCAGTTGCGCTTTCAATTGTTCAGGCACGACTAGTAGGTGTAACTCACTTTGTTGTTGGGACAGCAGTCACATATGCAGCCTTTGTAATAGGTTCGACTGCTGGAAAATTCGGATAAAGGCTGCTTAACTCTGCTAAAGAGTTGAAAAGGAAAGGAAAACCCCGTCAGTTATTAAACTGACGGGGTTTTTTATTTAAGACTCCATTGACTTAATTCTGATGAAAACGAGGGTAAAAGAAGAGTATCCCTAGCGAGATTTTTCCCTTGAGTAAAAACTATTAGAAGCATTCTGTGCCCTTTAGGAGTTTCAAAGTACGCTGCATCATGTCTGACTTCACTCATTAATCCTGCTTTGCTCCACAAATTACTGCCAGTTGGCAATCCTTCTCCGAGAAAACCATCAACTTGATTATCAGGATTCTCCTTTCGCTTTAGTAAATCTAATGATCGATTAAGAATCTTTTTTAAATTCTGAGTTGCTTTTGGCATTAAAAAAGAACTATTGATTAACTCATGCATCAACTTTGCCGTGGCAATTGTAGTTAATGAATTTCGATTCTGACCTCTATCACCATAAAAGTCGCTATCTCGACCAAAAGGACCATCGCCCCAAGTCTTTTGACAGCAATTAATTGATCGAAATTCCTGCCAATTGAAACTAGAAAGCCAAGCATTAACAAAATTTCTCTTTTTTTTCCAAACTTCCCATCTTTGACCTTTTAAAGATGGACCGCTGGTTGTCGCTGTTAAAAGATCAACAATATAACTAGTTGCATCATTGCTCGAATTAGTAATCATTTCCGACATTGCTCTTCGAAGCTCGCTTGATTCAATTAACAAATCTCGATACAACCAATTTTCAATTGCACATGCATAGAATAATTTAACTACACTAGCTGGATATATTGGCTTCTCTTCCAACCAACCTGCACCTCTTGCTGAACCCAATGAATCGCCATCATCAGCTGTATAACAAACCCATGTAATTGAAACCTTCTTATGAAGGTTTGGTCGGCATTCATTCTCAAACCGGTCAATTAATTGTCGCAAGAAAGATCCCATCGAAGGATCGTAAATGTAAAAACTCATTGCATACTTCTGTAATCAATGTCTGTAGTCAAAATAGCTTGGGATGAAAAAGCTCTTACATCTGGAAGCTTATGGTTACTAAACAACAATATTAATGGATACGACAATGTGCAGAATGATCTACTTGCTACAGAAGCTATTTCGGGAAGAAAGTTTGAAATACTCACTCAACCTAAACCTGGATATTCTCCCTTGCCTAATGGAAAAATTAAAGTTCGTCTTCTTGAGGATGGATATATTTGCTATTTCAAATTGCAAGATCTTATAGGTCATATTGAAAGAACTCAAAATTGGAACCCAATATTATTCACCAAAACTCAGATCATAGAAAAACTACCTCAAGTTCTTAGTTGGGTAAGAAAAGCTTCAAAAGTACCTAACTATTATCTATGGGGAGGAACAGAAGGTCCAAATTTTGATTGTTCTGGTCTAATTCAAGCTGCATTTTCTTCAGAAAAAATTTGGTTACCTCGAGATGCTTATCAGCAAGAGCAGTTTTGTACCAGAATTGAGTTTAATTCCAAAACATTAACGGAAATTTGCTTAGGCGACTTACTATTTTTTGGCGAAAAGGAAAGATGTACTCATGTTGGTCTTTACAACGGCGCAGGAGCCTATTGGCATAGTTCAGGCTCGGAGGATGGTAGGAATGGTATTGGAATTGATTACCTAAATTCTAAGAGTAATGAAATTTCATCTAATTATTTCTCTAAGCTAAGAGGTGCTGGTAGAGTTGAACATTGTTATAATGGTCAGTCTTTTTACAAGCAATGATAAGGCTATCTATCATTTAAAAATACAATAAATATAGCTTTTAGTCTTCTTTCTACAAAAAGATAGTAATTGGCGAAGTTAAAACTAGAGCAAAGAGAGCTGAATTTAATGTAATCAAATCTAGATTTTAAAATGGATTTAGCAAGCTATTTATTGTGTTCTTCTTAAATATATTTTTACCAAAAGATTATCAATCTTTAGACTTAGATGGGTTATTGTAATCTTAAATAATTTGAAAATCAGCTTTTGTCTGTTAACAATCAAAACTTTGGGCCAGACTATTTGGGAAAAACTTCTAATAAATAATTGCTCTACCATTTGTTATTACCGTTGACAAAACTATTTTGTTTGGGCTTCAAAGATAATTGAGAGCCTCTCCATTACCGAAAAGACTAGACCAAGGTGTATTTAGAGTATTCGCGAAGCATTCAGAGGATAACGAATTGCTTTTGCTTTCTTCTTTGTCAGGACCTTAGGACATCCTCTAAATCGAGATATTGCTTGAGCTGACTTAATAACCACGCGACTATCAACATCCCTTAGCCCTAATCTAAGGATTGGTAAAACAGACAAGTCACCCCATTTTTCTGCAGCATTAATAGCAATTAATCTGTCTTCCGGCCCAGATGCAATCAAATTTTTCAATTTTTTCCGTAAAAGAAATTTCTCTTTCTCAGTTTTAGGAAATAAGAAATGAACTGATTCAATTCCACTAGTCACCTTCTCCTTACCTCCTGGAACAATCACCAAGGAAGAAGGTTGGACTGTCAGATTCTCTGAAATTTTAGTATTGAGAAGGGTTTTCGGTTTTCTACCAAGCCCCAAAAGAGTTAATGCTAGGAAAAATGCTGCTCCTGCTGCGACAAGCTGATTCATAAAAGGAGAGTAATGGATGTGTCATTGGTCGGTATTGGATTGAACTTTTATGTCACCAATGAGCTCTTTTCGTACTATTACACCTTAACTCTATAAAATATTTATGGATCCTTTTGGTACATCCAATGTCTAGTGATTTTGCCGCGACCTGGCTTCCGGCTGTCTTTGTCCCTTTGATTGGACTTGTAACACCAGCAGTTTTCATAGTTCTTGTTGGTCGCTACATCACAGCAACCGACTGAAACACATTGTTTGTTTCTCCTAAGTCAACAAAGTTTTTTATACGCCCATGACTGAATTCCAAGACCCTTTTCTAAAGTCATCTGAACCTGTCAAATTAAACCAAAAGTATATTGACAGTTCAGTTCGCCCTGGCGACATAGGGATTGTCGATCAGTGGGCTGTGAACCCAGTTTCGGACCCCTGCGTTGGAGACTTAGAAACACCAGTTAATTCTGGTTATTTTACAAAAGCATTTATTAATAACCTCCCATTTTATAGAGCTGGGCTTTCACCAAATTTTCGTGGGCTAGAAGTAGGAGCTGCTTTTGGCTATCTGCTTTATGGACCATATGCAATGACAGGTCCTTTAAGAACTACTGAATTTGCTCTTACAGCTGGTTTATTAGGGACAATTGGAGCGGTTCATATACTTACAGCCCTTCTAGTTTTATATAATGCCCCTGGAAAGGCTCCTAATGTTCAACCTGCCGATACAATAGTTGCTAACCCTCCAGCTGATTTGTTTACCCGAGAAGGGTGGGCAGACTTTACAAGTGGCTTCTGGTTAGGAGGTTGTGGCGGTGCTGTTTTTGCATGGTTATTATGTGGAACCCTTCATCTAGATACAATTATGCCGATTGTTAAAAATGTTTGGGCAGCAGGCTAATTCAATCCTGAAGAAGATCTAATAATAAAACCCTAGTAGATGGACTCGCTCCTCCTACTAGGGTTTTATTATTAGAAATGCCTCATCAACCTCTTATTCAATACACAAAGATATTTAATAGATCAAGGCAAGATTTAATCCATTAGCTAAATCAAATATTCCTAATTTCTTTTTTGTTTTGTTGGCTTAATCCTCTAAAAAATTCAAATAATTAATCAATAAAAAAGCCCGCTCAAGGCGGACTTTTTTATGAGATCTTGAGCAAGTGTTTCCTAGTTTCCACTGCTCGGAGAATCTCTGCTCCTCACACAAAAATTATTGCATATGATTTTAAAATTGCTCAACGCATTGGATAGCAAGGAAAACTGTCACATGTGACAGTTTAATTGTCCATAAATAATCAGAGTCTAAATGTAAAAAACATATCGAAGCGAAGGGAGCAGTAAAAAGTAAGAGGATCCTTTTGTAATCCCTAAAAACATAACCTGGTGATCTAAAAGTTCTGGAAGACATTCAAAGGAGATGTATCAGCCCTGGCTGGAGCGTTGAGATGAAGACAAGTAATTCCTCTCCCAAACGGTGAAGCCGGCCAAGCAGAAGGTTAACCAAACATACCCAACCGCCGCGCCAGCAAGGATATCACTTGGCCAGTGGGCTCTGGAATAGAGAGTACTAGACCAAACAAGAGCAACCCACAAGCTAGAGAACACAAACAAAGGCAAGCGCAGTCGAGGATAGTGCGCAGCTATCATGGTGCAACTCATGAAATAAAAGACCACTGATCCAGCGGCATGGCCGCTGGGAAAGCTGCTACCTGTTAAGGAAAGAAGTGAACCGCCAGGACGTGGACGATCAAACCATGGCTTCAAGATTTTATCGACTATTACCAGGATGCCACCAGTTCCAAATACTAAACATATCAAGTCTTGCCAAAAGCATTTCAAGGCAAAGAAAAACAACACAGCAAACACCAAACCCCCTGTAACATGGACCCCGCTCAGTTTATAAATAACTAGTAGGAAAGATCCCAAGCTAGAAGGAATATTCTGAATAAAGACGTCTAGTAGCTGATGGTCCAGTGAATTGACAGAATTAATTACCAAGCTTGGAGCCGCCCAAACCAATAGAAGCAATAGCAATACAACAAAAGTAATACGGGGCAATCCGAGAACCTTAAACCACTCAAGAAGCAAACTAGTCATGGAGATAAAGGAATCTATTGCATATGATGGGAGCAAGCACGATTCAATCTGTTCAAGGTCGCCAGACTCATCTTAAATTAGCCAATCATCTAAATTTAAACGGAGAGGGAGGACTTTCGCTTGAACCCCTGTGACCTCTTATGAACTTAACAGAACGGGCAATATTTGAAAATCGTCCATTTACCAACAACAATACCAACAACACACTAAAATGTTAATTAGTGAATGGACTTCTTCGCTTAAATATCATTTCCAAATATTACTAGAAACTAGACAGAGACTGGGGTTACGTGCTATAATCAATCATGAAGATGGCGTGAATAGAGCAACGTCAAATCGTAATAATCATATTCTCTAAAACAAATTTATTATGGACAAGAATTGGGATTTTTTACTTTCTGAATTTCGTAGACTTGGCGGAATAGCAGATAATATATGCCAAAAGGAAGGGAAATATGGGAGAGGTATCTTTTCTATTAATCCAAGTCTTAAAGCGAGAATTTTTACTCCATCAAAATTACTGGTCAAAAAAGATGATATTTATTTAGAAGGTAATAAATTAAGAATTAAAAAAGATAAGGAATATAATCAGGAAATCAGAGATTTTTTTAATTTTTACCAAGATAACTTTTCATGGGGATCCGGCGGGAAAGAAACAACAGAATTGTTTGAGAAAGGATTAAGTTTATTTAATTCAAATTTAAAGGAATTAATTAAAAAATATTCTTTAGTTGATTTAGAAGAAAGGCATCAAGGGAATTGGGATAATGTTATTAAAAAGCATTTCTTGAATGCCAGAAGTGTTGAGTTTGAAAATAATTCTGTTATTTGTCCTATCTGGGACCTTGTAAATCATAAAGTAAGATCTTTGTCTTTTGTTATTAGTAAAGAAGGAATAAGCGCTCCAAATTATCCCGCTTCAAACTGTGAGATAAGATTTGCATATCGTAATATGAGTCCATTAAATTGTTTTTTTGCTTATGGTTTTTTTTCCAAAGAAACCATTGTATTTTCATTCCCTTTTTCAATTAATATTCAAAATCTTGGTATTCATATTTCTTGTAAGGGAATCGCTCTTAAAGATGATTCTATGAAAATAGAATCATCTGGTAATAAAATTATTTTAGAAGGTTTACCTATCGCTGATGTCAATCATCCTAGATTGCCATATGATTATTTTGATGAGATTCTTAGGAAGATTGCTCATATTAATATTCCAAAAGATCTTTTATTGAAAATATTTGACTTAAATATTTCA
This sequence comes from Prochlorococcus sp. AG-412-P08, assembly GCA_003214695.1. Lineage (GTDB taxonomy): Bacteria > Cyanobacteriota > Cyanobacteriia > PCC-6307 > Cyanobiaceae > Prochlorococcus_E. The sequence continues at coordinate 36,528 of QCLI01000005.1, forward strand.
ATTAGAAAGAAAATTATAGATGAGTCTTATTTAGTAGACAACGAAGTTTCAAGGGCATTGAGTAAACTTATGCTTTATGAAATTAATCTAATTTCATCTCACGATTAAAACTGTATGAACCCAAAATTGACCATGATCTTATAGACATAATTTGTTCTGAACATAATCTTGCTTCTTCTAATTTACCAAGATCTCTCAATACATTTCCCAGATTGTTATACGCCTCTGCGAAATCAGGTTTGATTTCAATTACTTTGCGGTATGAGACTTCTGCGTCTTGTAATTTGTCAAGATCATTCAATATGTTTCCCAAATTGAAATGTGCTATTGCGTCATTAGGATTCAGTTCAATTGCTTTGCGAGTAGATAATTCTGCTTCTTGTAAGTTGCCAAGATCTCTCAATATGGTTCCCAGATTGGAATGTGCTTCTGCGAAATCAGGTTTAAGTTCAATTGCTTTGCGTAATGAGATTTCTGCTGCCTCTAATTTGCTAATACCTTGCAAAATTCCTGCATAATTAGAAAACACCCGGTGATCATGAAAACCTTGATTTATACAATACTGATAATATTTTGATGCTTCTGGAATATTTCCTTTTAGATGAAACTGAATTGCTTGATTGATTATTTGTTCTTTAGAAGGTTTAGAAGGTGTATTTGTATTAATAGTATTATTTTTTTTTATTTCTCCTAAGGCAAATGGAACTGGAAATGTTTTCACTTCAGTAATTTTCTTCTTCCCTTCTTGTTCTGTCAAAGATTCTGTTTCTCTTGAAAACTTTGCAATGCATATTAATCTAGTTTAACTATAAAAACTAAATTTTTAGTGTATCTATATGTTCTATACACTTCCTTGCGATTGATTCCTCAAGGCGAGCATTTAACCAAGCGGTGCAGAAATTAGCAGAAGAAGCGTGTACTTGAAATTAATGGGTATCCTGAAGTTGCTGAAAGATCTAATGAATTTACCAACAACAATACCAACAACACACGACTGAACTAGCATGAACTCGGATGATTTCATTAGACCGACTCTATCTAGTCAAACCAGTCAGTTTCAGGGTTTTTGGACTCGTATGAACTCCTCTGAACCTAATTAAAAACGGAGAGGGAGGGATTCGAACCCTCGACAAGAGTTGCCTCCTGTAACTCCTTAGCAGGGAGCCGCTTTCAACCACTCAGCCACCTCTCCAGTAGCTTCATTACCTTATCAAGACAACATCAATATCCCAAGAAATTTCCCTGATTCTTCAGGAATATCAAATGACCACTCTAGGAAGACGATACTTAAAACTACATAGAATCTCCCAAGGGATAGAGCCACAAGCTTGACTCCATTCATAGGGAGTTATGGAAGAACCCTTGTCCTCGCCTAGCAAAGTAACAATATCTCCTATTCGAATATCATTGTTTTCAGTAATATCTATGACCAATTGATCCATGGTAATTGAACCAACTTGTGGATAGAAATAACCATTAATTAAAACAGAAATTTTTCCAGATAAAGCGCGATTTATTCCATCTGCATAGCCAATTCCTACAACAGCAAGACGAGTTGGTCGTTTTGTAATGAAATTATGCCCATAGCTCACCCCAGTATGAGAAGGGACATCGCGAATCAATGTAATTCTGGCCCTTACAGCTAAAGCAGGCTTTAAAGAACAATTATCAGCAAAGTCCTCAAAAGGTTTGTAGCCATACAAAGCTAAACCCACCCTGACCATATCGAAATGAAGGGCCTTATCTCTAAAGGTGCCTGCCGAATTGGCCAGGTGCCTACAAAGATTTTGACGTGCAGGTTTGAAATTAGATAATAATGAATTAAACCTTTTTTTCTGAAGAGAGGTAATTATTTCCGGCTGACCATGCCTCTCACCATCAGCCAATGCAAGGTGGCTATAGATTCCTACCAGCTCAATGTTCTCAAGAGTATCAATTAAATTGATAAGACTTTTCAGAGAACTTATATCACACCCTAATCTAGTCATTCCAGTATCAACTTTAATATGAATATTGAATTTCTTCTTAGATGATTCAGCAATTTTTTGACATAAAAGTGCTTCTCTCGAACTACTTATAGTAGGTATCAGGTCCCAATTGAGGCAGGCCTCTAAGTCTTTCAAATTGACTAAATTGCCCAGTATCAATATTGGGCAAGAAATGCCAAGTTTTCGCAAATCTAGAGCTTCCTGCAATGTTGCGACTCCTAAATTTGCCGCACCTCCTTCCAAAGCTGCTTCAGCTACTGTTCCAGCTCCATGGCCATAACCATCAGCTTTGACAACCGCCATTAAGAGACAGTTTTCTGCAAGAAGACTTTTAACAACTTGAGTATTATCGCGAATCGCACTTGGGAAAACTTCCACCCAAGCTCTTTGCCGAGGATCAATACTATCTAAAGAAAAGGATGTGTACTTCACGAGGCAAGCAGCATTGATCTAATGCAAGTAGAATTATATTAATTAAGTTGCTGGCATGAGCCAGGTTCTAGTACTAAATGCATCCTATGAACCTTTGAATATCACCACGTGGCGTCGAGCCACAGTGTTGATGCTTAAAGGTAAAGCAGAGAGCTTGGAAGAGAATTACAATCATGAAATTAGAAATAATGTAAAACTTCCCACTGTTATTCGACTGAGATATTTTATAAAAGTTCCATATCGAGAATTAGCCTTAAACAGAAAGAACCTCCTTCAACGTGATAATTACTCCTGCCAATACTGTTCCTATTCGGGTGATCAATTATCAATCGATCATGTAATACCTCGAAGCCGCGGGGGAGAAGACATTTGGGAGAATGTTGCGACAGCTTGCATCTCCTGCAATATCAGAAAGGGTAATCGCACTCCTAAAGAAGCAAATATGCCTTTAAAAAATAAACCACATAAGCCATTTAATACACTTAGTTTTGAAGCTACTAAGCTAATAGGCTCTGGTCGTCATAAAGAGTGGAGTAAATACGTAATTGGATGGGGTTAATCAAGTTTTTATTCCTCTGATTGGTTCCCCAATTCTTCAATTTGCAATCTTTGTTCTTCTGCTATACAAGCTCCAATTAATTCCTCCAACTGTCCTTCTATAACACTTTCTAAAGGGAAATTAACTCCTAATCGATGGTCAGTAGTGCGATTATCTTTATAGTTATATGTGCGAATCTTTTCACTTCTATCACCTGTGCCAACTTGAGCTAATCGAGCAGAACGTTCTTTTGCATTCGCTTGAGCAATTTCTAGTTCTAATAATTTAGCTCTTAAAATTTCGATAGCCCTCTCTCTATTTTGCAACTGAGATCGTTCTTGAGTGCAAAAAACTCTTATTCCAGTTGGCTTATGCAACAAATCAACAGCCGTTTCAACTTTATTAACATTCTGGCCACCTGCACCTCCTGATCTTGCTGTACTAATTTCTAAATCAGTAGGCTCCAGTTTCACTTCAACAGGATCTGCCTCAGGCATCACGGCAACCGTAGCAGTAGAAGTATGCACTCTGCCTTGAGATTCTGTTGCAGGCACACGTTGAACCCTATGGACGCCCGCTTCAAATTTCAGTTGACTAAATACTCCTTCCCCTTTTACAGAAATAATTAGTTCACGGAAACCACCTAAATCCGCCTCAGTAGAACTAATTGGCTTCACTGACCAACCAACTTTCAACCCATATCTTTCATACATTCTCGCCAAGTCACCTGCCCAAATACACGCTTCATCTCCTCCAGCACCAGCTCGAATCTCCAACATTACACTTCTCTCATCCCTTGGATCCTTTGGCAAGAGAGCAATAGTTAAACGTTCAAGGAGAACCTTCTCAAGATCCTCTAATCGCTTTAATTCTTCCTGAGCCAATAACTCCATTTCTTTATCTGACTTACTTTCTCTTAATAACTCTTTTGCTTCAATTGACTCTGCATCTATAGATTTAAGTTGTTGATAATCTAAAACTAAAGGTTCTAGTCGAGCCCTCTCCCTTGCAATAGTCTCAAGGCGTTTGGGATCTGAGGCAACATCTGGGTCAGCCAACTGCAATTCCAAGTTTTTAAAACTTGCACTAGCGGTTTCTAATCTTGCTTTCAGGGTTGAAGTGTCCATCGCCACATCCTCAACTCCTTTTAATTTGAGAAATAACTAAGACTCCTCAGATGTGGAATCTTTGGCCGTTTTTTTAGAAGATTGCTTTGTTTCCTTTACAGATTCTTCATCAAGGCTAGACATACCATATTTGCGCATAAAGCGATCAACCCTACCTTCCGTATCAAGGATTTTTTGGGTACCAGTAAAGAAAGGATGGTTGCCACTCCAAACGTCAACATGAATCTCTGGCTGAGTTGAGCCAGTAGTCATAACAACCTCACCATTGCAAATGACTTTTGCGTCCGGATACCATTTAGGATGAATATCTTTTTTAGGCATTTTGAAAACTGAATAAATGAGTTAAGAATTAAACGAGACTAACGTTTAGAAAACTGTGGAGCTTTTCTAGCTTTCTTTAAACCATACTTTCGTCTTTCTTTAGCTCTAGGATCTCTACTTAAATGACCCTCCGTTTTTAAAGGTTTCCGATTATCCATTGACAATTCACATAAGGCTCTAGCAGCACCTTGTTTAATTGCATCAGACTGACCAGTTAATCCACCACCGTAAACATTAACTAGCACGTCATATGCGTCACCTAAACCAAGAGTAAGTAAAGGAGCTTTCACAGCTGAAATATATGCAGGATTAAAATTCAAATAATGATCTCCTGGGCGACCATTAATTGTTATTTTACCCGAACCTGGAACTAAACGAACGCGGGCAACTGATGTTTTCCTACGCCCAGTCCCCAAGTAAACAACTTGATTTTTAGAAGAGCTATTCATTTAACTAATGCGTTGGAATTAATACTAAGAGCCTTAGGGTTCTGCGCAGCATGAGGGTGTTCAGATCCCTTGTAAACTTTCAATTTGCGAAACAACTGCCTTCCAAGTGCATTATGAGGAAGCATTCCTTTAATAGCTTTTTCAACAATCCTTTCAGGTATTCGCTCTTGAAGAGCATTAAAAGTTTCAACTTTCATACCACCTGGACGGCCAGAATGTCTCCGGTAAAGCTTCTGAGTACCTTTTCGGCCAGTAACTTGAATTTTCTCAGCATTAACAATAACAACGAAATCCCCTGTATCTAAATGTGGAGTGAAGTAAGGCTTGTTTTTACCTCGAAGAACAGCAGCCACATCTGTAGCCAGTCTTCCAAGTGTCTGGTTCTCAGCATCAACCAGATACCACTGGCGATTTATCGAGTCGATGGATGGATTAATAGTCTTGTTCATCTATCCGGCATGCCGGTTTTTAGTAATAGCCCTGGATTTAACAGAGCAGGAAGTCGATGAGACTCAGACCAAAATCTGATCTATATCTCAAAGATCTATTTTACACTTTCATAGATGATTTTTTAAAGAATTCAAGAAATTAATATTGCAAATGCATTAATCAGCATTAAGAAGGTGGATCACTTGTCATCAAAGAAAAGCCAGGAAAGCTATCAAAAACGATATTATCTCTAAAAACAGGCTCTTTATAGCCTGCTCTAAGAAAGCAAAGACCTCTTGCAGGGGCGGCCTCTTTCACTTCTGATCTCAATTTATCTTTCCATCTTTTTTCAAAATCTTTAATAGAAAGCTTCCCTTCTCCTACCAAAACTAGTTGCCCGACTAATAATCTAACCATTCCATATAAAAAACCACTCGCTTGGATTTCAAAAACCAATAGATCGCCCTTCCTTGAAAGTCTCACCTCTTGAATTGTTGTAAAAGAATTATTCCTATTACTGCCACTTCTTTGAAATGCCGAAAAATCAAAATACCCAATCAATCCCGATGCAGCCTCTAACATCAAGTTTTCATCAAGAGCATATTGATATCTATGCCAGCTCCAAGGCTCTAGAAAGAGATTTGGTGTACACCCATTATAAATTGTGTAACGGTATCTTCTAAATTGTGCTGAATAACAAGCATGCCAATCAAATTTTTGTTCTGAAGAGTCTCTAACTCTTATTGATGAGGGTAATCTTCCATTCAAAGCAGAAGGCCACCTATTAACTGGAACTTGTCCAACAGAATCAAAATGAGCAACTTGTCCTGCAGCATGGACGCCTGAGTCAGTTCTGCCTGCTGCAACAAGTTTTATTGGATAAAAAGGCTCCAAAGAAAAAATGGTTTTTTCTATAGTCTCCTGAACACTCCCAGCTGTCTTCTGTCTTTGCCAACCACAAAAATCAGTTCCTTGATACTGTATAGATAAGGCAATTCTTTTAACTAAGGGTTTTTGAATTATTTCCTCTACTGGTCTAATTGCCATTGCAACTAAACAGCATATCTAGCTGATTAAACAAGTTCAATAATTGCCATCTGTGCATTATCTCCACGTCTAGGGACAGTCCTAACTATTCGTGTATACCCTCCATTTCTCTCCCCGTAGCGTTCTTTAGCCTTCTCAAAAAGAGAATGGACCAATTTTTTATCATATATATATCCAATAGCTCGCCTTCGAGAAGCAAGGCTTCCTTCCTTTGCTAAACCAATCATCCTTTCGACTTCATCTCTAAGAGCTTTTGCTCTTGCTTTTGTAGTTGTGACTCTACCCTCGCGAATTAACTGAGTAGTTAAACCTCTCAATAAAGCTTTCCTTTGATCAGCTGGTTTACCAAGTTGAGGGACTCGAAGTTGGTGGCGCATGTTATTACTCCTGAAACTAGTGAAAAATTAAAGTCATGCAGATGTTCTGCTTTGAGGGATTGAAATGCCAATGCGCTCTAAAGCTTCAATAACTTCATCGGCTGATTTGGATCCAAAGTTTTTAATCTCCAATAGATCCTCATAACTAAAGCCCATCAAATCAGACACTGAATTAACTTGAGCTCTCTTAAGGCAGTTATATGCTCTAACTGAAAGATTCAACTCTTCTAGAGGAATCTGCGCTTCAGCCGCTGGCTCGGGCTCTGGAGGAATCTCCTCAACCATAGTAACTGTTGCCAAAGGCTGAAAAAGCTCTATCAATTGATTAGCAGCTTCTGAGACAGCATCATCAGGTGTTATTGAACCGTCAGTTAATATCTCCATACGCAATCTTTCACGAGTTGATCCACCCTCAGAGACAGCTGTTTCATCGATAGTAAAGTTAACCTTTTTAACAGGCATAAAAACAGCATCTATCTGAAGAAGGTCAATAGCGCTGGTTTCTTCATTCCTTCTATCTACAGGTCTATACCCAATACCTCTTTCAACATGAAGCTCTAATTCAAGGTTATGACCTGCATTAACAGTTGCGATAGGACGATCAGCATCAACAATTTGAACTTGAGAAGAAAATTGAAGATCACGAGCCGTCACTTCAGCAGGACCTGTTGCAACAAGGCGACCAATTTCCAGTTCTTGACTACGACTATTCACTGTTAGCTCTTTGCAATTCAGCAAAATATCTAAAACATCTTCCCGAACTCCAGGCACAGTTGCATACTCATGATTAACTCCAGAGATGCGCACGGCTGTAACCGCACTACCCTCGAGCCCTCCCATGAGAACCCTTCGAAGAGAATTGCCTAATGTTGTTGCTTGGCCTCTTTCTAGAGGACCTATTAGGAATATTCCTGTTTGAGAACGATCATCAGCAACTTGATGTTCGATTCGATCAATCTGGTATTGCAACACGGGCTAAATCAATAAGAAAGAGTTAAAGAAGATCACACTAAGCGAAAAGGTTTAAACGCGCCTGCGTTTAGCCCTTCTACAACCATTATGTGGGAGAGGAGTCACATCTCTAATCAATGTGATTTCCAGACCAGCCACTTGCAATGCACGAATGGCTGTTTCGCGTCCAGAACCTGGGCCTCTAACGAGAACCTCTATCTGACGCATACCTTGGTCAAGTGCACGCCTTGCTGCGGCCTCGGCCGCAGTTTGGGCTGCAAAGGGTGTTCCTTTTCTAGCTCCTTTAAAGCCGCTTGCACCAGCTGATGACCAAGAGATAACTTCTCCATTAGTATCAGTTATAGAGACAATTGTGTTATTAAAGGTGCTTTGAATGTGCACAACCCCATTAGGGACATTGCGCTTGGATTTCTTTGAACCTGTTTTCTTTGCTGGTGTGGCCATTAGGCTGGGCCTTTTTTGTAGTAAATGGATTAAAGCCTTTAAGCAAGGCAGAGATGATTAAGTGTTATTTTTTCCTACCTGCAACGGTTTTACGTGAACCTCTTCTTGTACGTGCATTTGTTCTAGTTCGCTGACCTCTAACTGGAAGGCTCAGCCTATGACGGCGACCACGAACACACCCAATGTCCTGAAGACGCTTAAGGGCCATACCTTCCTGCCGACGCAAATCACCCTCAAGAGTAAAGGATTCAGTTGCAGCCCTGAGTTTCTGAACGTCACTATCATTTAAATCCTTGACTCGAATATCAGGGTTAACCCCAGCTTCAGCAAGGATATTTTGAGATCGTGTTAATCCAATCCCATAGATATAGGTGAGGGCAATCTCCACCCGTTTTTCACGGGGGATATCAATGCCAGCGATTCTTGCCACTTAAACTTTCAATAAAAGGGTAAGTAAAGTCCACTCATAGAGTGGGATGTTAATCAAATTAAAGATGAAAACTGGCATAGCAGTCTTGAGTCTTTAAGGTTGATCAGCACCAAGATGGTATTCAGCCTTGGCGCTGCTTGTGCTTCTGAGTAGCGGTACAAATGACCATTACCCTGCCATGGCGACGAATCACCCGACATTTTTCACACATCTTTTTGACTGAGGCTCGCACCTTCATAGGGTGTGGGTCTCCTTATTTGCAAACTCCAACTGTACTACACTGTTTCAATTAATGCTGCTTTGATCTGATTATTAACATCTTCAACATTCCCAGAACCGTTAACAGACTTAAGTATCCCTAATTTTTTATAGTGGTTTACCAACGGAGAAGTTATATCTCTATATATCTTAAGTCGATTTCTAATGACAACTTCCGTGTCATCTTTCCTACCCCTAGCAAGCATCCTTTGAATCAAAATATCATCATCAATCTCTAGAAGCAAAACAGCAAGAATAGGTTGATCCAATTTTTCTAATAAGTCTTGCAATAAGCCTGCTTGAGATAGATTTCTAGGAAAGCCATCTAATAGCCAGCCTGTTTTATTCAAAGAAAGTCTTTTCTCAACAATAGATAAAACAATTTCATCACTAACCAATTCACCTTTATTCATTATTGATTCAGCTTCTTTGCCCAAATCCGAATGTGCACTTACTTCTTCACGCAATAAATCACCTGTAGATAAATGCAATAGAGATTGTTCCTTGCAAATGAGGTTTGCCTGAGTACCTTTCCCAGCGCCAGGGGGACCCAAGAATAATAAACGATTCTTCATGAGATTTGGGGATCAAAATTTTCTACTGGTTTTCACTGTCTAACAAGTCCTTCATACCTCTGTGAAATCACATAAGTCTGCACTTGTTTTGCAGTGTCAATTGCAACACCCACAAGAATAAGCAGAGAAGTTGCGCCTAAACCCTGAAAAGTTTGCACATTGGTAGCTCTCTCAACAGCTGCAGGCACTATGGCAACAGATCCTAAAAACAAACCTCCAAGTAGTGTCAGTCTATTTTGCACCCCAGAGAGATATTTGGAGGTAGCACTCCCAGGACGAACTCCGGGTATGGCAACTCCACCTCTTTTTAAATTTGCTGAAATGTCCACTGGGTTAATTGTTAATGATGCATAAAAATATGAAAAGCCAACTATTAATGCAAAGAAGGTAATTGCATAAGGCCAAGGATTGGCTGCACCAGGATTTAAAGCACCAGATGCTTTTAATAAGAAAGGTCCAACTATTGTGTCTTTTGCAAAATTCGCAATTGTTATAGGAAGGAAGATTAGAGCAGATGCAAAAATAATAGGCATTACCCCACCTGCATTAAGCTTCAAAGGTAAATAACTTTGCCGAGTAGGCAATATAGCTGTTCCACCTATTTGTCTTTTAGCACTAACAATTGGCAATTTTCTAGCACCTTCTTGAACAAAAATTATTCCCACAATGGTTATCAAGAAAACAATTAGAAGGACAATAATTCCAAAAACATCGCTTCTATCTCCAGTCTGGGCCTTTTCAATGGTGGAGCTTAATGCTTTAGGAAGAGTCGCAACAATATTCAAGAAAATAACTAGTGAAGCACCTTGGCCAATACCTTTTTCAGTAATAATTTCACTCAGCCACATGACAATAATTGACCCAGTAACCAATGCAATAGATGTTTGCATCAGGAACTGAGCATCAGTCCCCATTGTGTTATCTGCATATGGCAGAAGGATGGTTGCAAATACTAAACTTTGCATAAAGCCCCATCCAAGAGCCACGTAACGCGTGATCTGAGCAATTTTCCTTCGTCCCGCTTCACCTTCATTCTTTTGCAAGTCTTCTAACTGAGGCAAAGCAGCCGTTAATAGCTGAATAATTATCGATGCATTAATAAAAGGAAGTATCCCAAGTGCAAAAATCCCAAGAGTTGAGATTCCACCCCCAGTAAAAATGTCTAAGAATCCTATTAGCTGACCACCTTGTTCAATAAATGTCTGAAATTTCTCCGCATCAATGCCTGGGACAGGAATATATATACCTAACCTGACAAATAACAGCATCCCTAAAGTTACTAAAACCCTTCCTCTTAGTTCTTTGTTGAGGAACAACTGGGTTATTACTTCTGATGCACTTGGGTTTCGGCCTCGGGTAACAAGCATGAACTAAAATGAAGAATTTCAAGCAAATAGGTGAGCTTTATTAAAGGGACTGAAGAGGTGGTTAAATTCAATCAAAGACCTCACAGGTTCCACCTGCCGCTTCTATTTTACTTTTAGCAGATGCGGTAAATAGCGCAGCCTGGACAGTCAATTTAATTTTCAAATTGCCATTGCCAAGCACTTTTAAAGGATACTTAGGAGTAGTAACAATTCCTGCTTTGACAAGAGAGTCTAAGTTAACAGTTGTTCCTTCCTTGACATCATTTAGCGATGAAATATTGATTATGGTGAAAGATTTCTGGTTAATCAAGGGAAAATGTTTCAACTTAGGTACCCGTCTATATAAGGGCATTTGTCCTCCTTCAAAACCAGGTCTAGTTGGTCTACCAGAACGTGATTTCTGACCTCTCATACCAAAGCCGCAGCTAGCGCCCTGACCTGCAGCAATACCACGTCCTTTACGAAGCTTCTTTTTCCTAGAGCCGGTATTTGATTTTAAAGAATGAAGTCTAATAGTCATGGTAATTTCAAGAGTAAATCTGCTCGAGGGAAACACCTCGTTCTTTAGCAGTGGCCTTATGAGTTCTTAATAGAGACAAAGCTACCATTGCAGCACGTGCATTATTTAAAGGTGTTTTACTCCCAAGCCTTTTTGCTAAAACATTTTTAATCCCTGCAAGTTCTAAAACAGTACGAATAGATCCTCCAGCAATTACACCTGTACCAGGAGCTGCAGGGCGAATTAGAACACTTGCTGCTCCATCTCTTCCATTTGAAAGAGTAGGAATTGAACTATTAGGAGTCAAGGGGACTTTTACTAGGTTCTTCTTTCCATCAGCAACACCTTTACGAACTGCACCAATCACATCTCCTGCTTTACCAACTCCAACTCCAACTTGGCCTTTCTCATTGCCAACAACAACTATTGCACGAAAACTCATTTTCTTTCCTCCCTTAACTGTTTTTGAGACTCTTCTAATCTGTATCACTCTTTCTTGCCACTCAGAATCCCTATCCTGATTTCTTCTATCAGAACGCCTCCCACGACGATCACCTCCACGGTTATTCCCTCGACGTTGTTCTTGCTTGCCCTCGGAAGCCGCAGGAGCTGGAGATGATGAATTCTCTTTTGATTTGGTGGCTGTCATTTTAAAACAATAATCAGAATGTAAGGCCTGCTTTACGGGCTGCCTCAGCTAGAGCCTTCACTCTGCCGTGATAAAGGCTTCCACCTCTATCAAATACAACTTGGTTAATGCCCTTTTCAAGAGCACGTTTTGCAAGAAGTTCACCTACAGCCGAAGAAGCTGCACAGGTGCTGGCATTAACTTTACTATTTGAGAGAACCTCCTTTTCAACTGTTGATGCTGAACAAAGAGTGTTTTGAGCAATATCATCAATAACTTGGGCATAAATATGGTTGTTTGAGCGAAATACTGCTAAGCGAGGTCTTTGATCGGTACCGCTCAAATAACGGCGAAGACGTTTGTGACGCTTCTGGGTTTTTTGTTTACGTGAGAGAGTTGCCATGATTAAAAAAATAAGTAAATGAAAAAGTTTTTATTTCTTACCAGACTTACCTGCTTTTCTAACAATATGCTCACCAGTATATTTTATTCCTTTTCCTTTATAAGGTTCAGGTGGTCGTATAGCCCTGATTTTTGCGGCCTCATTACCGACAAGCTCCTTATCGATTCCAGAAATAAATACATTCGTATTGCTCTCAACTTTAAAAGTAATCCCTTCAGGAGGAACAACCTCCACCGGATGACTATAGCCAGCGCTAACTACAAGTTTCTTGCCTTTAACCTGAGCTCTAGAACCTACTCCTACTATTTCCAATTGTTTTGAATAACCATTGCTAACTCCCTCAATCATGTTTGCGACTAATGTTCTAGACAAACCATGTCGCTCCCTGCATCTTCTCTTATCGCTATCTGCAGAAACTGTGATCAATCCATCAGAATGAGAAAGACTTACTCCTTCAGGGAGAGTCCTACTAAGCTCACCTTTAGGACCCTTTACAGTAATAGATAGTCCATCAAGGGTGATATCCACCTTCTCCGGAACTGTTATAGGTTTTTTGCCAATACGGGACATAATAAAAGCTCCTAATTAATATACGTAACAGAGAACTTCACCGCCAATGCCCTGTTTTCGGGCATCACGGTCACTCATAACACCTTTAGATGTTGAAATAATCGCTACTCCAAGGCCGCCTAGAACCTTTGGAAGGCCGCGATTATTTTTGTAAATTCTCAATCCTGGCTTACTAACTCGTTTCATGGAACGAATTGTTGGATGGCGGTGTTTACCGCTGTATTTCAATTCTAGAATCAGTTGAATGTGGACGCCTTCTCCCTCCTCACTAATGTGAGAAATAAAGCCCTCATTTTGAAGGACCTTCGCAATACTTCTTGACATCCTAGAAGCAGGAACACGAGTCTTCTCATGTCGCTTTTCACTCGCATTTCTAATTCGAGTGAGCATGTCTGAAATTGGATCGTGATTAGCCATAGTTTCAGTTACTCCGGAAAGGCATTCCCATCTCCTTAAGAAGAGCTCGGCCCTCCTCATCGGTTCTGGCACTGGTGACAATCGTTATATCCATTCCTCGTATAGCGTCAACTTTGTCAAATGAAATTTCAGGAAATATAAGCTGTTCTTTAACCCCTACCGTGAAATTACCGCGACCGTCAAAGCTCTTAGGACTAACTCCACGAAAATCCCTGATTCTTGGCAAAGCAAGATTGATTAATCTTTCCAGAAAAGCGTACATTCTTTCTCCGCGCAGGGTTACCGCACAACCAATTGGCATCCCCTCTCGGATCTTGAATCCAGCAATTGCCTTTTTAGCTCTTGTCACAAGAGCTTTCTGACCTGTAATTGTTGACACTTCTGAGAGAGAAGCTTCTAATGCTTTGGAATTTTGAGCAGCTTCTCCTAGACCCCTGTTAACATTGATCTTTAGGACCTTAGGGACTTGATGAATATTAGAAAATCCTAAATCTTTCAATAATTTAGGTCTAATAGTCTCTCGATAACGATTTTTGAGTGACATGGTTGATTTAGAGGTGAATTCTGGTCTTTGTCAGAATTGAAATAGGAAAAAAGAAAAAATGATGAAGCAGAGAAAAAGGAATTAATGAATTAATCAATTAATTCACCAGTTTTCTTAAGCCGTCGTTTTTTAGAACCATCCTTATCAATAAATACCTCAATGCGACTTGCAACCTTTTTCTTAGTTGAATAAAACATCACATTAGATGCATGCAAAGAAGCCTCTTCAGTAACAATTCGACCTGATTCACCTTCTTGAGAAGGTTTCATATGGCGTGTACGAAGATTGACACCTTGAACAACTACGCGATTTTCAATTGGCATGGTCTTCAAAACTTCCCCTGTTTTACCTTTCTCTTTCCCATTGATGACTTGAACCGTATCACCTTTACGAATTCGCATCTTGATTGGCAAAGAAGGTTTCTTAGTCTGCTTAGCGTCTAACACTTAAATCACCTCCGGGGCTAAAGATACAATTTTAGTGAAATTTCGTTCACGCAGTTCGCGAGCAACAGGTCCAAAAACCCTTGTTCCTCTTGGATTTTTATCTTCATTTATCAAAACAGCTGCATTATCATCGAATCGAATTGAATTACCTGTATCCCTCCTCAAAGTTGCTTTTGTTCTAACTACTACTGCCTTTACAACATCTGATTTTTTCACTCCCATATTTGGGACAGCATCCTTAACTGCAGCAACGATTACATCACCTACATGAGCATATCTACGATTAGAACCTAGGACACGAATGCATTGCAGACGTTTTGCGCCACTATTGTCTGCAACAGTTAGGAAAGTCTCTTGCTGAATCATTTGCCAACCTCCTGCTTCTCTTGATTAGTTGTTCTCAAAACTTCTGCAACCGACCATCTTTTTGTTGCGCTCAAAGGCCTTGTTTCAGTGATACGGACCCTGTCTCCCACTTTGCAATTGTTTGCCTCATCGTGAGCCTTGTATCGAGTTGTTCTACTAACTGTCTTCTGATAGATAGAATGTGGGAAACGGTTCTCAACCGCTACTACCACTGTCTTATCCATCTTGTCACTAACAACAGTGCCTAACCTTTCCTTGAGAGCCATGATTTTAAAAATTTTCGATTTTAAGTTTTTGAGCGACTACGCTCGCCCTGAGCAGTTAAAAGCTGTGCAAGCTGAACACGAGCACTCTTGAAACGATGGGTTTCACTTAGCTGCCTAGTTGCTAATTGAAAGCGAAGATCAAATAATTCACGACGGGTAAGATCGATCTTTTCTTTAATCTCGATGTCAGACAATTTGCCAACATCTAACTTTTCTAATTCAGCCATAATTTAAGACTCCGAAGTAGTGACAGATGCAGTCTCAGCCTGATGAGCTGATGCAGCCTCATCCAAAGAATTGGCTGATGATTTTGGAGGAGCCTTACCAACTTGAGTCGGCTTTTGACCTTCCTCTAATCCAATAAACTTTGTTCTTATTGGGAGTTTATACTGAGCCAAGCGCATTGCTTCCTTAGCAATTTCCTCAGTAATATCTTCGCCACCCATCTCAAAAAGTACTCGGCCTGGTTTAACAACAGCAACCCAAAACTCCGGGTTACCTTTACCTGAACCCATTCGAGTCTCAGCAGGTCTCATTGTAACTGGCTTGTCAGGGAAAATACGAATCCAGATCTGGCCGCCACGCTTAACGTATCGAGTCATAGCCCTTCGGCTTGCTTCAATCTGTCTTGACGTAATCCATCCACATTCTTGAGCCTGTAGAGCAAACTCACCAAAAGCAATTTTATTGCCTTTAGTTGCAACACCTCTCATGCGGCCGCGTTGCTGCTTACGAAATTTAGTTCGTTTTGGACTAAGCATGATTTATACCTCCTTATTTGCTTTCATTGGATCTGTCCTCAAATTGTTGAGGCCTACGATTACCTTTTCGTCGAGGGCTAGCCCCAATAGGTAACGGTTGATCTTCTTTGGATAAGACTTCGCCTTTAAAAACCCATACCTTAATTCCCAAAACTCCATAAGTAGTATTGGCAGTTTTATTTGCATAATCAATTTCTGCTCTCAAAGTATGTAGTGGCACTCGTCCCTCTCTGGTCCATTCAGAACGAGCAATCTCTGCTCCATTTAAACGACCTCCTACTTGGATTTTCAAACCAAGAACCCCTGCTCTTTGAGCTCTCTGCACAGCCATACGTATTGTTCTACGAAAGGCAACTCTTTTTTCAAGCTGCTGAGCAATATATTCGGCTAGAAGATGAGCATCTGCATCAACTCTTTCAATTTCAACTACGTTGATGCGAACCTGTCTGCTTCGATCCCCAATTGTTTTTTGAATACCCGACCTCAGTTCTTCTATGCCACTACCTTGACGACCAACTATAACTCCGGGTCGAGCAGTTTTAAGTTCTACCTCTAGTTGATCAGCTTTACGAGCTATCAAAACATCACTGATTCCCGCAGCTAAATACTTCTTTTGAATAAACACCCTAATCTTGTCATCTTCCTGCAGAAGCAAAGGATAGGTTTTGCTCGATGCATACCAACGAGAACGATGCTCTTGAGTAATTCCAAGCCGTAAACCATTTGGATGAATTTTATGTCCCATCAGTCAGAAGCCTCCATGCTCGATGATTCAGTTGAAGAAGCCACAGCAATACTGATGTGGCAAGTTTGTTTTTTAATTGCAAAGGCCCTCCCTTGAGCTCTTGGCCGATAGCGTTTCATAGAAGGTCCCATATCAGCTGAAGCAGTTTTAATAACTAATGAAGATGGATCTAACCCAAGATTGTTCTCAGCATTAGCAACAGCTGACCTTAGTACTTTTGTTATTGGCCCTGTTGAACGATAAGGCATGAACTCAAGCATAATCAAAGCATCTCGATAGGTTCTACCTCGAATTTGATCTAAAACTCGGCGAACCTTGGACGCCGAACCGCGAATATATCGTCCATGAGCCTGAGCAAGTGGTGAATCAGTCATTTAACGACCTCCTTTTTTGTCTTTCATATGGCCTCTATATGTTCTTGTAGGAGCAAACTCTCCTAACTTGTGACCAACCATTTGCTCAGTAATAAAAACCGGAACATGAGATTTGCCATTGTGAACAGCAATAGTGTGACCAATCATCATTGGAAGAATTGTTGATGCCCTTGACCAAGTTTTAATGACTGATTTGTCATCATTACTATTTTGTTTTTCAACCTTTTGGATAAGGCTGTCGGCAATAAAAGGGCCTTTTTTAAGTGAACGTCCCATGGAGAATTAAGAGAAATACATGACGATGAAGAACATCAAGAATCACGCCCTCCTCGGCTCCGCTTGGAGACTCGACGACGTTTCCTAAGAACAAACCTATTGCTAGGTTTATTACGCTTACGGGTTTTTAAACCTAAAGCTGGTTTCCCCCAAGGAGTAACAGGGCCAGCACGGCCAACTGGTGCCCTGCCCTCTCCACCACCATGAGGGTGATCGCAAGGGTTCATAACACTCCCTCGGACTTGTGGCCTTCTACCTAGCCATCTTTTTCTACCTGCTTTACCTAGACTAGTATTACGAATCTCTGAATTACCAACTTCTCCAAGAGTTGCATAGCACTCGCACCTCACAAGTCTAACTTCAGTCGAAGGTAATTTTAACGCTACATACTCGCCTTCTTTAGCCATAACCTGAGCACTAGCACCAGCCGAGCGAACCATTTGTCCACCGCGACCTGGGTAAAGTTCAACACAATGAACACTAGAGCCTAAAGGGATAGACGATAACGGCATTGCATTTCCAGTTTCAAAAGGAACGCTTGAACCTGAAATAACTTCCTGACCAACACTGATCCCAGCAGGAGCCAAAATATACCTCTTTTCACCATCTTTATAAAACAGCAATGCTAAACGAGCATTACGATGAGGATCATAGTGAATGGCAGCGATTTTAGCAGGGACATCATGTTTATTCCGCCGAAAATCGACAAGCCTATATTGCCTTTTATGACCGCCACCGCGATGTCGACAAGTAATAACACCTCGATTATTTCTTCCCTTAAAACGGTGCTTTGAAACCACCAAAGATCTCTCAGGTTTACGGCCCGTAACTTCACTAAAATCAGTTACTACTCTTGCGCGAGTACCAGGGGTATAAGGACGGAAAGTACGAATTGCCATTTTTTTAATCTTCAGAATCAGGGAACAATTGAATTGAATTGCCTTCAGCTAATCTGACAATAGCCTTCTTTACTTGGGCTCTTTTACCAGAGAAGCGACCTACTCGCCTGCTTCGCCTAGGGGGATTCATAGTACTAATACCAATGACTTTTACATCAAACAGTTGTTCAACTGCAGCCTTGATATCAGGTTTTGTCGCACGGTGATCAACCTCAAAGGTGTACTGATTAAGATCAAGTCCTCTAGTGGCTTTTTCTGTAATCAAAGGACGTCGAATTACGTCTGCAAGGCGTTCTTTAAACATCTTAGTCATTACCATATACCTCCTGGATTTTGCCTAAAGCGTCTTCGCCAATAATTAACGAGTTTGCATTCAGCAAATCAAAGACATTTAAATTATCTGCTCCAATTAACTTGACCTTCTTTAAATTTCTTACAGATTTTCTAATCGTCTCTGAAGGTTCTGAAAGAATAATCAATACTTTGGAGTTTGCAGCAATACCTAAACGAGCCAAGAAATCTTGAATCTCCCTAGTTTTAGGGACCTTAATATTGCTACCAAAATCCTTTACAGCAATTACATCTTCCACCCTTGCCATTAGAGCAGTCCTTAAGGCTAAACGTCTCTCTTTCCTATTCATGCCAAGATTATATTGCCTTGGTTTTGGACCGAAAATAATACCTCCACCTGGGCGCAATGGTGTTCGAATAGAACCTTGTCTAGCTCTCCCAGTACCCTTTTGCTTATATGGCTTACGACCGCCACCTCGTACTTCTGCTCTGGTCAAAGTACTTGCTGTACCCTGACGAGCATGTGCCTGCTGACGTATTACAGCTCTATGCATTAAATCGACAGCAGTGCTTTTCTTCGCAACCTTCAAATCAAGAGTTGCTTGTCCAGCTTCTTTCCCCTGCCAATCGAGAACAGAACAATTAGCCATTACTTATCTCCTCCTATGGCGGTCGAACCGACACGATTAGCAGGTCGGATATTAAGTAAAGATCCTGGTTTACCTGGTAAAGAACCCTTAATAACTAAAAGGTTGTGATCACTGTCGACTTTCATAATCTGTAAACCTCTAGTTGTAATTTTTTTACCTCCATAACGTCCTGCCATTCTTTTGCCTGGGTAAACCCTGCCTGGAGTAGTACCTGCACCTGTAGAACCCGGTTCGCGATGGTTTTTAGAGCCATGACTCATTGGACCTCGAGTAAAACCATGCCTCTTTTGATAACCGGCAAAGCCTCTCCCCATACTTATTCCACTAACATCAACTTTCTGACCAGTCTGAAAGTTCGCAACTGTAATATGAGCACCTAATTCATACTGTTCCAAATCATCGACTCGATATTCACGTATATAACGAAGAAACTCTTCACCTGACTTGGAAAGATGACCTTGAGAAGGCTTATTAACCAACTTTTCTCGAACAGCACCAAAAGCAATCTGAATTGCTGAATAACCATCAGTTGCTGAACTTTTAATTTGTGTAATACGGCAAGGTCCAGCCTGCACCAAAGTAACAGGAACAGACTTTCCCTCATCGTCAAAGAATTGGGACATGCCCAGCTTCTTTCCTAAAATTCCAATTGACATAAACCCAATGGAGCCAGCTTGTGAAATCAATCCGAATCAAATAAGAACGGTAATTGATGTTTTTTGACTGATTTATTAAAAGACCCTGGAAATAACCAAAAAATCAAACCTAAATACTAGGAATTGAAAATAATTCTTCGGAATAGGGCTAGCAAAAATCAGATGGTGGAGACTTTTTCGAATCAATAAATAATTCGACTAGTTTCTCTACAGAACAAAGCTAAAAGCCTTGCTGTATAAACCAAGAGATCCAACGCAATCGCTGAAACTGCTTTGTCTTCTGGAGGCCCGGCTAGCGTACGGGCACAGATAAACATTGCAATTAAATAGAATACACTAACGACCCCCTAAAAAAATTCCTCATTTTGCTGCCACAATCTATAAATAAAATGATTTAATTCAGAGATGCCTATTTTATTATCTGGTCAAAAATTTCGTAATGATCTTGAATCTGCAGGTTGTCTTGCAATTACTACTCCTTTGGAAGGTGGATCCGAAACCAGGTTATTAAGACGTCTCAGAGCGGCGGGCTATAGAACTCAAATCTCATCAGTTAGAGGCTTAGGTGACCCATCAGTATTTCTTTTTAACCTGCATGGGATCAGGCCACCGCACCTAGGTCATCAGAATGTAGGAAGAAATGGTGCCTTAGGAGAAGTACAACAAGTGATGCCCCAAGCTAATGAATTACTTGCAGAAGACAAACCATTAGTTCTTTGGTTACTAGAAGGACAAGTTCTTTCACATTCAGAGTTACTTTCTCTATGTGATGTATGTGAGAAAGAAAACAGGCTCAAAATAGTTATCGAAATGGGAGGGTCACGAGCACTTAAATGGCAACCAATGCGAAGTTTTCTCAACTAAAAGACTTTATAAACTCCATTGCCCCAAAATCATTTTTCCAACAAATCTGCTTTAGAAAGTGGAACATGGGTCAAGCTAATTTGTGGTGCTAGCAATGAAGACCTGCCTTCTATTACAGATTTATGTGCTGTTTATGGAGCCGCCGGTGTACATTGCGTCGACGTAGCTGCTGACATTGCAGTAGTTGCAGCTGCACGAGAAGGACTTAATTGGGTTGAAAGCAAATTAGGGAAAAAGCCTTGGCTAATGGTTTCAGTAAGCGATGGCAAAGATATTCATTTTAGGAAGGCTTCTTTTGAACCAAAATTCTGTCCAAAAGAATGTTCGCAGCCTTGTTTAAAAATTTGTCCTGCAAATGCTATAACTCAAACGCTAGGAGTAATTGAAGATCTTTGTTATGGATGCGGGCGATGCTTACCAGCATGTCCACTAGAATTAATAACAGAAGAAAATAATCTTTTAGAAATTAAAGATTTCGGAGCTTTGGTTTCCAAAATTAAACCTGATGCCGTTGAAATACATACCGCTCCTGGACGGATAAAGGAGTTTGAACATTCTTTAAAAGCAATTTTGCAATCAAAAGTGGAATTAGAAAGAGTCGCTGTTAGTTGTGGATTAGAGGGACATGGGATTACCCAAAACGAACTCTCAAAAGAACTATGGTCTCGCTATGAATGTTTGCGGCGATACAAGCAGAACGCAATTTGGCAACTTGACGGTCGACCAATGAGTGGAGATTTAGGAAGTGGAACCGCAAGAGCTGCGATATTGCTATTAGAAAAAATACAGGCCATAGCTCCACCTGGTCCTCTTCAACTAGCAGGCGGGACTAATAAAAAGACTATTCACCACATAAAAAGCAATCACTGCTTAGCAGGAATCGCATTCGGAGGAGTTGCCAGAAAATTAATACAGCCTTTCTTAATAGAAGCAAAAAAACAAAACAAAAAACTCATTGAATGCCCAGAAGCATTGAATCAAGCAATCAATATTGCCAAAGAACTGATTAATCCCTGGTTGAGAAAGAGATCTGGCGGAAACTTTTAACTTACAAAAAGTCCAAAACTTGTCTTAAAATTCATCCCGACTCATATCAATCAAAAACCATGTCGTGATGAGATGAACTTGGTTAGTCCACAATGTGCAATTATTTTGTATAAATGAAGAGTCCCTTTTCGGGATCACCTCTCAATGGGGCGTCGCCAAGCGGTAAGGCACCGGGTTTTGGTCTCGGCATTCCTAGGTTCGAATCCTAGCGCCCCAGTTCTTGAATCATCTTGTGTCAAAACAACCTATTTTAGTTTTTGACTTTGATGGAGTTATTGTCGATGGATTAATTGAATATTGGAGTAGTTCTAGAAAAGCCTGTTTAAAACTGGTTGGGAACGAAAAGTATGAAGAACAATTACCCCTAAGACCACCAGATGCTTTTCGAAAAGTACGCCCTTGGGTCAAAAATGGATGGGAGATGGTTCTTCTAGCAGCGGAGTTACTGAGAACAGATAGTCCCATCAAACATCCAGCACAATTTTCTAATGAATATCAAAACAACTGCCATAAGGCACTGAAATTCTGGGGTTGGCATCCAGAACAATTACAAATTGCACTAGATAATGTTCGCAAACAGGCAATTCACGAAAACAAAGAGAAATGGTTAGAAAGCCATCATCCATTTTCAGGAGTGGTTAAAAGAATTCAACAACTAAACAATGAGAAGATTGAATGGGCTGTCTTAACAACAAAAAGCACTGAATTCACTGCACAACTTCTAAGTTATTACAAGCTTTCTCCAACGCTCCTATACGGTTACGAGAGAGGGAACAAACCAGAAGTTTTACTGCAAATTTCAAAAGAATATTCAATCCAGGGATTCATAGAAGATCGGAGAGCAACTCTAGAGACAGTATTAAATACCCCTAGCATTAGCTGGATCCCCTGTTATCTAGCCAATTGGGGATACCTCAAACATAATGATGCTCAAGATCTACCTATAGGGATTAAATTACTAAAACCAGAAGTTTTTGTGTCCCCAATAGCAGATTGGCCTTGACTCGCTAGCGTACGTGTGTACTAATACCAGAAGAAGTGCTAAACCTTAGTCCAGATTTCTAATCCGCTAAGCCTTGCGACAACTTTCTCTTAAAACTCACACAAATAATCAAAATGCCAGCTGAAATGAAACCAGGTCAATCTTTATCTTCAGGTAATCGAACAAGCGATACTCAATCAATAGAGAGAGATAAAGCCCTAAACCTTGTCTTAGGTCAAATAGAAAGAAATTTTGGCAAAGGTTCTATTATGAGACTGGGGGACGCATCCAAGATGCGCGTAGAGACCATCTCCACAGGAGCTCTGACTCTTGATCTTGCTTTAGGTGGCGGATACCCTAAAGGAAGAGTTGTAGAAGTATATGGGCCAGAAAGTTCAGGGAAAACAACTCTCACGTTACACGCAATAGCAGAAGTTCAAAAACGTGGCGGTGTCGCAGCTTTTGTCGATGCAGAGCATGCTCTGGACCCAGTTTACGCTGCTTCCTTGGGAGTTGATATTGAAAATCTTCTCGTCTCACAACCAGACACAGGAGAAATGGCTCTGGAAATTGTCGACCAATTAATTAGATCCACAGCAGTGGATCTAGTGGTTGTTGACTCTGTTGCCGCACTAACGCCCCGATCAGAGATTGAGGGAGAGATGGGAGACCATTCAGTAGGTAGCCAAGCAAGGTTAATGAGTCAGGCAATGCGAAAAATTACTGGCAATATTGGCAAATCTGGATGTACAGTAATCTTCCTCAATCAATTACGTCTCAAAATAGGAGTTGTGTATGGTAATCCTGAAACAACTACTGGTGGAAATGCTCTGAAGTTTTATGCCTCTGTGCGTCTCGACATACGAAGAATTCAAACATTAAAAAGGGGTACAGAGGAATATGGAATACGTGCCAAAGTCAAAGTTGCAAAAAACAAAATTGCCCCTCCATTTCGAATTGCTGAATTTGATATCCTTTTCGGGAAAGGTATCAGCACGTTAGGGTGTCTACTTGACATGGCTGAAGAAACAAATATTGTCACTCGCAAAGGTGCTTGGTATAGCTATGAAGGAGACAATATAGGTCAAGGTCGCGACAATACAATTACTTGGCTAGAGGAAAATTCTGATGCCAAAGAGGTAATAGAGAAATTAGTTCGGCAAAAGTTAACTGAGGGCTCTGAAGTTACCGCTAACTCTATGCGACCTCTTGCAGCCGCTGCTCGTACAGGAAATACAACACCTGTTGCGAGCAAAGTTTCTAGTGCTGCCTAATTAATATACGTCTGCAGGGATCCACCATCCCGCAGCAGGTCCAATAAAACGTACAACGACAAATATCAAAACCAAAACTCCTATCCCAACCCAACTGGCTTTAATGCTTATATCAAAGAACTGATCTCTTTGTTTCTGTGTCACAGGTAACCATGGAAAAATACGAGGGGAGTCATCACCTCTCTTCTTTGCTTTAATCTTCGTTTTTCGTGGCAAAAGGCCGTCCTGGGCCCTACGTCGAGCTTCACCCATAGTTTATTTGTAGAATAATATTAGTCTAAGTAAGAAAAAAAAAACCGCTTAATCTGGTAAAAGGCGATCTAAAGGAATCCATGGTTGAAGGACATCAAATACATTTTTTCCCCATGTACGTGCACGCAAGCGACCATCCAAGATAGCAATTCTTCCGTTATTCCTTCTGACCGGTGAGACCAGCCTTGGCAAAACGCTAAGAAGTTCTGGTAGAAGCAGATCTCTAAACCAATCAAGCCCTTTCTTCTTGAATGCCTCAACCCTTGCAGCAGTTAAAGGGGATTCCAAGCTACTAATTGGCAACAATGCAACGATCAATTGCTCTGGAGCAGGTAGTTGCTCATGAGTTACAAGCCACCATTTAGAAGTACAACAAATAATCCCATTAGAATCCGGCGCAGTAGAACAAAAAGCAACTCTTTTCCCAAATTCAGCAGCAAGCTCAGACGTCAATCGTCTCAGTAAATGATCATCATCTAAAAGAATGATTGTCAGTCCTTGTCGACCTAGTACAAGGCGACGGGATTGGTCTAATAAATGCTCAGCAAAGCACTCTGTATTAGGCAAAGGCTGCCTGAAAGGTGCAAAGAGTCTTATAGGCTCTTCATAAATTGGAGCCCCTAATTTAACTCTGACATTAATCATTTCATCAAAAGAAATGAATTCATTTTCGGATAAACTACTCAATATAATAAATGGATTGTCGACAAATAGTTGGTGAAGAGTCTGGAATGGTTCTAACGGCTGTAGTTGCCATGTCCAATCAAGCAATTTATAGTCCAGTTCCGCCCAGCTCGCCCACCCGCCAGTTGTTGCATTCAAGACAGCAGTCCATGGTTTAGGAGGTTGAGGCAATACCCTCAATAAATCTCTTAATGCAAATATATTCGTCAAGTCCATTCTAATCAATTCATTAGGTCTAATTGCTAACGAAAACAGTCTCTTAGTTAAACCCTCATGTACATCAACTAATGCTGACGCTGCCGAAGGATAGGCTCGTCGAAGGCAATCCCAATCCGATGAGGAAACTTGAATAGACATTGCTTCTCGTAACCGTCGACTTAACAGCTCTGCTTCTGTAAAAATAAATTGCTTAGAACAAAGAGAATTTTGATCATATGCATTCAAAAATTCTTGATAATTAAGGACCCAAACTTTCTCATCAGCGGGAGGCTCCAAGCCTTCCCAAACCGCAAGATGAAAACCCTCATTTTTCAACTTCGGAATTTCTACTTGAAATAATCTCTGTTTCTGTAATGGTGTAACGACTAGAACAACATCAAAACTGTTTAAACATAGAGGGATCAGGACGCCTAGCCAATAGTCATTAGAGTTAGCCCCTTCAATCTGAAAAGTAGATTTATCTCTTCGTCGCAAGCTTCTTGCAACCAATCGACTTAATGTTAAATTATGCGGCCAAAGCAAAGAATCCTTCTTTAAAAGCTTCTTCATATAGTTATGGGCATATACCTCAATCATTTAATGAAATTATTTAACTAATAAAATTTCTACCTTATATTGAGCATAAGACAAAAGTGAAGATGGAGGCGTTCAAAAATTAATGGAAATTGACCGTATTGGAATTGTTGGACTTGGTCTCATTGGAGGTTCAATAGGTTTAACACTGCAAAACAAAGGGTATGAGGTCTCTGGCCTTGTCAATAAAAGCAAGACTGCAGAAAGAGCTAAAGAAAGAGGCCTGGCTCAAGTCATAAGTACAAATTCTGATATCCTTTCAAATTGCTCAATGGTGATATTAGCAATCCCATTAGAACAACTCATCAATCCAACTTCAGAGCTGGTGGATGCATTGCCAAAAAATGCCGTAATTACAGATGTCGGTTCTGTAAAGAAGCCTGTATTAGAAATATGGCAAAAATTACATCCTCGTTTTGTAGGTAGTCATCCAATGGCCGGAACGATTCAGACTGGTGTAGAAGCGGGGCAAACACATTTATTCAAAAATCGGCCATGGATAGCAACTCCTGAAGAAACAACTGATGTAGAAGCACTAGATGCTGTACATCAACTAGCTATTACTCTTGAAGGGCAATGGATTACCACAGATCCTCAAACACATGATCAAGCAGTCGCCTTGATATCCCATTTACCTGTGTTCATAAGCACTGCATTACTTCAAACAGTTACCAAAGAGCCCAACAAATCTTTGCTACTGCTTTCACAGACAATTGCATCAAGTGGGTTCCGAGATACAACACGTGTAGGGGGTGGGAACCCTGAGCTTGGAGTAGCAATGGCATCAAACAATACATCTGCTCTATTAAATGCAATTACTTCTTACCGTTCGTCACTAGATATGTTAGAAGAAATGATTCAAGCCAAAAAATGGGATCACCTGAAAAATGAGTTATCAAAAAGTCAACTGAGTCGGCCAGATTTTTTATAAAAAATCATTTCATTAAAGTAAATTCTCTACCCTCTTCAGACATTAATTGCCTACAAGCCATAAGAGCAGATTGACTGACTCCAGCTGTACCCTCACCAGGGTAAATAGAATCTCCACATAACCAAAGACCTTTCATCGGTGTTCTACTTGACAATCCAAAAGGACCAAATGTTGTGGGTGTCTGTGCTAAACCTCCAACAATACCTTGTGGTCGTCCCGTCCACCTTGCAAAGCTTCTAGGTGTAGCCAATTCTTTATGAAGCCACTGTTTAGACTCAATAGCAAATTGGGCATTTAATACTTTAAGAATTTTTTCCAAGATCAAGTCTTTGCGCTGTTGATACTCCGAGCGACTATAAGTAGACCAAGAAGTTACATCTGTAAAAAGACTTGCAATTACTGTTGCTTGTCCAATAGGAGCACGTCCATCTCCCTCAAAACTAATAGAAATAAAGATTGAGCCAAGCTCTTCTAGCAAAAGTTGGAAATGTCCTACGCAGTATGATGGAAGATGACGACGAGTAATCGCACCATAAAAAACAATAGCTCCAGTTGGTTGAGATAATGTTTCTAGCCTATCTCGATAACTCTTAGGTAGCCCACTACTAGTATGGGGGATTAACTCCAAAAGGGATTGTGGAGGTAACGTAAAGACCACATTTTTAGCTTGAAATTTTAAAGGTAATTTTTTGTGAGTGTTAACCTCTAACTGCCAAGTATTGGTATTTTTTGATAAACCTACAACCTTATGACTTAAAAGGAGTTTTCCTCCATCTCTTAAAAAGCAGAAAAGTAATTGATCACTCAATTTCTGCATAGACCCTTTTAGGTGCCACAAGCCAAGTGGAGCCTGTGCCATTTGAAGTACAGTTGCGCCATATAAAGCGGCAGTTTTATTACTGGGCTCTTGAGAGTAAAGTTTTAATTGACAATCCAAGAACTTTCTTAAGTGTTGATCGTGATTACATGAGCAAAGCCAAAGCAAATCAGCAATAGATGATCTAGTGAATGCTCCTGTCAAGAAATTCATCGATCTACTAGAGTTCAGAAATTGCTTGAGATCCCAAAGATTTTGAATCGGTAAGATAGGGTCACTACCAGCAAAAGACCAGTTACTACGATGTAATTGATTACATAGCATCCAAAAAAGCTCACTTCCAGGAAAATGTTTTTTTCTTTCTTCTTCCCATTTAAGGGAATCATGCCAAAGGTGTATTGGCTCCTGACCTTCTCCAAGGTGAACTATGCATGCAGGGTCTAACACTTCAGCCTCAGGCTTGGAGCAATGAAGATGTCTAAATATCCGGTCATGAATACCCCCCTTCTCGAAACCTGCGACTTGAGTAGCTCCTACATCGAAAACATAGGGACCGCGACTAAATGTTCCAGCACAACCCCCTGTTTGAGAATGAGCTTCCAGCAATATGACTTCATTCCCTTCATAAGCAAGCAAGGCCGCAGCTGTTAAGCCAGCTACACCTCCTCCAACTACAATTACTGATTTCTCTGTCATATAAATCAGGGTATTCAATATTCAAAGAAAACAACATGGATTTAAATCTTCAAGAACAAATCACAGGAGTCAATGGTCCTTTGTCTGGAGAAAAAATTGTAGAAGTCAATTCAATTAACAGAGGTATACATCTTGCCTGGAAAATAAAATTAGCAACAGGGCAAGAGCTTTTCGCCAAGACCTCTTCAAGAGAGAATTTCCTAATGCTTGAATATGAAGCAAGTGGGCTTACCGCTCTAAATAAACAAATTGATCAAGATTATCTAATAATTCCAAAACCGATAGCTCTTCAACAATTAGAAAAAAGTTCGATATTAATTTTACCTTGGATTGAATTTGTTCAAGGTAATGAAAAAAAACTTGGGCAAGGTCTTGCAAGGCTTCATCGACAGTCGTCAATGCTTCATCAAGAGAATTTTGGATGGGGAGCAGATGGGTTTATTGGATCGAACCCACAAATTATGGGATGGAACAAAAGCTGGGGAAAATGTTTTGTAGAACTACGGTTAACTCCTCAGATACAAATGGCAAAACAATGGAATCTAAGTTTCGATCAAGCAAAATTCAGAAACAATCTCATGAGATATTTAGAAAAACATAATCCAATCCCTTCTCTCGTCCATGGAGATTTGTGGAATGGGAATGCTGCTATGCACAAGAATGGTAAAGGAATACTTGTTGATCCTGCTATTTGGTGGGCCGATAGAGAAGTAGATATCGCAATGACAAAATTATTTGGTGGTTTTTCTCAAAACTTTTACGACTCATACGAAAGCACTTGGGAGCTTCCAACAGGTCACCAAGAA
Source organism: Prochlorococcus sp. AG-412-P08 (assembly GCA_003214695.1). Classification (GTDB taxonomy): domain Bacteria; phylum Cyanobacteriota; class Cyanobacteriia; order PCC-6307; family Cyanobiaceae; genus Prochlorococcus_E. Next base: position 65,218 of record QCLI01000005.1, read on the forward strand.
AGGGTTGCAATATACAATCTTTATCACATATTAAATCACGCAAACTTATTTGGAGGAGGCTACAAAAACAGAGCTATTACAAGCATCAAAGAAATCAACAGTCTGCTAGAGAAATATTAATTTTATTCAATCTATGTATTCCTTCCTTATATTTTGAACTTTCTCAAGAACAGCATTGCGTTTCTCACTTGTAGTCAGATTTTGCCAGCTCCACTGACCAACAACAACGATACCCAAAAGTTCTAATAAGCCAGGCAAAATTGGGAAGAAATTTACCGTATCAACAACAACTTTAATAACAATTTGGGCAACAATTACAACTGCAATAATTCCTGCAGCCTTGCCATATTTACCCATTTGAGACCAATCGACTTTACCAAGCATTTCATTTGCTTGGCTCATAAAGTCACTAGCACGTTCTGAGATAGTCGGCCCAGCGGGGGCTGACTCATTGTTCGAGTCTTGATTTGACTCAGGACTGGCTTCACTCATTACCAATTGCTTACAATTGAATGTTGAGTTGAGTGTATCTAAATAATCTTTTGAGTGCCAACATTAATTTAGAGATAATGCCGAACCCTGATAGAGAGAGGACCGAACAAGCACTAGCAAGTCAAGAGCCTGAGCAAATTCAATTGGATCACAATCAGAAAGAATTATTCGTTACAATTCTTTGTTGCAATTAGAAAGGGACACAAAGCGATGATCATAGGCAAATCAATAAAAAGTTTGCAAACAAAGCTTATATTCTTCAAAAGAAATCAATTTGGAATGCAAAAAAACTCAATTACTAAAAGTAGCATTCAAATCACGACCTGATTTTTTGACTTGGGCAAGTTTTAGAAAGAGTTTGTTCATTTCTGAATAGGTTTTCTCTCCAATATGAAGAAAAATAAGCTACAGAAGATTGGCAAGAGTTATAGAAATGAAAAAATAGGATTAAACTATTTCAGTAAATCCTTCATATGAATAGAATTCTGAGCAAGAAGAGCCTTTTTCAAGTAATGAAAAAGGCTGAATTATCTAAAATATTTTCCTATAATCAAACAAACCTATTCCCGCCAATACTCATTAAGAAAAGGGTATTTGAAGGTTCAAGGACATGCATCCCAAAGATAAAAAATTTTCCACTTTAAGCTCAGACGAACTAGAGAGATATTCAAGGCATATATGCTTGCCTGAAATAGGAGAAAGTGGTCAAAAGAAACTTAAGTCAAGTTCCGTTCTTTGTGTTGGTTGTGGTGGCCTTGGCTCTCCTTTACTTATGTATCTTGCAGCAGCTGGAATAGGCAATATTGGTATCGTGGACTCAGACCTAGTGGAGAAATCCAATCTTCAAAGACAAGTTATACATGGAACTGACTGGCTTAAAAGACCAAAAGTAGAGTCTGCTAAGGCCAGAATATTAGCCATAAACCCTCATTCAAATGTAGAAACATTTAATATGGTTCTAACTAAAGAAAATGCCTTAGGAATCATCAGACCATTTGACCTAATTTGTGACTGTACAGATAATTTTCAGAGCAAGTTTCTCATTAATGATGCAAGTTTAATACTAAAAAAACCAAATATTTACGGTGCAGTTTCAAAATTTGAAGGCCATTCAACAATTTTTAATCTCCATAAAAATAGCCCAAACCTTAGGGATCTAATTCCTGAGCCACCGCCACAAAATCTATTGCCATCATGCTCTGATGCCGGTGTAATAGGAATTTTGCCAGGACTAATCGGTCTAATTCAAGCTACAGAAGTGATAAAGGTTATTACCAACATAGGGCACCCATTAGATGGAAGGCTATTGGTCTTTGATGGTCTTAAGATGAGGTTCAAAGAGTTAAAGCTAGAAAAAGATATAGATCAAGACCCCATACAGAAATTAACTAATTACAAGAAATCTGATTCAAATGAGAAGGTTGGCTCCTCATCAATAGAGCATATTACTGTTCAAGAGCTAAGAAAATTACTTAATAAAGAATATTCAGAACTTATACTGATAGATGTAAGAACACAATTAGAGGCAAAGATAGAGTCTATTGAGAAGTCAATATTAATTCCACTAAAGAATATTGAAAATGGTCAAGATATCGAGAAAATTAAACAACTTTCATCCAATAAAAAACTCTACATCCACTGCAAATCAGGTTCCAGATCTACAAAAGCGATTGAGATATTACAAAAACATGGTATTGATGCAATCAATGTTATAGGAGGAATTGATGAATGGAAAAAAAGATTTTGCGTAATAGACAATGATTAATAGTCAACTCCACGCTTTAATTCAATGCCTTTCTCAGCATAATGTTTATGACAAACCATTTCTGAATGTACACTGGCCAGATCAAAGTAAGATGGGTAATTTTTACATCGACCAGTAATTATTACTTCTGTTTCCGAAGGTTTTCTAAGCAAGGTTTCAACAATAGGTTCTACTGGAAGCAATTCCAAGTCAACAGTTGGATTTAATTCATCAAGAATAACTGTCTTATATAGCCCACTAGAAATTGCAGCTCGCGCAATTTCCCAAGCACGCTCTGCTTCCACATAATCAATGGGTTGCTGCTGACCACGCCAGACAATTGCATCTCGTCCTGAGCGAAGATGATCTACTAAGTGAGGGTAACTCTCACGCAGTGCTGCGATAGCAGCATCTTCTGTATATCCATTTCCTCCTTTTAACCATTGAAGGATTAAGACACGATGGCTTTTATCTTGACTAATGCCTTTACCTATAGCCTGCAAGGCTTTGCCCAAAGCACTTGTAGATTTACCTTTTCCTTCACCAGTATATATTTCGATGCCGCCAGGAGAACCTATTGAGAAGGTCTCAGAACTTTGGCCATCAGGTAGACGATGAGCTCTCATCTCAGAATGTAATTCTGCAACTTTTATCAACTCACGCGGGGCAGCACGGCCTGTAACTATTACTTCCATACCTTCAGGGCGCGAAACAATTGCCTTAACCACATCATCTAGAGGAAGCAGGCCTAAATCTAAAACTGGATTTAATTCATCAAGAACTACTACGGAATAGAGCGCACTAGCAATAGCACCTTTTGCAATGTCCCATCCTCGCTTAGCTTCGCTTATATCAAATTTATTTGATTCATCTGCGGTAAAAAAATCAGCTCTCCCAGTCCTAACTTGGTCAATTAAATGTGGAAACCCTTGTTGCAAAGCTTCGATCGCGGCATCTTCGTCATATGAGCGCCCAGGTCCTTTAAGGAATCTAAGTAATAAAACTCTCGTTCGACGTTTTTCACAAATTCCTAAACCTATCGTTCTTAAGACAACACCAAGTGCAGCCTGACTCTTTCCCTTGCCTTCTCCATCATAAACATGTAGTTGGCCATAGACACGTTCTTTACTATCAGAAGCAGTAACTATTCCAATAGATTTTCTATTGCCAGAAGTAGAACTTCTATCGTATTTCGCTGAAGTCTTTAAATTTTGATTTAACTCCATTAAAAAATAGTTCCTAGAAAGAGCTTACATAGTTCAATCAATAAGACAGCCTTTAGGAAAAGGCCTAAAACATGATGCTAAAGCTACAAGAACAACTTGCAACATCAGACCGCAAGCAACTTGATCATATAAGAGATTTTATTAAAAGCCTCAAAAGAGTTTGTGTTGCTTTTTCAGGAGGTGTGGACAGCTCTCTTGTAGCCGCAATAGCAGAAGAGCAATTAGGCACTTGTGCTATTGCAGTTACAGGTGTTTCAGCTTCACTTGCACCACATCTGCTTGAAGAAGCTCGTTTACAAGCAAATTGGATTGGCATAGAACATAGAGAATGTCAGACCAATGAACTTAAAGATCCCCATTATTCAGAAAATCCAATAGATAGATGCTTCGCTTGTAAAAAAGAGCTTCACAAGCATCTAATGCTTATTGCAAAAAACTTCTCAGGAGCAATAGTTCTTGATGGAGTCAATGTGGATGATTTAAATGACTATCGACCAGGGATAGAAGCAGCTCAGATAGCAGGCGTTCGATCTCCATTAGCAGAACTAAAAGTCAACAAAGATTCTATTCGTGCCATTTCGAAGGCTCTAGGCTTCCCATGGTGGGACAAACCTTCGCAACCTTGTCTTGCCTCAAGATTCGCCTATGGAGATCCCATCAGTTCCAAACGACTCAAGCAAGTAGCTAAAGCAGAAAAATGGTTGATAGATAAGGGATTCTCAAGAGTCAGAGTTAGATTACAAGGAGTTGCAGGAAGAATTGAAGTGCCAGCTCACCAAATCAGTGATTTAATAGTTAGCTCCAGGCGCAAGGAACTTGTAGATTTTTTCTTATCAAATGGATTTTCCTCAATCAGTGTTGACCTCGAAGGATTAGTAAGTGGAAAACTAAACAGAGAAAACAAGTTAATTTGAAATTAAAGAAAAACAATCATGGCTCTCTTGATAGATCTTTGATTGAAACCGGCGTCTCTCGTTGAAAACTCTTTAAAGAGTATGTTTTAGCAGCAAACTCTCTGAATAAAGACTTACAAGCTTTTTCAGGCATAGTTTGTTGTCCGCAGGTAAAAACATCTATTGCTGCATATCTGCTCTCAGGCCAAGTATGTATCGAGATATGAGACTCAGCCAATAGAGCTAAACCAGTCACTCCTTGGGGCTCAAATCTATGCGTAACCATATTAAGAAGCGTTGCACCTGCAACTTTGGATGCAGAAGTGAGACTTGTTCTAATAAATGCCTCATCATTCAATTTCGACTGATCGCATTCATATAATTCAAGAATGCAATGCTTACCTATCATTTCATCAAGACTTTCATATTCTGAAGCAGCCACATTTTCTAAATAACAATTTTCCCATCCGGGATTTGGGTGCAAACAAGAAAGAGTTTCTTTCATCTCAAGCTAATCAACGATGATTACATTAACCGACTTCAAGAATTCCATCTTGCTGCCGTTCTAATTCAAGAATTTGGGAGTTCCTTCTCCAATCTCCTTCGAATGCATCCAAATGCGTTGCACTGATTAAACATTGATGGTCATCACCAACTGCTTCAAGAAGTAAGAATTGCCTAATCGGGTCAAGCTCAGCAAATACATCATCAAGAAGTAACAACGGAGGTTCCCTAAATGTCGCTCCAACTAATTCTAACTCAGCTAATTTCAAAGACAAAACAAGTGTTCTTTGTTGACCAGCAGATCCAAATTTCCTTGCTGGAGAACCATTAAGTAGAAAAGAAACTTCATCTCGATGAGGTCCAACTTTGCAAGACCCTAATCGTTCTTCATCATTGCGTTGACCAGCGAGCTGTTCTTCAATCGCTAATCGCCAAGAAAGTTCCGTTTCTTCACTTTCCAAAGCACTCCCAGGGAGATAGTTTAGTTCTAAGTCTTCGTTCCCTTTACTCAGCCTTTTCTGCCATTTTGCGGCTAGAGGCTGCAAATGCTTTAACGCTCTATTTCGCCGACGATGAATGCGGGTGCTTACTAATGCCATTTGAACATCAAAGGCATCTAAAAGAACATCCTGATTTGCCTGCACAGAGTCTTTCCAGTTACGCCACAGTTGATTTCTCTGACGTAACAACCGGTTAAATCGAGTAATTAAATCTCCATAGACTGGTTCAAGTTGCTGAACAACTCGATCCAACCAACTCCTACGCAATAATGGTTCACCCCTAACAAGATTTAAGTCAAGTGCACTAAAACCTACACATCTAACAGAACCAAGTAAATCCAGGTGACGTGATAGTTGCTTACCATTCTTCAAAACTTTTCTCCCTCCTACCTTTCTAAATTCCAATGACAGGTTTTCATCATCACTGGTCTTCGCTCGAACAATTGCACTGTCATTGTTCCAATGAATCAGATCTTGGTCACTACTTGAACGATGAGATCTCAAACTGCCTAACAATTCAACAGACTCTAAAAGGTTTGATTTCCCAACACCATTAGGGCCTATAACTAAAAGGCGTTTTTCCATGAATTGCAGTTTAAGACGTTTGAAACTGCGGAAAAAATGCAAGTCTATTTCCTGAAGGCTGATCTTAGTTATGGCACCTTTAGCTAAGGTAGCTCTATTGAGACATGATGAGGTCTCATATTGCGGCTTTAGGCCGTTTGGTGGGCATGTAGCTCAGTTGGATAGAGCATCAGATTCCGGTTCTGAGAGTCGGGGGTTCGAGTCCCTCCATGCTCGTTAAGGAAAGTAATATTTATCGAATTCGAAAGGCCATTGTTCTTATCCCATCTGGATCAATAATAAAACCCTCATTTTCTATCACCTTCAAGGCAATAGGTGGTGCAGCAACTGAGACACTACATCCAGGAAGTTTGTTTTTAATAATTGCAAGGGAATGATGGATTAATACACCTAAAAACTCCCTTTGATAATCCCCTGGCGAGGCGGCAAGGTCCCATAGATTTGCATTTAAACCCTGATCAGTAGTAATACGAACGAAAGCTGATAGTTTCTTTGTTTTCTCTTCCAAAATAGAAAGATTACAAAAACTGTTTTTCAATGCAATCGCTAGTTTCTTAGAAGGATGCCTCTCAGAATTACATCTTGAAAGCAAACTATTTAATTCTTCTGGTGAAGGAGCTTTATTGACTTCAAGAAGGAAACCAGATGGTAACCTCGAAAATCTAGAATTCTTAAACGGGAACAAATCTCAACCTGTATTACGCATACCAGCTGCAATTCCATTAATTGTCAACAATGCCCCTCTCAATAACTCACTTCTACTATAAGTACGTCCAGCATCTCCTTCACTGCGTAAAGTTTCACTCATAGGAGGCTGACGATTTTGATCACGTAGTCGACGAAGCAAAGCTACCTGAAGGAACCCCAAAGGGATAATTGTGCGATTACGCAAATCAACAGATAGCTGCAAAGCAGGGTCTGCACTTAAAAGTTTTGATTTGCCAGTTATTTCCAAAATTAATTTCCTGGTTAATTTGTACTCGCAAGAAATAATCTCGAAAATACTATTAAAAGCTTCTCTATGTTCAATGCTTCCAAGACTAGTCATATAATGATTAGCCACCTCAAGGTCGACTTTAGAAAGAGTCATTTCCACTTTAGAAATCAACATACGGAAGAAAGGCCAACGCTGATTAAGCATTCTCAACAAATCCAGCTGACTCGAGTCTGAGCTAAGTTCTTTTTGTAAAGCAGTGCCAACACCAAACCAACTAGGTAGCAAGAAACGACTCTGTGTCCACCCAAAAACCCAAGGTATAGCTCTTAAACTAGAAAGGTCTTTTGCACCTGTCTTTCTTCGGGCAGGACGACTGGAGATTTGTAGCTTGCTGATTTCTTCAATAGGAGTGACTTCTTGGAAGAATGCTACCAAGTCAGGATTATCATGAACTAACGCCCGATAATGTTGTCGGGAACTTGCTGCCAATCGAGTCATCAACTCATTCCAAATAGGAGTGGCATCTAATTGATTAGTAACCAAACTATTCTGGAGAACGGCAGTTGTGACAGTTTCAAGATTATAAAGAGCAAGTTCAGGCAGACTATATTTTGATGCAAGAACTTCACCTTGCTCGGTAATTTTAATACGACCTTTTAATGTTCCACTGGGTTGAGCCAGTATTGCCTGGTATGCAGGTCCTCCCCCTCTCCCTACAGATCCACCACGTCCATGAAATAATCGCAAAGCAATCCCATGACTACTCGCAAGGTTCTGAAGTGCAATTTGTGCTTGATGAATCTCCCAATTACTTGATAAAAAACCAGAATCTTTATTGCTATCAGAATAACCAAGCATTAACTCTTGTAATGGCTGTTGTTTTTCACCCACTCTCGGCAACAAATTTAGATACATTTTTGATTTAAATAACTCCTCCATAACTGATGGAGCATGTTGAAGATCTTCAACTGTCTCAAATAGAGGGATTACCAACAAATCTGAAAACTCTGAAGATAAATCAACTAAACCAGCTTCTTTTGACAGAAGAAGAACTTCAAGCAAATCCGAGACGGAGTGACTCATTGAAATGACATATGAACGACAAATACGACTACCAAACTCTTTCTGCAAGCGATGAAGCATTCTAAATACAGAGAAAGTTTCTTCCGTACTTTCTGACCAACTGACAGAAGGTGGAATTAATGGTCTCAATGTTTTCAATTCATCTATCAACCATTTCACCTTTTCCTCTTCTGTCATATCCAAATAATTTTTATTTAGATTGAGATATCTTGTTAATTCGTCTATAGCATCACTGTGACGTGTACTTTCTTGTCGTATATCAAGACTGGCAAGTGAAAAGCCAAAAATATGTACCTGTGTCAAAAGATTATCAAGGTGCTCACAGCTCAAATTTGTTGCTACCAAGCTGCTGCGAAGAAGCTCTAAATCACTTCTAAATTCATCTATAGAGGAATAATGAAACCCCTCTGATGAATTACCAGAGGTTCTTGAATTATTAGGTTGCTCAAGTAACGTCTGCCAACCTACTTCCGAAAGGTCTTGATTACGTTTTTGCGTAAACTTCAAGCGTTCCAAAACATAACTTAATTTCAAGCGATATGGTTCCAACCTATGTCTTGCAGCCCTTGCTTCATATACATCTGGAAAACGAACTCTATCCATTTCTAAAGATTCAAGAAGTTGAGCACTTACCTGACTCCATTGCATAGAAATACTTAACTGATCTCTCAATACTTGAACAGAGTTGACATAAAGTTCCAGCATCAATTTTCTTTGATAACAAGCTGTTCGCCATGTAATCTCTGGGGTTACTGAAGGATTACCATCTCTATCAGAGCCAACCCAAGAGCCAAAGGAACAAAAAGCCTCCTGAGGTACTTCTACATCTGGATAGCTATATGAAAGGGCTGAGCAAATTCGACGACGCAATTGAGGCATCGCATGAAAAAGAACTCGTTGAAAGTAATGAAGAGCATAATCAACTTCATCTAAAACAGTAGGTTTAAACTGATGCAATTCATCGGTCCTCCACCACAACTTGATTTCTTCTTCTAATTGCAATCTTAAATTGTCTCTTTCCGATAATGGAATTACTACATCAGACTGCAACTGTTGAAGAAGAGTCGCGACCCTAGTTTGTTTATGACGGACTGTGTGCCTGACTATCTCAGTAGGGTGAGCTGTAAAGACTAGTCGGACATCCATTTCCCTCAACAACTCTTCCAACTGTCCTGGAGGTACATTGAGTCGACGTAAACGATCAAAAAGCTCACTAAAAGTTGCTGGGGCTGACTGACTCGCAAGTGGCGGTGCAAATGGATCAATAGAATGTGTAGAATCTTTGATTTTTCCCTGACCAATACTTGATAAATAACTATCTTCTTCAATTCGTTGTTCAAGAATATTAACTAACTGGAAGTATAAGGAGAATGCCCTTGCTGCAGAAATAGCTTCCGCTAAATCCATGTCCTCAATCAACAAAACAATTTCATTAATTTGATTACTATGTTGTTCTTGAATCGCATTCGAATTACTTAATTTCTTTAATATAAGAAGCCGTTCTGCCTGATCATCTGGACATTCACTACGAACAACCGTTTCCCACAAGTCTTCAACTAATTCCAACCGATCTTGCAATAACCGTGCAGAAACATGCTCAGAGAAAAAAGGGCTTAAATCACTATCCACAGAGTCTGAACTAGATGATTTATTCATAGAAAGCTTTTCAGACTCAGTCATCAACATCCCTCTTTGTTTAAGGCAACATCTTCTTCAATTTTCATTGCTTTAATCGAATCACTAAGCAGAATTGGGACAGAGGTCCCTGCCTTAAAAGATTTCAACCATTTAATTGACTGATTACCGTTATCTAATACTTCTTGAATAGCTTTGAGAACTTCGAGAATATCTAAATCAATAGCCAAAGGCCTAACATCCTCTAAAAGTTCAGAAATCCAATCTCTACAAGAAATCATTCGCCCATCCATCCAATGATGCAATGTTGCATCCAAACTGTTCTTAGCTGCAGCAACTTCATTCATATCACATAATTCAGCAAGCTCTATATGACTGAATTTACTCATCTTAGCTGGATCTAGTTTTCTGGGATCTTTCATAAGACTCATAACTCTTAATTCAAGCAAAGCCGTAATAGCTAAAAGCAAATCGCAATCTGTAACCAGATCACAAATTCTCAATTCAAGTCTATTTAATTGATAAGGCCTTTTCTTACCGTTAGGACGAACAGCAGTCCACAAATGACGTTCATTACACATATGTCCCTCTCTTAACTGCTTTTCAATCCAATTAACATAATGAGCATGGTTTTGAAAAAAAGGAACTTTTTTAGGAGTTTTAGGAAACTGGATCCATCGTTGAGAGTGAAACCCAGTAGGGGAACCATCTAAAAACGGAGAACTAGCACTTAATGCTAAAAAAAGAGCAGCCTCACATCTGACTAAACTAAGGGCAGAGAAAATAAGTGACAAATCATCAATACCTAAATTTATATGAATGCTTGATGTCACTACTGTTGTTCCATAGTTTAATTCAATAAATTCATGATAAGGGTTAGATAAATCTGATCGTTGAAATTCCCCACTATCTCCTAAGCTCAAGGTGCTTCCAGGCAAAATAGTTAAATTACGCTGATCTAACCAATCTCTTAGTCGCTTTCTAGGTTCTAAAAGTAGTTCTTTTAATTTTTTATATTGCTTTTCAGGCTGGGTAATATATTCAAGGTTTCGCTGATCTGGTTCCTTTACAAAATCTGAAAACTCATTAGCAACAGATGCAGATACACCTACATGCTGTCCTGAATTAAGACCTGTAAAAAGTTCTACTTCAAATCCTTTAAGTAAAAATTCTTTCATAAATCAAAGGGAGGAATCAAGACATGCCAAAGCTGTAAGCATGCCTTTGGCTTTATTTACAGTTTCTTGAAATTCATTCTCGGCAATTGAATCAGCTACGACACCTGCTCCAGACTGAACTTCAACTTTACACAGTCCATCTGAATAGGCCGAAACAAGCATAGTACGAATAGTAATAGCTGTATTTAATGCCCCATTAATATCCATCGAGCCATATATACCTGAATAGGGTCCTCTCACATGATTCTCCAACTCATGAATCAATTGCATTGCTCTAATCTTGGGAGCACCAGAAACTGTCCCCGCAGGAAATGCTGCCATTAATAAATCCCAAACATCCATTTCATCGTTCAAGGATCCCTCCACTTCACTCACTATGTGCATTACATGTGAATATTTTTCAATAATCATCAGATCTTTCACTAAGACTGTCCCTGGTCTACATACACGTCCTAAATCATTTCTTCCTAAGTCCACCAACATTACATGTTCAGCGATTTCTTTTGGATCTGAAAGTAAGTCTTGCTCCAGGTTTGTATCTTCCTGATCCGTGCCCCCTCTAGGTCTTGTTCCTGCAATTGGACGCAGACTAGCCCTAATCCCATTCTTTGAAGGTTTGGCCTGAACCATCACTTCAGGGCTTGAACCAATTAGTTGCCAATCACCAAAATCATAAAAAGCCATAAAAGGAGAAGGATTTACTATTCTCAAACTCCTATACAAATCTAAAGGGGAGTGATGAACTGTAGCGTTAAACTTCTGACTCAAAACAAGTTGAAAAACGTCTCCCTTTGCAATGTAATCTTTGGCTTTTTCAACAGCATTTTTAAAGTTAATTGGACTCCAGTTACTTTTCACTGACTTTGGTATAGACCCTGTTGGATTCCAATCCAAAGGTTTAACTGGAGGCAATGGTTCTGCCATCTGAGATTTAAATTTACTTATGCCAGAATGAGCTTGCTCAAATGCATCAGAAGGAGATTGATCGATAGTTAAATCACCATATGAAACTGCTGTAATCAACCTTTTTACTTGATCAAAGATTAAGACTTTATCCATAAACATCCATATGCCATCTGGTAATTGATCTGAATTTCTTGCACAAACAGGAACTTTAGGCTCAATCCATTGAATCAATTCATATCCCCACATCCCGTAAAGTTGACCTAAAGATGGAATCCCAGGAATTAATTCAGATTTATACGGCAATAAAAACTCTCTAAGCAACTGAAAAGGATTTCCATCAAATTCTTCAATATGAAGATTACGCCAGGTACGTGTTATTTTTTTCCCTCTAACAGTTACTACCCACAAAGGATCACTAGCCACAACACTCCACCTGCCTAATCTATCTCCGCCTTCTACTGATTCCAACAAGACACCAGGCGGAGAGCATTGACCAACCTTGAACCAAGTGGATAAAGGAGTTTCAAGGTCAGCAGGCCAACTACTTACAAGAGGTATGAAATTTAGGCCTCTAGAAGCTGCTTCTAAAAACGAATCACGATCAGATATTGGCATTCATCTATCATTGCAGCCTTCAATGGCAAAAAGATACCCGAGATTTTTTAAGTGTTTTAAATCAGGAATCGAAAGTGTTTTTACCAGTGAACTTGATACTTGCAGGATTTGGATTTTGGCCAATCCTACGAGAATTATGATTTATAATTGATCTTCCTTCATTTACTTTCTCAGGAAAGACTCCATCTTTTGGATGAAGAAACTCAGTATCTCCGCCTGGGAAAATCCTATAAATTTTATAATCCTCAATCCTGGGCTTAAATCCTCTCAATTGAGTTCCTAAAGCTAAGCATTGCTCTTTTCTTGCAAAATACATAATATTCTGGCCCTCATTCATTACTGCTGCCCCACCAGTGGGAAGTTCAAAGGCCTGGGACTTTTTACTAGTCCAAGTAATTGCATATTTTTCTTCTGTTTCAGCAGAGTTAAGAAGACCTCCGGTACTGCCGATATTTTGAGGGAGACTACCCTTAAGAGCTTCAGTCATTGCTGTTCCTAAGAATCTGCATTCAACTACAAGTTGAAAGTAGCACTAACGTTTGTACCTTTTATCACTTTCTCTATAGAACCTTCACACGAGTCAACATTAATTAAAGGAATTAAACCGCTTCTGCTGTTGGGAAAAAGATTGTAATTCCTCTATCCCGTCTTCTAGCAACCCTTCCACCAAGACTTTCCAACAATCGTTGAGTAGCAGCTTGAGTCAATTGCAAACTTCCTGTATTGGGATCCCAACTCAAAACAGTCCCAAAATCAGAATTTTGATCAGTACGGTTTTGATAAGAATCTTTTGAATAAAATGCAGACCTTGTGATTTTTAACTTTAATCTTTGCCCTGCTGGTCTCAATTCCAAATTCAAAGATCCACCAGGCTTAATACCCCTTGTATTTCTATCAATCAACCCACCAAGCATCAATTCAAGCTTCTCAGAGTCACTAAGAACGGGAGGTAAATCTGGCGTAAGATCTAAGTTCAATTTAATTCCGCGTCGTTCAAGTTGCACCTCCCAGACTGGTGAAAGGATCTCAAGAATCCTACCAAGATCAGTTTTTGCTAAATCTGACTTCGAACAGTGATTTCTTTCAAGTTCTACAGCATTAAATATCAAACCAAATCTATCAATTTGTTCTGTACATTCTGCATCAATTTCTTTGAGTCTAGAAATAGCCAAATCCGGTAAATCTCTTCTTCTCAAAAGTGATCGAATAAGTGTTCTAATCGTAGCTAAAGGAGTTCTAATTTCATGAGTAAGAGCTTCCAACAAGGAGATCTCGCAACTAGCTTTTGGCTCTATATCCTCTTCTGGGTTCTTATCAGAATCTTCTTGATAAGTTTGAATATTTACACTGGGGGCCATTTCTGCCAATCTTGCAGCGATAAGAGGCCAGAAAATCTTGCCAATGTCATCATTGCTCCTAAGTTGTCCTAAATCAGCTAAAGAATCACGAATCTCTCTAGCTTTTTCTGGATTCTCCAGATTTAATCTCTTATCCAATATTTTTAACACATCGGTCAAAGTTTCAGGATCACTCCTCATGAGCAAGTTTCGTTCTCCTGGATTACCTTGCAAAGCAAGAGCAATCTGAACATCTTGAGTGATAATTATTAGTAATGGGTCGTAACCATCCTCTTCTCTTAAAGGCAATCTCCTAAATCTACTAATACTTTCAATATTTTGGTTGTTAATTGATCTAACAGAGGTGGGTAATAATAAGCCTGTTTTAGAACTATTACTAAGTGGTAATTCCTCAGGCACCCAAACCCATCCATCTAGTTTCTCAAGCAATCTAGATTCATAAAGGGCTGGTAAAGGTGAAGCCAGCCATAAACCTTTTTTTAAATCCATAGGCAATAAAATCTGATCTTGAAGAGTATCCAATGCGGCCCACCATAATCTCCTCGCAATCTGCTCATCGACTCGTCCAAGAGGCACTCCATAAGCCATTCGTTTATGAATAGATCTAATTGAAACTTGATTAATCACTAACTTCTAGTAAATAATTTTGTTCTACGAGAAACAGATAAGCAAAGACCTAAAGCAACAAAAGCTACAATCAAAGCCGTTCTTCCATAACTCATAAATGGTAAAGGAATTCCAGTAATAGGTCCAAGACCAATCGTCATAAAAGTATTTACAACAACCTGGAAAATAATCATTGTTGCTATTCCTATAACAACTAAAGATTCAAATTTTGTTCGTGCTTCTCTTGCAATTTTTATAAGACGGACAATTATCAAAAAGAAAGCCAATGAAACAAATAAGGTCCCCAAAAAACCTAATTCTTCTCCTAAAGCACTAAAAATAAAGTCTGTATGTTGTTCCGGAATAAACTTTAATTTTGTTAATTGACCTTGCAACAAACCAGTACCCCAAAGCCCCCCTGAACCAATACCTATTGTGCTTTGAATGAGATGATAACCGCCACCAAGAGGATCCTTAGCAGGGTCAAGAAATAAAATCAATCTTTCTCTTTGGTAATCCTTAAGAAAATGAGTCCAAAGCCAAGGTGAAAGAAATGCAATTCCACCCAAACTTGCCATAATGAAAGAAGAGCTTAAGTATTTTCTAGGCAATGAACGATATGCCAAAAAACCCATAAAAGGAATCCAGAAAATTAAACCCGGCCGAAAAACTCCAACTAAAATAGAAGTGCAAATTCCAGACAAGAAAAGTAACAACCATTCCAAAGGCATTCCCGACCAGTACAGCATTACCAATAAAACTGCTGCAAAAACCAAAGAAGTTCCTAGATCAGGTTGGCTGAAAACTAAGATCCAAGGGATCAAAATTACACCAAATGGTCTCCATAAACAAATTGGTGAATGGAACGTCTGATTATCAAGAATTGATGCAAGAGTAATGATGACAATAATTTTAGCAATCTCCGATGGTTGAATATTAAAACCACCAATATTTAACCAGCGTTGGGCCCCTAGGGCAGAAGTACCAATAAGCTTTACAGCAAAAAGACTTGAAACTGTTATTAAGTATAACGGCATCAAAAACTGACGAAGTCTTTCAATATCGATTTTAGAAACGCAATAGGCAAGAATCATTCCCACTACTGCAGTAGTTAAATGATTCAGCCAATTTGTATAAAAGATCTGACGCTGAGTACTCGCAATTAATATACTGGAAAGGATAACAAGTATTAAAGGAAAAAACCATATTATCAATTCAATATCTTTAACAGATTTCTTTTTAGATGTTACTTTTGAAAAAAATATCATGTGTATTATTTGATGAAAATAAATTGGAAGTCATTCTGGTTTATTTGATGAAATATGCTGAACTACTTCTCTAACAAGTTGCCTAAATGCTTTTGCAGTTATTGAATTAGGGTATTGAAGAACAGTTGGCAAGTATTCTTTATGATCCTTTTCATCCTGAATTTCTAAAGGCAATTTAGCTAAAAGTGGTACAGAGTTTTCTGTTGAAAGAGTCTGACCTCCACCTGCACCAAACAATGGATATTCTCTATCAGGTTGGTCAGGTGGTATAAACACAGACATATTTTCTACCACACCTATAATTGGTACATTCATTTGTTTAAACATAGCTAAACCTCTCCGGGAATCTTGCAGTGAAACTTTCTGAGGTGTGGTAACTATCAAAACACCACTCATGGGGACTGCTTGAGCAAGAGAAAGCTGAGCATCACCTGTACCAGGGGGCAAATCAACTACAAGGAAGTCTCTCTCACCCCAATCAGCTTGATAAAGAAATTGCCTAATAATGCCATTCAACATTGGTCCTCGCCAAATCACAGGTTGATTGTCATCAATTAATAAACCCATTGAGACCATTGCAATTCCACAAGTCTCAATTGGAATAATTTTTTGATCAGAACCACTGCCTATTACTTCTGGAGCTGTATCAGAAACTCCAAGCATGATTGGAATATTAGGACCATATATATCTGCATCAAGCAAACCAACTTTATAACCATTTTGAGACAAGGCACAAGCAAGATTTAAGGCAACAGTGCTTTTGCCTACTCCACCTTTTCCACTGCTAACAGCCACAACATGCTTAACATCTGGTATCGCCTGTAAAGAAGGTTGGGATTGCCCATGCCCACCATGTCCAATTTCCCCATTATTAGAAGTCGTATTACTTAGCTCAATCTGAACAGAATCAATTTCTTCGAATGACTGGAGAATATCTTTAATTTCTTTAGCTATTCGATCTCTTTGAGCTTGCGCATAACTTGGGAGATTTAACCTGACAATAGCCTTTGGGGAACGAACAATTAGCTGATCTATCCAACCAAGTTCCAATATTGAGCGATCACTGCCTGAATCTTTTAAGCAAGACAGAGAATCCAAGGCTTCCTTATCAGTCAACATAATTTCAAAACATCGTTTCACTAACTTTAATGAGGGTATTCCAATGACCTAGCCTCATAGAGAAATAACAATAAAGCTGTGCCATCTTTACACTTGTCGCATCCTCCCTCAGATTCTCGCAAAAGAGCTAAGGCTTTCTTAATAGAGCTGCAAGATACGATTTGTGCAGGGCTAGAAAACATTGATGGTGAAGGTAAATTTCTAGAAGAAAGTTGGGAGAGACCTGAGGGTGGAGGTGGACGTTCCAGAGTAATGAAAGAAGGCAAAGTGTTTGAGCAAGGAGGCGTCAACTTTTCAGAAGTTCATGGTGAAGAATTACCTCCTTCAATAATCAAGCAGCGTCCTGAAGCCAAGGGGCAAAAATGGTTTGCCACTGGTACTTCAATGGTTCTCCACCCAAAGAATCCTTATATACCAACAGTTCATTTAAATTATCGATACTTTGAAGCAGGCCCTGTATGGTGGTTTGGTGGAGGGGCTGATCTTACTCCCTACTATCCATACTTAAGCGACACACGTCATTTTCATAAAGTTCTTAAGGAAGCATGCGATTCTATAAATCCTAAAGTTCACAAAGTATTCAAGCCTTGGTGTGATGAATATTTTTTCTTAAAGCATCGCAATGAAAGTAGAGGTGTAGGAGGAATATTTTTCGATTATCAAGATGGATCTGGAAACCTCTACAAAGGGCAAAGTCCTAATGGAGCTGCTTCAATTAGTTCAAAAACCCTTGGGGAGGAAAAACTATCATGGGAAGAACTATTCTCACTGGCTAAAGCTTGCGGCAACGCATTTTTACCCTCATATATTCCAATTATTGAAAAGCGTCAAAACAAAGCTTTCTCAGAACGTGAAAGAAATTTTCAGCTTTACAGACGTGGGAGATACGTTGAATTTAATTTAGTTTGGGATCGAGGAACTATTTTTGGTCTTCAAACAAACGGAAGAACAGAATCAATACTTATGTCTTTACCTCCACTTGCCAGATGGGAGTATGGATTTAAAGCCGCTATTAACTCTAGAGAGGCACTACTTACAGATGTCTTCACGAAACCACAAGATTGGTTTTCAGATGAAAGTCTTGAAGAAAAATGTCGTCCTTTTGAAGCAATAGATTAAAAACTACCTCTAACAATTTTAAATCCAACAAATTCTTTTTTACATATTTAATAAAATAGATCATCGAAGGATTCTTTCTCATATTGGAGAAGAAGTTAAGGAAGCATCGCTGACCAACTTGAGTCTTTTTGAAAGCTCAGCATCTATCGCAATCAATTCGTCTCTATGGGCACGTATTCTTAAAACGGTTTCTGCATCATTAAATGAGCTAATTAGTCTGATGTCAAGAGACTCTTGCCTCGAAGATCTAGTCCGATAAAATACACCCGCAAAAGGTCCTAAACCAGCCAAAATTAATGGCCACCAACTCAAACCTGGATAAAGCTGGCAAACAACTAATCCCAAACAAGCCCCTCCTAAACCACACAACACAGAAAGAAAAATAGCAAGAGCTGAGCTTGAAGAGACAGTTCCATTAAATTTTAGAATTCTCCTATCAGCATCTCCTCCTTCCCCTCTCCAACCCCGCTCTTCCAACCATGCACTCAAGCCTTCAAGGACAGGAAGAGGTGGTAAAGGCGAAGAAATATTAACAACAGTTGTTCGATCTTTACTTGCTGCTCGAAGAAAAAATGCCAATCCAATAGCTAATAAAATAGTTAAAGTAAATGTCGAAATATTTGATGATTGCATCCCTAAATGATCAAAAGGTCTTAATTAAATTTACCTGAAGATCTTAATTTCCTACCAATTAAGGCATATATTGGGAAAAGATAACAAATTTTAAAAATAATACAGGGAATGTGCAAGCAACTAAATTTAAAAAGCTATTGACGAAAGTCTAGAAAAACTTTCTTATTAAATAGTCTAAGGTCAATTGTCTGTATCAACCTATGACCAATTTTGCCCAAAAACCAGTAAGTTTTAAAGTCTTTAGGAGAGACCTTGATGAAGAAAGTACCAAACAGTTTGGTAAGAAGGTAGCATTAGCTATTGATTCTGAAGCAATGGGGCTGATCCATGGTCGAGACAGGCTTTGTCTAATACAAATTTGTGATGATGAAGATAATGTTGCTTGTATCAAAATTGATCAAGGTCAGACAAAAGCACCAAAGTTTCAGTCCCTAATGGAGAACAAATCAATTGAAAAAGTTTTTCATTATGCAAGGTTTGATGTCGCTGCATTAGCTAGCAATCTAAATATCGAAGTGACACCAATTTTCTGTACTAAGATTGCTAGCAAAATGGGTAGGACCTATTCACCTAGACATGGACTAAAGGAAGTTATTTCAGAGCTTGTAGGAGTAGAACTCGACAAACAAGCACAAAGTAGTGATTGGGGTCTTGTAGAGGAGCTTTCTGAAAAACAGCTAGAATATGCCGCTAATGATGTTCGATTCCTTCTTGCAGCAAAGACAAAGCTTAAAAATATGCTAATCAGAGAGAAAAGATGGGATATAACAAAACGATGTTTTGAATGTCTTCCAGTAATTTGTGAACTAGATAGATTGAGATTTAACAATATTTTTGAACATTAGTAAATTGCTTCTCAAGGAATTAATCCTCTACCATAAAATTTTCTTCTTCGGCAAGAGCTTCTAACAAAGAGTCTAATTGATGAGTATTTCCTTTTTCGTCAGACGAAGAATTTTCACGTGCTTCTGCTAATAACATTTCCGCTATTGCCTTCCGAGAAGAAATGTCTTTCGCACCTTTTTTGGCAGCTTCAACATCTATTTTCTTTTTTGCAGCAGCAATACTAATGGTTAAAAACGATGCTAATTCCGCGCAGATTTTTAAGTAATCATGTTCCTTAATACTTGACATAAATCAAAAATAAACTTAAGCGTCTATCTTATTGGAAAAAGTCTCAAATCTTTAATTATTTACTATGAAGAAACTCAAAAATCCTCTGAGCTAAAGCTTCGCTACCTCCAGAGTTACCCATCCGCCTTTTTCCTATAAAGGATAAGCGTTCCCGCAAATGGGAATCTTGAAGCAATAACTGAACTGTTTTAACCATTTCAAAAGAATTTTGACAAGGAATTACACTTCCGCCTAACAATCGACTCTGTCTGATTGCAAATCCATTTTTAAATTGCGGTCCTTTACCAGGCAATGAGACACAAGGAACTCCAAGCCCTACTAGTTGCTCTGTAGCAGTTCCAGCATTGGCAATACCAACCTCAACAAATCTAGACCACTCCTCAAATTTCCCAACACCAAGAACAAGTCGCAAATCATTCTTCTCAAAAAAAAGTATCTGTATCCATTTCAATTAATGGAGAGAGAGTTTTCTTATAACCTTTGTCCTTTAAAGAATCTTCTAACAACCTTATAGAAGGTTCTGAACCAATCGCGACAAAGATAATCAATGGAGTCTTACTTTCAATTTGTTCAATAGCATTAAGCAATCGTGTGAAATTTGCCATAGCCTCAGGCATTCGACTTCCACAAAGCAATATCAAACGTCTAAAGCTTTTCAAATTAATAGGACACACAACCGGCAAAAATCCATCCATCATCGGATTCCCTGGAGCTATAACTCGTACATTCTTTTTTCGTAAGCCTCTAGCCGTTAATTTGTCTCGTACTGCAACTATCTTGCATCGAGATGCTTTCATCAAGCTCCATTCCCAAGGTTCCCATTCAGTACCTTTAAATGAATGATAAAAATCACTCAAGAACGTCGGTTTAAAGGTATTCCATGTGTAATCACTTTTTGGAGTGCCAATAAATGCATAGTTTCCGCCACTACTCCACGCAAAAAAAAGTGGAAGCAAATCACCTACAGCAACAATAAAACTTCCATCTTTTGCAGCACTTCTCACAGACGACCAGTTTTTAAAATTCACCCATAGAAAGCCTGCAAACATATCTTGAATGAAACCACTTATGCTTTGATTACTAAAGCCTCCACTAGGCAACCTCAGGGAAGTACCAGATTTAAACAACCATCGCTCTTCAATTGCATTCGAAAAAGTTCTGCCCTCTCCTACTAAAGAAATTACTTTCAACTTTAATTCCGGTTTTAATCTGTGCAAAGCTTGCAATATTCTTAAAGCAATCAAATCTTCACCATGACCATTCGAAAGCACTAAAACATTTTTATTCTTTGGACTGATACGATCCAAAGGGGGATTTTTTTTTACTCTCTCGGCGGCATGGCCAAGTGGTAAGGCAGAGGATTGCAAATCCTTTATCCCCAGTTCGAATCTGGGTGCCGCCTTCTTACCTTTCTTCA
Organism: Prochlorococcus sp. AG-412-P08; assembly: GCA_003214695.1. Classification (GTDB taxonomy): domain Bacteria; phylum Cyanobacteriota; class Cyanobacteriia; order PCC-6307; family Cyanobiaceae; genus Prochlorococcus_E. The sequence goes on from QCLI01000005.1 coordinate 86,170, forward strand.
GAGCAACCCCTGTGATCATTTTCAGGGAATTAATTATGAGGTCTCTTTTCCTTACTCTTTTTTCCATTCTTAGTAGGAGGACAGTGAGTCCTTTATCGACCTCAAATTCATTATCGCAAGAATTTGCAAACAATCCAAATAAAGAAATTCCTCGTGGAAAAAGATAATTAATTTCAACTACTTAAGAATTCCATTGACCCCAACAATTTTGAATCCTTCTAGACAAGCAACATTTGATTCATTATTAAGAGAGGCCTTGGAGGCTTGTGCAAAAGAAGAACATGCTAAAAACAGCCCCTCACCTGAAGTTAAGAAGGAGAGCACACCACCACCTATCAAAATTGTTGATTTGCCTCCATCAAGCACCACTTCTTCA
>QCLI01000006.1 GCA_003214695.1 Prochlorococcus sp. AG-412-P08
ATTCCTGTTAACCCTCTGCTGGCTTAGAATCGTTTTTTGAATGACCTTAATTCAAAGGCTTTTTCTTTTTTATGCCGGTGAGCGGAATTGAACCGCTGACCTACTGGTTACGAATCAGTTGCTCTACCCCTGAGCTACACCGGCATCCTAACGACTTTAGCGTGAACCTAGATCCTAAAATTCGCAAAAAACTTTTACAAGAGTCTAAGACCCCATTTAGAGGTTTGCGTCGTGTAGTTTGGATTGCTTTATCAGCTTCTGCTTTAATGGGGCTTTTAATCATGGGTATACGCTCTGCCTCTGGGGAAACTGTTCTAATGAGCGATGTCACTATTCAGCTAATTGCCTTCTTTGCTTTTTCTAGCTTTATTATTTTAGATCGTTCAAAGAGTTCTTAAGAATTTCTCTACTTAGGCTAAAAATTATCCATTCTAGAGAGTTTAAGACCATTAATTGCAACTACTAATGCGAGTTATTTAGTGATATGGATATTATCTGTTTTTTGAGGTGATAAAACTTTAAGGATAATTCTGTGACCTAGGTAGTGAGTTTTCGTCTTTGTGTTACCAGCTTATATCCTTCAATCAGATCCCCTTCTTTCCAGTTTGCAAATCTGTCGCAACCGATGCCACATTCAAAGCCACTAGAAACATCTTTGACTACCTCTTTATTGCGTCTTAGAGAATCAAGATCTCCTTCGAAAATAATTTGTCCAGCTCTCTTAACTCTAACCTTACAGTTACGCTGTAGTTTTCCGTTGGAAATATAACAGCCAGCTACTGCGCTCTTTCCAATAGTAAAGATGGCGCGTACTTCTGCCTCTCCAATTTTTTCTTCAACCATGTCTGGTTCGAGTAGCCCTTCCATGGCTAATTGGATATCTTCTAGAAGTTTATAAATTACCTCATACTCTCTAACATCGACGCCATTTGCATCTGCAGCCCTTTTAGCCCCGGAGGCCATGGAAGTGTTAAATCCAATAATTACAGCACCTGAAGCAGCAGCAAGGTCTACATCAGTTTCAGTTATTTCTCCAGGAGCAGAGAGAAGTACTCTTACTTGCACTTCATCTTTAGGTAATTGTTCTAGAGAGCTAAGAATTGCCTCTACACTACCTTGAACATCAGCTTTGAGTATGAGATTTAGTTCTTTAAGAGCACCATCATTTGCCTGACCGGACATTGATGAAAGAGAAACCCTCCTAGAAGCCATTTGTTGTGCAAGACGTGTTGCTCTGGCATCTGATGCCCGATCACCGACAACACTTCTCGCAGATTTTTCATCTGGATAAACTTCGAACTCATCTCCTGCAGTAGGAACTTCATTGAAACCAAGTGCTTCAACAGGACAAGATGGCCCTGCTTGTTTAAGCCTTGTGCCATGTTCATCAACCATGGCTCGAACTTTCCCAAGTACAGGACCAGCTGCAACAACATCTCCCGATTTAAGTGTGCCATTTTGTACGAGTAACGTTGCGACCGGGCCTTTTGCTTTGTCAAGATGTGCTTCTACAACTGTTCCTTTGGCCAGTCGGTTGGGATTAGCCTGTAAGTCTTCCACTTCAGTGACTAAAAGGATCATTTCTAATAATTTGTCTATATTTTGACTTTTAATTGCACTTACGGGGACCATTACAACATCACCACCCCACTCTTCTGCTACCAACTCTTGCTCTGATAACTCTTGTTTTACTCGGTCAGGAGACGAACCTTCTTTGTCAATTTTGTTAATTGCAACAACTATGGGTACCTTTGCTGCACGTGCATGGCTAATAGCTTCTAAGGTTTGTGGCCTAACACCATCATCAGCTGCGACCACTAGTACGGCAACGTCTGTGACTTTAGTCCCTCTGGCGCGCATAGCAGTAAATGCTGCGTGACCAGGAGTATCAAGGAAGGTTAACTTGCGGGATTTGTTTTCGTGTGTTATGTCTACTTGGTAGGCGCCTATATGCTGGGTAATGCCTCCAGCCTCTCCAGAGGCGACTCTTGCTTTCCTGATTGCGTCTAATAGGCTGGTTTTTCCATGGTCCACATGACCCATCACAGTGACCACAGGTGGCCTTTTGATTAAATGTTTGATATCAGTGTCTTCGATCATCTCAACCGTTTTCTTAGCAGCTTCTTCAACATCGTCTTGTAAAACAGGTACTCCAAATTCTTCTGCAACAGTTTCGATTGAGGCTAGGTCTAAAGATTGGGTGACTGTTGCAGTGATGCCTTTAAAGAAAAGAGATTTAATGATTTCTGAACTTTCAACACTTAGTTTGTCGGCAAGCTCTTGAACTGTAATGTTGTCCTCTGGAACAACAATCATTTCTGGCCGAACTTGCTTGGCTTCACGTGCTGCACGTAATTCCATTGCTCTTCTACGTTGTCTTTGACGAGTAGATTCTTTCTTACGCTTCCGTAATGCTCCTGATGGTTTAGATGCACTTTTTTGTGTTGTTTTTCCCTTAGGTGTAGCAGGACGAGCGAGACTTGCAGAGAGGACTACAGCTTGCTTCTCTCCAGCAAACCCACTGGTCTCTGTAGTAAGTGCATCATCATTTTCTCCAATAATGTGAACTTTTTGGCGTTGCTTTTGAGGTGACTTATTTCTAAGGGCTTCTAGTTTCGCTGCATCATCCCAATCAGACTTTCTTTTCCTAGGAGAACCACCTGCTCCAGCACGCAGAGGAGGTCTTTTGGGCGCTGCTGAAGGGGTTGGCCTATTTGTTGGGGGTTTTGCAGTTGGAGTAGTTTCTCTTTTAGGTCCTTTTGAAATATCTGTACGTTTTATTGGAGGCGTTGCATTATTTGTTGGCTTTTGCAATTGCATAAGCTCTCCAGGTGCAACTGGTTTTCGCATTCCAGGCGGCATACCAGGGCGAGGCCGCATTTGTTGGGAACGTCCACCGCCTTCGCTTCTTCTAGGAGCACCTTGCCTGGAGCCAGAGGACCCTGGAGCTTGGCTTGTGGAACCTGAACGGAAGTTTCCATCTCTTGAGCCTCTCCCTCCAGTGTTGCCAGTCTTGCTATTGCTACGTCTGATTGGAGCTCCTACTAGTTCAACGCGATTGCCCTTAGTTGGAGTTTGACCAGGTCTGCTAGGAGTATTTTTTAGATGGCTTTGACCACGTGCTTGAAGTTCAGGACCTCTTTGAGGAGAAACCCTTCTTTGATTTGGATTATTGAAAGGTTTTTTGTTTGAAGTCTTTTGGTTGACTTGGGGCTGTATCTTCGGACGTGGAGGTGGAGCTATGGGCCTTTGAGGAGCTTGAGGCCTTTTTGTTTCTGGCTGATTAACAAGTGGCTTAGGTGTCGGTTTTGTAGGCTCGTTAATTTTTTTAGCCGAAATATTTATTTTTGTTGATTGTGGCTTGCCAACTATATTTGGCTTGGCTTTGGGAGGATTGGTTTGTTGATTACTAGTTCCGTTTGGTACAGAGGACTGTGGTTGTCTTGAAACGGGAGGGTTTATTGATTTCTTAGGAGCAGTTGGCGCGGCAGGAGGCTTTGGTTGAGATGAAACAGGTTTTACAGGGTTGTTTTTATTAGATTGAGATTGGTTTTTCCTAGCATGTACATTTATAAGATTTGCTTGAGAGTTGGACTGAGGTTGTTTTGTCTGTAAATTTTCTGCCTTTATAGGTGAAGGAGGCGTTGGTAATTTTGTAATTTCAGGCTTCGGGCTAGATGGCTTGTTCTTTAGAGTAGATGCTTTTGCTTTGTTCTCAGGAGTGCTCTTTTCTTTATTAGGTTTTGGAGGTTTCGAAAGTGACCCAACAGCTTTTTTCAAAGATAGGATTTCTTTGCCTGAAGGTTGCTTGTTTTGCGAAGTCGAGCCTATCTTTTTTTTACCTGCTGTTGATAGAGAATTTTTAATTTTATCTGCATCTAAATCACTAATAGAACTGCTGTGACTTTTGACTGGAATTGAAAGCTTTTTAGCAGCATCAAGCACATCTTTATTATCCAGATTTAGATCTCTGGAAAGTTCGTAGATTCTGATTTTGCCGCTGCTGGTCATTAAATTTTAAGTGGATGCTGGCAATTTTTAAATGAAGTTCCCATTTTATTTGGGATATACCTTTTATATTGCCTTAGTAATTGAATCATTGCCGTGATTCAATCTATTTTGCAGCACCTCTATAACACTTACATTTACCTGACATCTCAGGGCTTTGTGTAAACGCTTTCGCTGCCATGCTTCTTTTAGGCAGTTCTCTGAAGGGCATAGGTAAGCAGACCTACCCATTCCTTTGTCGAGAACAACGCCATCCCGATAGTCCCTGATTACTCTCCAGAGCTGCTTTCGGTCGAAAAGCTGCCTACAAGAAACACAGCGACGCAGGACGGGGGTTTTGATCACCGGGTTCTATCCTCATCTGAACTTAATTCTCCTTCTACATAAGATTCCTGGCTGTCATCTTCACTGGAATTGTTAACAACATTTTTCTCTTCAGATGCCAAGTTTTCTTCTGCTTCTTCTTGATATTGGTCTTGCTCCTCGTCGTCTTCAGGCAATGGATACAACTCTCTTAAACGAGCATCTTCTTCGGCTCTGGCCGCCTGCTCTGCTGCTAGGCGATCTTCAGCTTCTTTTTGAAGTGCTTCCTCTTCTTCTCTTTGAGAGATTAGTTCAGTTACTATTTCGTCTTCTGCAGTTTGATCATATTCCTGGGAATTTTTTATATCTATCTTCCACCCTGTAAGTCTTGCCGCAAGCCTGACATTTTGCCCTTCTCTTCCAATCGCGAGACTTAGCTGATCAGGTGGAACAAGAACATGTGCATGCTGTCCTTCAGGGTCTACTAGTCTCACCATCTCAACTCTTGCTGGACTGAGAGAATTACAGATGTATTGGACAGGATCAGCGGACCAACGGATAACATCAATTTTTTCTCCTCTTAATTCATTAACTACTTGTTGGATTCTTGAGCCTCTAGCTCCAATGCAAGCTCCAACTGGGTCGACTTCTCTTTCAATACTATCTACCGCTACTTTTGTTCTTGGACCAACAGCTCTAGTAGGTGGGTTTGCTTCACGAGCTACGGCAACAATTCTTACTGAGCCTTCTTGTATTTCCGGAACTTCGTTTTCAAACAAATAAACAACAAGGCCAGCATTTGCCCTACTCACAAATAACTGAGGCCCTCGTCTGGGCACTTCGCTAACTTCTTTAAGAAATACTTTGAATGTTGCATTCGCTCGATAATTATCATTTGGAAGCTGATCTCTTCTAGGGAGTTCTGCTTCAACTTCTGGTCTGCCAAGTCCAGAACTTACTGCCATGATTACGGATTGGCGTTCAAAACGTATAACTCGAGCTGTTAAAACTGGATCCTCTAGATCGGCAAACTCTTCCTGGATCATTCTTCTTTGCTGATCTCGCAACTTCTGAGAAAGAACTTGTTTTGTAGTGGCAGCAGCCATCCTTCCAAACTCTTCTTTTTCTGGGGTTACATCGAGTACTACCGTATCTCCTGCTTGTGCATCTTCGGCTACTTGCATAACTTCAGCTAGAGCTATTTGATGATCTTCACTTTCTACTTCTTCTACAATAATTTTACTAGCTAGTACTCTATATCCTTCTTGCTCAAGATCTAAGCCGATATCAAAGTTGCTAAAATACTCTTCTTCAAAAGGATTGTCATTAATGCCTAGGTAGAGTGTTCGCCTATATCTTTCATATCCTTTTAATAAAGCTTCCCTAAGGGCAGTCTCGACAACTTGAGCAGGGAGTTTTTTCTCCTCACTAATATCTTCGATTAAGTTATTGAGACCGGGGAGAAGAACTAAGGCCATCGATGATGGGAAATAAAAATGGAAATGTTTGAGTTAAGTCTTTTTGGTTATCCAGTTGGACTAGATAGTCTTACTTGAATAACACTTTCTCTTGGTATTTTGCTCATTTTTCCTTTGACATTTATTTGTAAATGCTCTTTGGATCGTGTATGAAGCAAACCACTATAAAGAACAGTAGATTTAGAATCGTTTTTGGTGGATACTTCAATAGGAAAACCTTTGAAGGTTTCAAACTCCTTATCGGTTTCTAGGATATCATTTAGACCCGGACTGCTAATTTCTAGGATATAAGCTGAATTTAATAACTTAGAATTCTCTATAGCCTCTCCAATTGGATTTGTTATCAGAGTACAATCATCCAAGGAAACATCAGCACCATCTTTATGACGAATTTGAACTTGTATTGTCATAGGGACTGATTGGGTAATTAGTTGCAAATGAACTATTTTAAAACCTTCTTTTTCAGCTGTATTTGCAGCTAGGCGCTTTAAATCTTTGACGATTTGGTTTAGCAAGAGACAAAGGTTATTGTTGGGCCTTAAACCCAACAGTTTTTGATTTAACCAGCCTCAATCAAGGAGGTAACCGTCAGGCAAATTAATTCTAATGGATGATCTTTTACTTTTCTACAGTGAAAAATTTTGACTTTGCTTAAATTTTCTCTATTTAGCTTCACTGCAGTTGTTTTGGTGGCACCATTAAAATCAATATCATGATTGTGTTTCAGAGTTCTATGAGACTTCCAGGATATTTAGCTTCGCTTTTGGTTTTAATAATTGTAATTGGGACTCAAGTTGAGCCTAGTTTGGCTATTGAGAATTCAATTCAGGAATCTTCCCACAGCTTTGTAGCTGAGGCTGTGAGAAATGTAGCGCCAGCTGTTGTGCGAATAGATACAGAGAGAACCATTGAGCATGAGCAATTTGATCCCACTTTGATTGACCCGTTACTCAGGGATTTGCTTGGAGAGCCGAATCTCGGACCGGAAAGACAGAGAGGTCAGGGTTCAGGTGTATTGATTAATGATGATGGATTAGTTTTGACTAATGCTCATGTTGTCGAAAGAGTTGATGATGTTCAGGTAACACTTTCTAATGGTGAAAAATGTAATGCCGAGGTAATTGGGAAAGATCTTGTTACTGATTTAGCTCTTGTGAGATTAGATACTGGTTCTAAATTGAATGCTGCTCCTTTAGGGAATTCAGAGGAGCTTGAAGTAGGTGATTGGGCTATTGCTCTGGGTACCCCGTATGGATTAGAGAGAACGGTAACATTAGGAATAGTGAGTAGCTTGCACCGGAATATCAGCAGCTTAGGGTTTTCTGATAAAAGACTGGATTTGATTCAGACAGATGCGGCAATAAACCCAGGTAACTCTGGTGGTCCTTTGGTGAATTATTTAGGGGAAGTCATTGGTATTAATACTTTGGTTAGATCTGGCCCTGGGGCTGGCTTGGGTTTTGCAATTCCAATTAATCTTGCTAAGAGTATCTCTGATCAACTTTTATCTAATGGTGAGGTACTTCATCCCTATTTAGGAGTCCAGCTCATTTCTTTAGATGCAAGTATTGCTCAAGAACATAATCGTGATCCGAACTCTATTGTGGAACTTCCAGAAAGATCTGGTGCTTTAGTTCAATCTGTCCTTAGTGATAGTCCTGCTGACAGGGCTGGTTTGAAGCGTGGCGACCTCATTATTTCTGCTGATGATAAAGATGTTCTTGATCCAAATTCTTTACTTGAGAAAGTTGAGTCTTCTCAAATAGGTAAGCCTTTTCTAATCAAACTTCTAAGAAATAATCGAGAGATGAAACTTTCTATCCAGCCTGAAGCATTGCCGGGTATAAGCTAGAAAGCTTGCTACTGTCACGAAAAGGTTTTAAAAGATGGAAGATCTACAAACTCAAATGAAAATCGCGGTAGCAAAAGCTGCTGTTGATCAAATTGAAGATGGAATGGTGCTTGGACTTGGCTCAGGTTCTACAGCAGCTCTCATGATCAAGTCTTTAGGGGAAAAGTTAAAAGAAGGTTCTCTTAGAGACATCGTTGGTGTGACAACTTCCTTTCAGGGAGAGGTGCTTGCTACACAACTTGGGATACCTCTTAAGGCTTTTTCAGCAGTCAGTAAAATTGACCTGGCTATTGATGGAGCAGATGAAGTTGATCCTGCCTTCCAACTAATTAAAGGTGGTGGCGCATGTCATGTACAAGAGAAACTCGTTGCTTCATTAGCTGATCGCTTTGTAGTTGTTGTTGATTCAACTAAGATCGTAAAAAAATTAAATCTAGATTTTAGGTTGCCAGTTGAAGTTTTACCTTCTGCATGGCAGTTGGTTCAGAAGAGGGTTAAATCTTTAGGTGCAGAATCTTCGCTGCGGATGGCTAAGAAAAAAGCAGGTCCAATAGTTACTGATCAGGGGAACCTCGTACTAGATGTTGCTTTTAGGAATGGGATTGAGGACCCTGAAGCGTTAGAAAAGCAATTAAATAATTTTCCTGGAGTGTTAGAAAACGGCCTCTTTATAAATCTTACAGATGAGGTTTTGGTAGGAGAAATTATTAATGGAAGTACAATTGTTAATCATTTGACGAAGTCCTAGAAATTCTTAATTTTACAGAATTTGCATGGCTATGAAGTCCTTCGCTATTAGCTAATTGAAGAATCGCATTACTTGTTTTAATTAAAGCTTCTTCTGTAAAGTTTATGATTGATGTGCTTTTCATAAAAGTTTCTACTCCTAAGGCACTGCTGAATCTTGCGGTTCCTGAAGTTGGTAAAGTGTGATTTGGACCAGCCAGATAATCTCCTGTTGCTTCAGGACTCCAGGGACCCAAAAATATTGCACCTGCATTTTTTATTTTCGAAGCTAGCTGTAATGGATTTGCAATTAATAATTCAAGGTGTTCTGGTGCAAATCTGTTGCTTAATTCTGCGCATGTCTCAAGGTCTTTGCAAATTACGATTAGTCCCCAATCATTGAGAGATTTTCTGCAAATTTCTGACCGAGGGTGATTGTGCAATTGTTTTTCAATTTCATAGTTAACCCTGGTTAAAAGACTTTCGTCTGTAGTCAGCAAGATTGAGGCAGCTAGTGGGTCATGTTCAGCTTGAGCGAGAAGATCTGCTGCAATGTGTTCGACTTTCGCAGTATTGTCTGCAATTATTAAAACCTCACTTGGACCTGCAAGTGAATCAATGCCTACTTGCCCGTACACAGATTTCTTTGCCAACGTTACGTAAACATTCCCTGGACCACTGATCACATCTACTCGAGGGATGGTTTCTGTTCCATAAGAAAGAGCTCCAATTGCTTGGGCACCACCTATGCGAAATATTTTGTTAATTCCTGATACATGAGCGGCTGCAAGAACTGTCTTGTTTAGCTTCCCAGTCTGATTAGCAGGTGAAACCATTATTATCTCCTCAACTCCAGCAACTAAAGCTGGTATTGCGTTCATAAGAACAGTGCTTGGATATGCTGCCCGGCCCCCAGGGATATAGATCCCTGCTTTGTTAACGGGACCCCACCTGCGGCCAAGTTGTTCTCCATGAGCTCCTTTTGTTAGGAAATCTTTTGGAAATTGATTTTTGTGAAATTCTTCGATTCTTGTCTTTGCAAGAAAGAGTGAATCTTGTAATTCTTTTGGGGTTTCATTCCACGCTTGAGCAATCTCTTCCGGATTTACTTGTAGTGGTTTTGGTGTGAATCCATCGAATTGTTTGGTCAGTCTTGTTAATGCACCATCCCCAGATTGTTTAACTTCTTCCAGAATCTTGTTTACGGCTGTCAGAGCTTGTTCTTGCGAATCTAATGATGTCCGCGAGGCAATCTTGTCCAGGAATCCTTCTGCTTCTTGTGGATCTTTTGTGCAATTCAATATTTTTCTACTGTGAGTCAACCTTTCCAATGGAATTCTCATGTAAAGCTAGACGTTTCTTTCTGCAATTGCCTTGAATTTGGGCAAGATCTTTTTTTTATTAAGCTTATTAAGCTAGAATCACGAAGCAATTAAGTATTATCTAGCCTCAGTGGCAAATATTAAGTCAGCGAAGAAACGAATACAGATTGCTGAGCGCAACCGTATCCAGAACCGGTCTTATAAATCTGCAATAAGAACTTTGATGAAGCGTTGCTTTGCAGCATGTCTTTCATATAGAGGGGAACCTAATGAACAATCTATGAAAGATGTTCAAAAATCTGTTGATGATGCTTACAGCAAGATAGACAAAGCTGTTAAACGAGGGGTTCTACATAGAAATACTGGCGCCAACCAGAAATCGCGATTGTCTGCAGCTTTTAAAAAAGTTGCTGAGCCAGCTTCTAAATAATTAAAAACACCTCGATCTATTCTGTCTTCGTGACTTTAAATCATCTTATAGATAGTCACTGCCATATAGTTTTTTCAACTTTCCAAGATGATCTTGATGAAGTTGCTGCAAGATGGAGGGCAGCAGGGGTTACAAGTTTGGTTCATGCTTGCGTAGAACCATCTGAAATTCCTGAAATTAGAAAATTAGCTGATCGTTTTCCAGAACTAAGATATTCAGTTGGGGTTCATCCTTTAGATACCAAGCATTGGAATGAAGGGACAACCATAGATATTTTACGAAATGCTGCCTTAGATGATTCTCGAGTCGTTGCGATAGGTGAGTTGGGATTAGACCTGTATAAAGATTCAAATTTGGATGAGCAAGTTGCAGCACTTAAACCCCAATTGAAACTTGCCGTTGAGTTGGATTTACCGGTTATTGTTCATTGCAGAGAAGCCGCATCTCCTATGCTTGAACTTCTAGAAGAACTTAAGAGTTCGAACTCTTTGGTTCGTGGTGTAATGCATTGTTGGGGAGGAACTTTGGAAGAGATGGAACAGTTTTTAAATTTCGGATTCTTCATTAGCTTTAGTGGAACTGTTACCTTCCCTAAAGCAAAGCAAATTCAAGAATGTGCTTTAAATGTTCCAGAAGATCGTTTCCTGATAGAGACGGATTGCCCTTTTCTTGCTCCTGTTCCAAAAAGAGGAAAGCGAAATGAACCTGCCTTTGTTCAATCAGTTGCACATAAAATTGCGGAGATAAGAGGTCAAAGCTTTGCTTCTGTGGCTAATAGCAGTACTGGGAATGCAAGATTATTGTTTGGTTTACCATAAATTAGAAATTTATATAGATAAAAAAAACATATAAGTGTAATATTGAACATTGTCTTGGGCTTGGCGTAGTATCTCTGCGTCTTTACCTTGGGAAGCTTGTCTTTCTTCAAGAGTTTGTTAACGACTGCTGTTTTCATTTCATTGAGCTATTGAATTCTTTGCTCCCTCTTTTTTAAAGAGACTAGCCTTTTCAATTGGTTCCTTGATTTAGTTCTAGTAGTTCAGTTCCAAGATTAAAAAGTCCCTCCCTTTAGCAGCAGCAGGTTCTCGAATGAGTAGAAGTGCGATTCAGGTCGCTAAGACCGCTACATACCTGCCCGATTTGGTTGAGGTGCAGCGGGCAAGTTTTAAGTGGTTTTTAGAAAAAGGCTTAATTGAAGAGCTCGAAAGCTTCTCACCAATCACTGATTACACAGGTAAGTTAGAACTTCATTTTATTGGAAATGAATATAGACTTAAGCGTCCAAAACATGATGTAGAAGAGGCTAAAAGACGAGATGCAACTTTTGCTTCTCAAATGTATGTAACCTGCAGATTGGTTAATAAAGAAACTGGAGAGATAAAAGAACAAGAAGTTTTTATTGGTGAACTTCCCTTGATGACCGAAAGAGGTACTTTTATTATTAATGGGGCAGAAAGAGTAATTGTTAATCAGATTGTCAGGAGTCCAGGAGTTTATTTTAAAGACGAACAAGATAAGAATGGACGGAGAACTTACAATGCAAGTGTTATTCCTAATCGTGGGGCATGGTTGAAATTTGAAACTGATAAGAATGATCTATTACATGTCCGTGTAGATAAAACTAGGAAAATAAATGCCCATGTTCTTATGAGGGCAATGGGTCTTTCAGATAATGATGTAATAGATAAGTTAAGACATCCAGAATTCTATAAAAAGTCAATTCAGGCGGCTGACGATGAAGGTATTAGCTCAGAAGATCAGGCTCTTTTAGAACTTTATAAGAAGTTAAGACCTGGTGAACCTCCATCAGTAAGCGGTGGCCAGCAACTTCTTCAAAGTAGGTTTTTTGATGCCAAGCGTTATGACTTAGGTCGAGTTGGAAGGTATAAGATCAATAAGAAACTACGCTTAACTATTCCTAATTCTGTTCGCACATTAACGCACGAAGATGTTCTTTCTACAATAGATTATTTAATTAATTTGGAGCTAGATGTTGGTGGTGCAACACTTGATGATATAGATCACTTGGGCAATAGAAGAGTTAGATCAGTTGGCGAATTACTTCAAAATCAGGTTCGTGTAGGTCTGAATCGTTTGGAAAGAATTATTAAGGAAAGAATGACAGTTGGAGAGACTGATTCATTAACCCCTGCACAACTTGTCAATCCAAAACCCCTAGTTGCTGCAATAAAAGAATTCTTTGGATCTAGTCAACTGAGTCAATTTATGGATCAAACAAATCCATTAGCAGAGTTGACTCATAAAAGACGTATATCTGCTTTAGGCCCTGGAGGTTTAACTAGAGAGAGAGCTGGATTTGCAGTTCGAGATATTCACCCTTCTCATTACGGACGTTTGTGTCCTATAGAAACTCCGGAGGGACCAAATGCTGGATTAATTAACTCTCTTGCAACTCATGCAAGAGTCAATTCATATGGCTTTATTGAGACTCCTTTTTGGAAAGTTGAAGAAGGAAGAGTAATTAAAGAAGGTGATCCAATTTATCTCTCTGCGGACTTAGAAGATGAATGCAGAGTTGCTCCAGGAGATGTTGCTACTGCTAAAGATGGCATGATTCTTGCGGATTTGATTCCTGTTAGATATCGACAAGATTTTGAAAAAGTGCCTCCTGAGCAAGTTGATTATGTGCAGCTTTCCCCTGTTCAAGTTATTTCAGTTGCAACATCATTGATTCCATTTGTCGAACATGACGATGCAAACAGAGCATTAATGGGATCTAACATGCAACGTCAAGCTGTACCTCTTTTGCGACCTGAGAGACCCCTCGTAGGAACTGGTTTGGAAACACAGGTTGCACGAGACTCTGGCATGGTTCCTATTTCCCAGGTAAATGGAACAGTTACTTTTGTTGATGCAAACTCAATTATTGTTACTGACGAAGAAGGAGCAGAACATATTCATGATTTACAGAAATATCAAAGATCGAATCAGGATACTTGTCTTAATCAAAGGCCAATAGTTAGAAATGGTGATCCAATAATCGTTGGTCAAGTTTTAGCTGACGGCTCTGCTTGTGAAGGAGGTGAAATTGCTTTAGGTCAAAATGTTCTAATTGCGTATATGCCTTGGGAAGGTTACAACTACGAGGATGCAATCCTTGTTAGCGAGAGATTAGTTAAAGATGACCTTTACACTTCAGTGCATATTGAGAAATATGAGATTGAAGCACGGCAAACAAAATTAGGCCCTGAAGAGATTACTAGGGAAATTCCAAACATTGCTGAAGACAGTTTAGGAAATCTTGATGAAATGGGCATTATTCGTGTAGGAGCTTTTGTCGAGAGTGGAGATATTCTGGTAGGTAAAGTTACTCCAAAGGGGGAGTCTGATCAGCCACCTGAAGAAAAACTATTAAGGGCTATTTTTGGAGAAAAAGCGCGAGATGTAAGAGACAATTCCCTTCGAGTACCAAGTACTGAAAAGGGTCGTGTAGTAGATGTTCGTATTTATACGCGTGAGCAGGGTGATGAGCTCCCTCCTGGTGCAAACATGGTAGTCCGGGTTTATGTTGCTCAGCGTCGCAAGATTCAAGTAGGGGACAAGATGGCAGGCCGACATGGGAACAAAGGGATAATTAGTCGAATTCTGCCTAGAGAAGATATGCCTTATTTGCCTGATGGTACTCCTGTAGATATTGTTCTGAATCCACTCGGTGTTCCTAGCCGAATGAATGTAGGTCAAGTCTTTGAGCTTTTAATGGGTTGGGCTGCCTCTCATCTCAGTTGCAGAGTAAAAGTAGTTCCTTTTGATGAGATGTATGGTGCAGAGAAGTCTTATGAAACTGTCCAACTTTATTTGAAAGAAGCTGCTAAGCAGCCAGGTAAGGATTGGGTCTTTAATCCCAAGGATCCTGGGAAACTTTTACTTAGAGATGGAAGAACAGGGGAACCTTTTGACCAACCAGTAGCTGTTGGTTACTCTCATTTTCTTAAGCTGGTTCATTTAGTAGATGATAAAATCCATGCACGCTCAACAGGACCTTATTCTCTTGTTACACAGCAACCACTTGGAGGAAAAGCGCAGCAAGGAGGGCAAAGATTAGGTGAAATGGAGGTTTGGGCGTTAGAGGCTTATGGTGCTGCGTATACCTTGCAGGAATTGCTCACGGTTAAATCAGATGATATGCAAGGTAGAAATGAGGCTTTAAATGCAATAGTTAAAGGGAAGCCTATCCCAAGACCAGGGACGCCTGAATCATTTAAGGTTTTAATGAGGGAGCTTCAATCATTAGGTTTAGATATTGGAGTTTACACAGAGGAAGGCAAAGAAGTTGACTTGATGCAAGATGTCAATCCAAGAAGGAGTACCCCTAGTAGACCGACTTACGAATCATTAGGCTCTGATTATCAAGAGGACTAACACTTTTTACTGCGCCATTTACTGACTTTCAATCAACCCTATTTACTTGTCATGACTAACAGCAATTTAAGAACTGAGAATCATTTTGATTATGTCAAAATTACTTTAGCTTCTCCTGAAAGAGTTATGTCTTGGGGGCAACGCACTCTCCCAAACGGTCAGGTTGTTGGAGAAGTTACTAAGCCAGAGACGATTAATTACCGTACTTTGAAACCAGAGATGGATGGCCTTTTCTGTGAGAAGATCTTTGGACCTTCAAAAGATTGGGAGTGTCATTGCGGCAAATATAAGAGAGTTAGACATCGCGGTATTGTTTGTGAAAGATGTGGCGTCGAAGTGACAGAGAGCCGTGTTAGACGGCATCGCATGGGCTTTATTAATTTAGCTGCCCCTGTATCTCATGTTTGGTATTTAAAGGGTATTCCTAGTTATGTAGCTATCCTGCTAGATATGCCTCTTAGGGATGTTGAGCAGATAGTTTATTTCAACTGTTATGTGGTTTTAGATGAAGGTGATTACAAAGATCTTAAGTACAAGCAATTACTTACTGAAGATGAGTGGTTAGAAGTCGAAGATGAAATCTACGCTGAAGATTCAACAATTGAAAACGAACCTGTTGTTGGAATAGGTGCAGAAGCCCTTAAGCAATTATTAGAAGATCTTGATTTGAAGGAAGTGGCGGATCAACTTCGAGAGGAAATTAGCGAGAGTAAGGGACAAAAACGAGCCAAGCTTATTAAAAGATTGAGAGTGATTGATAATTTTATTGCAACTAGTGCTCGTCCAGAGTGGATGGTTCTAGATGCAATTCCAGTTATTCCTCCAGACCTAAGACCTATGGTTCAGTTGGATGGCGGAAGATTTGCAACTTCTGATTTAAATGATTTATATAGACGAGTAATTAATAGGAATAATCGTTTAGCAAGACTTCAGGAGATTCTTGCACCTGAGATTATTGTTAGGAATGAGAAGCGGATGTTGCAGGAGGCAGTGGATGCTCTTGTAGATAATGGAAGAAGAGGTAGAACCGTGGTGGGAGCTAATAATCGCGCATTGAAATCATTGAGCGATATTATTGAAGGTAAACAAGGAAGATTCCGACAAAATCTTTTGGGTAAAAGAGTCGATTATTCAGGTAGATCTGTAATAGTTGTGGGGCCTAAGCTCAAAATGCATCAATGTGGTTTGCCCAAGGAGATGGCGATTGAGCTTTTTCAACCTTTTGTAATTCATAGATTAATAAGGCAGAACATTGTGAATAACATTAAGGCTGCCAAAAAACTTATTCAACGTGCAGATGATGAAGTGATGCAGGTCCTTCAAGAATGCATAGAAGGTCACCCTATCCTTCTAAATCGTGCGCCAACATTACACCGTCTTGGCATTCAGGCGTTTGAACCTAAACTTGTAGCTGGTAGAGCAATTCAATTACACCCATTAGTTTGTCCAGCATTCAATGCTGACTTTGATGGGGACCAAATGGCTGTACATGTTCCCTTGGCTATAGAGGCGCAAACTGAGGCAAGGATGTTGATGCTCGCAAGTAATAATATTCTTTCTCCTGCGACTGGAGAACCAATAGTTACCCCTTCTCAAGATATGGTTCTAGGTTCATACTATTTGACGGCCCTTCAGCCAGGGGCATCTAAGCCAGAGTTTGGGGATTATTCTAAAACCTTTGCTGGATTAGAGGATGTCATACATGCTTTTGAAGATAAGCGACTTGGTCTGCATGATTGGGTCTGGGTTCGCTTTAATGGCAAGGTGGATGATGAAGATGATAGCCAGACTCCTATAGATACTAATACTCTTGAAGATGGAACTCGCATTGAACAATGGAGTCTCAGACGAGATCGGCTAGACGAAGATGGCGCTTTGATTAGCCGTTTTATTTTGACAACTGTAGGCCGTGTAGTTATGAACTACACCATTATCGATGCTTTGGCTTCAGCCTAAACTTTTTCTTTCTCTCTTTCCAAAAACTGACTAGGCATTCTCAATGACTTCCACTTCTTCAAAATCACGCAAAACCTCAGGTAGAGGTAGAAAAGGTTCAAAGAAAAAAGCAGCCAAGGTAAATCAGATACCTCCACTTTCCAAAACACCACCATCTTTTAGGAATTGTGTAGTAGACAAAAGAACGCTTAAGCAGTTAGTTGCATGGGCTTATAAAAACCATGGGACCGCTGTTACTGCTGCAATGGCTGATAATCTCAAAGATTTGGGATTTAAATATGCAACACAGGCTGCCGTTTCTATTTCAGTAGATGATCTTAAAGTACCTGAAGCCAAGCAGGACTTACTTGGTCAAGCTGAGGCTCAGATTACTGCTACTGAAGAGAGTTACCGTCTTGGTGAAATTACAGAAGTAGAACGTCACACAAAGGTTATTGATACATGGACTGAGACGAATGAAAGATTGGTTGATGCCGTTAAAAAGAATTTTAATCAAAATGACCCGCTTAACTCAGTTTGGATGATGGCAAACTCTGGGGCAAGAGGCAATATGTCTCAGGTGCGTCAGTTGGTAGGGATGAGGGGACTAATGGCTAATCCACAAGGAGAAATCATTGATTTACCTATTCGTACAAACTTTCGAGAGGGGCTTACGGTAACAGAATATGTTATTTCTTCTTATGGTGCCCGTAAAGGATTGGTAGATACTGCTTTAAGGACTGCTGATTCAGGTTATCTAACTCGACGATTAGTAGATGTGGCTCAGGATGTTATTGTTCGTGAGGAAGACTGTGGAACAACCAGAGCAATTCTTGTAAAAGCCGAGGACGGATCTTTTGGTAATAGACTTGTTGGTCGCTTAACAGCTGAGGACATTCTTGATGGCGAAGAATCTGTTCTTATTAAACGAGATGTAGCTATTGATCCAGAACTTTCCAAGAAAATTGAGAAATTAAATATTAATGGTGTAATGGTACGCTCTCCACTTACTTGCGAGGCAACTCGCTCTGTATGTAGGAAATGTTATGGATGGGCTCTAGCTCATAACCAATTGGTTGATTTAGGCGAAGCAGTAGGTATCATTGCTGCGCAATCAATTGGTGAACCTGGCACTCAATTGACCATGAGAACGTTCCACACTGGAGGCGTCTCAACTGCAGAAACAGGGGTTGTTCGCTCTACTGTTGCAGGAAAAGTTGAGTTTGGCTCAAAGGCACGTTTGCGTGGTTATAGAACGCCTCATGGTGTTGAGGCTCAACAAGCAGAACTTGACTTTGTTTTGACTATTAAGCCAACAGAAAAAGGTAAGACTCAAAAAATCGAGATTTCCAGTGGGTCTTTAATTTTTGTTCAGAATGGAGAGGATGTTGCTGCTGACATAACAATTGCTCAGATAGCAGCAGGGTCTGTTCAAAAGAGTGTTGAGAAAGCTACAAAAGATGTTATCTGTGATTTAGCTGGCCAGGTCAGGTATGAGGAAGCTATTCAACCTAAGGAAGTTACTGATAGACAGGGCAATATAACGTTAAAAGCTCAGCGTCTTGGAAGACTTTGGGTCTTAGCAGGGGATGTATATAACCTCCCTCCGAATGCACAGCCTGTTGTTCAAAGTAATGGAAACGTAGTAGAGACTCAAGTATTAGCAGAAGCAAGCCAAGCAAGTGAATTTGGCGGACAAGTACGGCTTCGTGATTCAATCGGAGATTCTAGAGAAGTACAGATAGTTACCACTTCAATGACACTCAAGGATTTTAAATTACTTGAGGAATCAAATCACTCTGGTGAGATATGGAATCTTGAAGCAAAAGATGCCACACGCTACCGCCTTAATAGTGTCCCTGGCAGCAAGATTGGTAATGGTGAGATTATTGCTGAGCTCTCTGATGATCGCTTTAGAACTAAGACCGGAGGCTTGGTTAAGTATGCACCAGGATTGACCGTTAAAAAAGCAAGGTCTGCAAAAAATGGTTTTGAAGTAAGCAATGGCGGCACATTGTTATGGGTGCCACAGGAGACTCATGAAATCAATAAGGATATTTCTCTGTTAATGATTGAGGATCGTCAGTGGATTGAGGCTGGGACTGAAGTGGTGAAGGATATTTTTAGTCAAACAGCTGGAATAGTTACTGTGACACAAAAGAATGACATTCTTCGGGAAATTATTGTTAGAAGCGGAGAATTTCATCTTTGCAGTGACTCTAAGGCATTAGAACGCTTTGAGAATGAAGGCCTAATAGTTAACCCTGGTGAGACAATTGCAAAAGGGTTGAAAGCAGATTCAATGGTATTTGCCCAAACGGTTGAAACTAATGAAGGCAAAGGACTTTTATTGCGACCGGTCGAAGAATATACCATTCCTGACGAGGCACAATTACCAGAACTTTCTCATGTTAATCAGCCAAAAGGACCTTCTTTGGGCTTGAAAGCTACTCAAAGACTTGGCTACAAAGATGGAGAATTAATTAAGTCAGTTGAGGGTGTCGAATTACTTAGGACTCAATTAATTCTGGAGACATTTGAGACAACACCTCAAATGACTGTAGATGTTGAGGCAGTAACAGATAAATCATCAAAGACAATACAGAGACTTCGACTTGTGATTCTCGAAAGTATTCTAGTTAGACGTGACACAATGTCCGATTCGAGTCATGGCTCTACCCATACTGAATTGCAAGTTCATGATGAGCAAATTGTAGGAGCAGGAGATGTTGTGGCGACTACCCAAATCCTATGCAAAGAAAAAGGCATTGTTCAATTGCCTGAGATGCATGAAGGAGAGCCTATAAGACGATTAATAGTAGAGCGTCAAGAAGATACAATAACTCTGACTTCTTCTACTCAACCAGTTGTAGCAGTTGGACAACGAGTTATTGACAGTGATAAATTGTCTAAAGATGAATTAGTTAATTATTGTGGTGAGATTGAAGCCGTTAAAGGTAATAAAGTAACTCTTAGATTAGGAAGACCTTATATGGTTTCACCTGACTCTGTGTTGCATGTAAAGAATGGTGATCTTGTGCAAAGAGGTGATGGATTAGCTCTGTTGGTTTTTGAAAGACAAAAAACAGGTGATATTGTTCAGGGACTTCCAAGGATTGAAGAATTATTAGAAGCACGAAGGCCACGGGAAGCTGCAATTTTATGTAAAAGGAGAGGAATTGTTGAAATACAGCAAGGTGATGACGATGACTCAGTAGTCGTTAAGGTGATTGAAAGCGATGACTCTCTAGAAGAGTATCCTATTCTTTTAGGAAAAAATGTTATGATTAGCGATGGCCAGGAGGTAAGAGCTGGTGAACTTTTGACTGATGGACCTGTGAATCCGCACGAATTATTAGAATGTTTCTTTGGAGATCTTCGTGATCGAAAACCGTTAATGGAAGCGGCACAAGAGTCAATTGCAAAACTTCAGCATAAATTAGTTAACGAAGTCCAAAATGTTTATAAGTCTCAAGGTGTTGCTATTGACGATAAACACATTGAGGTAATAGTTCGACAAATGACTAGTAAGGTACGTATTGAAGATGCAGGTGATACAACGCTTTTACCTGGTGAGCTGATTGAAATTCGTCAAGTCGAAGATACCAATCAGGCTATATCGATTACAGGTGGAGCACCTGCGGAGTTTACACCTGTCTTATTAGGCATTACAAAAGCTTCTTTAAATACAGATAGCTTTATTTCCGCAGCTTCATTTCAAGAAACTACAAGGGTTCTTACAGAAGCAGCAATAGAAGGCAAATCTGATTGGTTAAGAGGGCTAAAGGAAAATGTTATTATTGGTCGTCTAATACCTGCAGGTACAGGTTTCAGTGGATTTGTAGAAGAGCTTAGAGCAGAGGCAGGACCTCATCCAGATATTCTTGCAGAAGATCCTGCTGGCTACCGCCGCATTCAAAACCTTCGCCCTGACTATACAGTTGATATGCCTGCTTCTCCAGCAGCAGCTAATTCGACATCAGTTCTTGATGATCCTAGTGATGCGGATTTAGAAGCAACTCGTAGCCGTCATGGAATCGATGCATCTACTAGTAACTTTGCGGCATTTGTTCGTCCAAGTGGAGATGAGCAGTCTCAGGAAGACCAGATGCCTGACCCGGCTGCTTTAGAAGGTCTTCAAGAAGAAGGATTACTCTCTGATGAGTAATCGTACACTTCTAATCTTTTTTACCAGTTAAGGAGGATTCAATGTTAGAGCCGAAAATTGTTCCAAAGCGTAAGTTGCCTAGCTATGGATTTCATGACCATGTCGAAAACCTAAATGGACGTTGGGCAATGATTGGGTTTATTGCTTTAGTCATTGTGGAATTGAAGTTAGGTCATGGGATTCTTTTGAGGTAATTTCCTACGATTGGAAAGTAACGCTAAAAATCTTGAGTTGCTTGGGTTTAATCTTGCTCAACTTGAAGCCCTAGCTGTAGAGAATGGCGAACAGGCTTTTCGTGGACGTCAGCTATATCAATGGCTGTACGAAAAAGGAATATGCAATCTTGAAGATATAACAGTTTTACCTAAGTCATGGAGAGGCTTGCTTATTGAACAAGGTTTTTCGGTGGGATGTCTTCATGAAATAAACCGATCAAAATCGATTGATCAAACTATCAAACTATTGCTTTCAACTAAGGATGGCGAAACTATAGAGACAGTTGGAATACCTTCTAGAAATCGCTTGACTATTTGCATTTCAAGTCAGATTGGTTGTTCAATGGGCTGCCAATTTTGTGCAACTGGTAAAGATGGTCTCCGTCGTTCATTGAGAGTTAACGAAATTATTTCTCAATTTTTTGCAATCAAGGAAGCTTTTGGGAGGCGTCCTTCACATGTAGTTTTCATGGGAATGGGAGAACCTCTTTTAAATATAGAACCGGTCTTGTCTTCTATATATTGCCTGAATAAAGACTTAGGGATTGGCCAACGACGGATAACATTAAGTACAGTAGGTGTACGCAATACTCTGCCTAAGTTGGCTGAGATGGCTTTGAAACATCTTGGATCTGTTCAATTTACTCTTGCTTTAAGCTTACATGCACCAAATCAGAATTTACGTGAGGGTTTAATACCATCAGCTAAAAATTATCCTCTAAATATTCTGATGGAAGATTGCCGACATTACTTAGATATAACAGGCAGGAGGGTTAGCTTTGAATATATTCTTTTAGGACATTTAAATGACCATAATGAACATGCCGAAGAATTAGCAGACCTTGTTGGGGGGTTCCAAAGTCATGTGAACCTTATTGCGTATAACCCAATTGATGGGGAAGATTTTCAGCGTCCTAGCTTTAAACGAATTCAGACTTTTATGAATATTTTGGACAGAAGAGGAATTGCTGTTAGCTTACGCTCGAGTCGAGGTCTTGATAAGAATGCTGCATGTGGTCAACTGAGGCGTATCCACCTTTAATTCAATTACAAGAGATTTAAAGACAACGACAAGTAAAAAGTTTTAAACAAATGACACTATTAGATTGGTTCATCCTTGCTATTTATTTATTAATCTCTCTAGGCTTAGGTGTTTTTCTCGCAGGCAGGAATAAGAATGAAGATGATTATTTTGTAGCTGGTCGAAAATTGACAGGATGGCTTTCAGGAGCCTCAATGGCGGCAACAACTTTTTCCATAGATACACCTTTATATGTCGCTGGTTTAGTTGGCACTAGAGGTCTTGCGGGTAATTGGGAATGGTGGAGCTTTGCATTGGCCCACGTTGCAATGACAGTTGTTTTTGCCCCTATGTGGAGACGTAGTGGTGTTTTGACTGATGCGGCATTTACTGAATTGCGCTATGGAGGATCTACGGCTGCTTGGTTAAGAGGCATAAAAGCTTTTCTACTTGCAGTTCCTATTAATTGTATTGGTATTGGATATGCATTTCTAGCTCTTAGAAAAGTTGCAGAAGCTTTTGGGATGGTAGATGGACATCAGATATTTGGAATTTTTACTGACTCATTGATCCTGCTTGTAGTTGTTGGTCTTTTTATGCTTTTATATACGATCTTAGGTGGCTTGTGGGCAGTTGTAGTTAATGATTTTGTTCAGTTGCTATTTGCACTTTTTGGTGCATTGACTCTTGCATTTGTTGTTATTCATGAATGTGGTGGGATGTCACAAATGTTAGCTAGCTTAGAAGAGCTTAATAGACCAGAGTTATTATCCATCTTCCCATGGGTGTGGACAAAAGATGGGTTTAAGTGGATTGAGAGTGCTGGAATAAGTGCAGCAACTTTTACAGCATTCCTTTCTCTTCAATGGTGGAGTTTCAGAAGGAGTGATGGTGGCGGCGAATTTATTCAACGTATTCTTGCTACTAAAAATGAACAAGAAGCTGAATTAGCAGGCTGGGTTTTCCTAGTGATTAATTATCTTTTACGTAGTTGGTTGTGGATTGTAGTTGCTTTGTCTGCTCTAGTTTTAATACCATCTCAAGAAGATTGGGAACTTAGTTATCCACTTTTAGCTGTTAGGTATCTTCCGCCAGTAGCACTTGGGATAGTTGTAGTGTCTTTGGTCGCTGCATTTATGAGCACTGTAAGCACCTCATTAAATTGGGGATCTAGTTATTTAACTCATGACCTTTATAAGAGATTTTTCAGACCTCAGGCTGGTCAGAAAGAATTGATTTTAGTTGGCCAAAGTACCTGTGTATTCCTGCTTGGTATTGGAATAATTACTGCATTTTTGAGTGATAGTATAGGTTCTATCTTTCGACTTGTTATAGCCATTGGGACTGGTCCGGGAGTTGTCCTTGTATTGAGATGGTTTTGGTGGAGGATTAATGCAACAGCTGAGCTAGCAGCCATGACATGTGGTTTTTTTGTTGGTTTTACTACCTCAGTAATTCCTGTTTTTCGAATTGAAGACTATGGACTAAAGCTTATTTTTACGACGATTTTAACTGCATCAGTTTGGTTGATTTCTTTAGTTGTAACTCCTCCTGAATCTGACGATGTGTTGGAGAAATTTGTACGTTTGGTAAAACCTCCCGGTCCTGGCTGGACGCATTTAAGAAAACGTTTTGGAGTTAAGCCTGTTGAATCTTTCCGAGATTTGATTGTTCGATTTTTGTTGAGTGCTGGAATGCTTTTTGGACTGCTTTGCTCAAGTGGAAGTTTTTTGTTGCACCAGCAACGGGGAGGGTGGTCAGGTTTGATTTGTGCAGTTTTTTGTTTTTTCGGGATGAAAAGGAATGTCTTGAAGAAAGCTTTTTCGTTGCATTAAGGTTTTATCTCTTAGAATTTGGAGCAAAATGATTCAAACAGATTTTTTCATTGGGCTTTCTTCGAACAACAATTTTACCTTTAGTTATTGTCTCTCTATTTGGAGTGGCATTATTAGCAGTGACTGCTCGGATTTGGCTGCCTGGAGATATGCTTGCCCCTGCTCCTCTTGGGTAGCTCAGCTCTTCCTAATTCATGGTTAGAATTTCCATATGAAAGAAGAAAGTTTTAAATCAATTGATGAGGATTTGAGAAATCTGGCTATTGATCCAGATGTTCTTGAAAAGGAACTTGCAGCTGAACTTCAGGGTGACCCACTTGATGACATTGATCTTGAAGCATTTACCTCTGATCAAAATAAAGTCTTGCATGAATGCCAATTAGGCCTTCAGTGGTTAGAGAAAGGGCATGAGGAGCGCTTGCAGGGGCTTCGTGTGTTTTGTGAGCATAGAGATCCAAGAGCACTGCCTTTATTAATTCCTTTGCTTTCGGAGCCATGCCCTGTTGAGCGGATGAGCGCTGTATATGCATTAGGGAGGAACCCTTCTCCTAAAGCTGTTGATATTCTTCTTGGATTATTACAATCCGATAGCAATGCTTATGTCAGAAAAGCCGCAGCTTGGAGTTTAGGTAATTATTCAACCTCTCCCGTTCTTGATCCATTAGTTAGAGCTTTGCATAATGATGTGGCGGCAGTTCGCTTGTGGGCTGCCAGCTCTCTGGCCGAAGTTGGATCGACTTCCATTGAAAACGCAGAAAGGGTAGTCTCAGAACTTTTGCTTGGTTTGCGAATTGATCAAGAGCCATTAGTGAGAAGTAATTGTATTTGGTCGCTTGGGCGTCTCTATGAGCAGCTTTTTGAATCAATGAAATCAGAATTAATTGAAGGTCTTTTTTGTATTTTTTTGAATGATTTGGAGCCTTCAGTGCGATATGAGGCAAGAGTTGCCTTAGAACAAATTCAAAGTCCTGAGGTAGTTACACGATTAAAAAAGCTTATGGAAGATGGGGTTTTGCTTTGAGAAAAGAAGGTTAATATTTCCATGTATCAATTGAGCACACATTTTTGCTGGCTTTTCTATAGCATTAAAATCATTTAATTTCCTTAAATGCCTCAGCGTATCCTCCGATTTAGGATTAGCCAAGATGGTTCTGTTGAAGAGACTGTTGAGGGATTTAAAGGTCAGTCATGCTTAAAACTGACCGAAAAACTTGAATCTGCTTTGGGCAGCGTTCAGCAGAGGGAATTGACTTCTGAGGCTTACATTTGCCCTGAAGATCAATCTCATTTAATCCAAGAAAACATTAAAATTATCTAAGGTAATGTCTCATTTCAGCACTGTTAAAACCCAATTGAAGAAGAGAAAGCCGCTTTTGAAGGCTTTGCTGCAATTGGGATATGTACCTCAAGAGGGACAACAGCAAGTTCGCGGTTATCGTGGACAAACAGTTCAAGCCGAAATGGCTGTTCAAATGCCAAAGGGGGGCGATATAGGTTTTAGATGGAATAAAAATACGGGTGCATATGAGTTGGTGACAGATTTGGATCTTTGGAAGCAAGAGATCCCTGTAGATAGATTTTTATCGAAACTAACTCAACAATATGCTCTTTCTACTGTCCTTTCCGCAACTGAGGAGGAAGGATTTGAGGTGACTGAAAGGAAAAACCATACTGATGGTTCGATAGAGCTTGTAGTAACTCGCTGGGACTCCTGACTTAAGTAGCTTTTTGACTAATAATTCTGAACTAGCTTTTACTGTAAAAGCTCAAGAAGAAATAAAAAGGAATGGGAAAGAGCCTATTCTCGGTGGTCAGCTTCGTACTAAAGCTGCCTGGGTAGATGAGTCATTGTGCATTGGTTGTACTTATTGTAGTTGCGTTGCTACTAATACTTTTGCAATGGAGCCAAACTATGGGCGCGCAAGGGTTTTTCGTCAAGATGGAGATAGTTCAAGCCTAATTCAAGAAGCAATTGATACTTGTCCAGTAAATTGTATTGATTGGGTCAAATTTGAGGATCTTGATACTTTACGTGCACAACTTGAAGCTAAGTCAATAAGACCTCTTGGCTTGCCTCCTTTGAGATGAGGAAGTTTGTTCAAAGTTAGTTTGGATGCAAGAAAAGAACATTCCTTTCCCTAGTCGCCGCTTTGGACGGACTGAGTTGGCAATTCCTATTTTGTCATTAGGAGGAATGAGGTTTCAGCAGAGTTGGACTGACATGGATATGGAGCAGATATCAGAGGAGGGACAACATAATTTAGAGGAAATACTTGAATTTTCAGTTAAGAATGGTCTTCACCATGTTGAAACTGCAAGGCATTATGGCACTTCAGAGTTGCAACTCGGTTGTGGGATGCAACAAATACCTGATCCTAAACGTATTCTTCAAACAAAAATTCCACCAAGAGAGGATCCTTCTCAATTTGAGTCTGAGCTTGAGCTCAGTTTTTCTAACTTGCAATGTAAAAAACTTGACTTACTTTCTATTCATGGTTTGAATCTTCCTGAGCATTTGGATCAAACCATTCGCCCAGGAGGATGTTTAGAAGTTGCACGTCGTTGGCAGGATAGAGGACTTGTTGGTCATATTGGATTTTCAACTCATGGCCCTACTGATTTAATTGTTGAGACTATCGAATCAAATGAGTTTGATTATGTAAATCTTCATTGGTATTTTATTTCCCAAGATAACGAACCTGCATTAGCTGCTGCTGCTAAATTTGATTTAGGAGTTTTTATTATTAGTCCTACTGATAAAGGAGGTCATTTACATACGCCTTCAGATAAACTTATTAAATTGTGTTCACCCCTCCATCCCATTGTTTTTAATGATCTCTTTTGTTTAAGGGATGCAAGAGTTCATACCTTAAGTGTTGGAGTATCTAAAATTGAAGACTTTGCTTTGCATTTTCATGCAGTGAGTTTGCTTGAGAAAGCTCATCAATTATTACCAGAAGTTCAACAGCGTCTGTTTAATGCTGCTAAGGAAGAACTTGGGCACGAGTGGATCTCTACATGGAAGGAAGGTTTGCCTAGTTGGGACCAAACACCAGGCAAGATCAATATTCCCATTCTGATGTGGTTGTACAACTTGGATAAGGCTTGGGGAATGGAATCTTATGTGAAAGCTAGATATAGCTTGCTTGGTAGTGGAAGTCATTGGTTCCCAGGTGCTAATTCAGATTGCTTAGATTGCGAAGTAAATGAAGAAAGCCTTAAAGATATTCTTGCCTTGAGCCCTTGGAGTCATGAAATTATTCAAAGACTTCGTGAACTAAAAAATAAATTCCATGGAGAGTCCTCTAACAGACTCGCCAATTAACTAGGTAATGGTTTTTTAACTGGGACTCCTATGGATCGTGGATATTGGTGTGGACATTGCATAGTGGAATTAAGAAAAATTATGTTCCTTACTCCTCTATTGTCTGGCAATTGAATCTTCCTAATTTCCTCAATGTGACCTTTCAGTGGAGAAAGGGCTTTGATTAACTCCTCATGCTCTTTTTCAGACCATTTCCCTTTATAAAGTATTGCTTTGCCATTCGTATTTAAAAGAGGGATTAAGTATTCAGCTAATATAGGAGCTTGAGCAACGGCTCTTGCTAATGCAAAATCATATTTGTTTCTAAAGCTTAGATTTTGCCCTGTGAGTTCAATTCTCTCTGTTCTAACATGAACTCTGGAAATTAAATTCAGCTTTCCGACTATTTCTTTTACCGCAGTTGTTTTTTTATAAATTGAATCGACAAGTGTTATTGATGAGTTAGGTATAGCTATGGCCAGAACTAAACCTGGCAAACCACAACCTGTTCCAACATCAATTATTTCTAATGGAGTATTTTGCTTGTTGAGGTTGTTCTTAAATGGCAATAGACTGTCAAGAACCTGAGATACCCAAAAATCATTACCTTCAATAAGTCGAGTCAAGTTCACTTGCTTATTCGACTCTCTTAGTAGGAATTGCAGATGTTCGAGTTGTTCAAGTTGCTGCTTTGATGGATTCCAATTTAGATGCTTCCAAATGTGGTTTCCTTCTTTTTCAAAATTAGATTGTTGAGCCATAGTTTTGAAATTTATTTATAGAATTAAGATGTATCAATTTTTGCGAATTTCTTATTCCAAAGGATTGTTTTTTAATTGTGTCACGAAATTACTATCAACTTCTTCATGTTGCTGAAACCGCTGATTTGCAAACCATTAAGAAAGCGTTTCATCAATTAAGCAAAGTTTTGCATCCTGACACAACTGTGCTCCCTGCTAATGAAGCAGCAAATGAATTTCATCAAGTCTGTGAGGCTTATGAAAAATTATCTGATCCAATTAGTAGGAAAAAATATGATAATACTCTTAAAGAGTCAAGGTTAGGAACTGATCACTATAGCAATAAAATAAATGTGCGCAGCAACTTCTCTTCTAACGAAGTTGCTAATGATGGGAACAGAAGAGTGCTATCTGGAGGTGAGCTTCTTTCCTTGTTTCTTTTGGGCCTTGCCGTTTGTATTAGCTTGTTGTTAGGAATTATCTTTGCTGTATTAGATGAAAGGGATCTTCATGTAGCGCCAAGTTGGCTTGACCCTAGTTCTTCACTCCTTGATGAAAGTCTTTACCCAAATAGAAATGCCGCTTCTGCCTCCAGCTGAAACCCCATTGAATCAACATTCTTTGCAGGCTTTTGAGTCTTGGTTGGTTGGTCTTGGAGCAAAAAAAAGTAGCTATAATCCTTGTGTCTGGGAGTGGATTATTCCTCAGTGGTCTGCCGAAATAATAATGAAACAAGATGAATTAATTGTAATTTGGAATGAGGGTGATACGAAAAGTCAGTTTAGTTTTCCTTATGGCTTGCCTCGCCAGGATATTGAGGCGGCTTTAAAGCATGGCCCTTGAATTATTTAATGATATCTAACCCATTTTGAAGAGTAGTGTAGCAATGCGTCAGTTGCTCGTCTGTAATACAGAGTGGTGGCAAAAGATATATCACATTCCCTAGTGGTCGGATGAAGACATTGTGCTTCAATGCATATTTTTTTATAGCTTTGCCTGTGATGTTTAGATAACCTGCTTCTTCATTTGTGTTTAGTTCAAAGGCAGCGATAGTACCTGCTAGTCTTACTTTCTTGACTTTTGGATGAAAGGCAAGTTGTTTTAGATGAGGAGAATGCCTGGATTCAAAGTTGAGGTATGAATTTGAATTCTCTTCTAATAGATCCAAGCTTGCATTGGCTGCAGCACAACCTAGTGGATTCGCTGTAAAGCTATGACCATGCCAAAAAGTTTTTCTGGGGTTTGAATCTAGAAAAACATCAAATATTTTCTTGCTTGCCATAGTGATACCCATTGGGAGGAATCCACCAGTCAGTCCTTTGGAAAGACACATCAAGTCAGGTGAGAGTTTTCCACGCTGAGATGCAAAGAGAGCACCTGTTCGCCCGAATCCAACCATGACTTCATCAGCAATGAGTAATGTCTTTGATTGATGAACAATTTTTTCTATTTTTTCTAAGAATTCTGTTCTCACCATTGCCATGCCACCTGCTCCTTGGACGATTGGCTCAAGTATTACTGCTGCTGTAGGGACCTCAAGTAGTGTTTCAAGCTGTCTGATTGCTTTTTCTTCTCTCTCATCTATTCCTGGATCATTCCACCATGTTGAAGGCCAGAGGACCCTGCTTACAGGGAAAAGTAATTTTTCAAATGGCTCGTTAAAAAGATTTCGTTCCCCTACTGACATCGCTCCAAAAGTATCTCCATGATAGGCACCTTCGAATGCAATTATGTGTTGCCTTTCTTCTCCTTGGTTATGCCACCATTGAAGAGCTAGCTTTATTGCTACTTCAACAGCAGTAGAACCATTGTCTGAGAAAAATAATCTTTCAAGACCAGTTGCCTTACTGAGCCTTTTGGCTAGAAGTTCAGCTTGTGGATGTGTGAAATCAGCGAAGATTACTTGCTCTAACTCTTGGGCCTGATGATAAATCGCCTCTGCAATGTATTTGTTGCCATGACCATGAAGAGTCACCCACCAGCTACTTATTGCATCAATAATAGATGTTCCATCATCTTTTATAAGCAGAGCTCCATTGCCTTTTAGAACTCTTTCAGGTGGCTGTGAGGATGTTATTTGAGTAAAGGGAGGCCAGAGATTTGGATGCCATTCCGTTTCTAATGAATCTTTCATTTTTATTGTCTAGGTTGGTTCATTTGAAGAAGGAAGCAATTAACCTTTGATATGTCACAAAACAAAAATGTTCATAGGGTTTACTTTGAAAAATAGACTTAGTTAAATTCTATTGTCCTTTATGGCTAAATTACGTCTCTATATCAACTTGGATGTTAAGTACTAACAAGTATTGGAATGATGAATTAGCTTTTCAAGCTTTTCTGAAACCTTTTGCTTCTTCCATTGCATAGAGAGGACTTCAGAAGAAACTTGCTCCATTTGAGGTAATTGTGCAACTATATCTATTCCACTTATTTCTTCAAGTGTCTTAGGGTTGTCCGCATGAAATGGACCATTCAATATAATCCCTATTATAGGGATATTTCTTTTTTTTAAAGCTTCAATAGTTAGGAGTGTGTGGTTAAGAGTACCTAAGCCAGTTCTTGCAACAAGGAGAACAGGTAACATCCATTTTCTTAATTGATCAATTTGCAAATATTCTCGAGTTAAGGGAACCATTACACCGCCGGCTGTCTCAACTATAAGAGGTTCTTTGATCATAGGAATCTTTAGATTTTGAGACTCTATCAATTGATTTTCTTGCTCAGCTGCCCAGTGCGGCGAGACAGCAGCCTTGAACTTGTATCGTTCAGGAAGGATCCTCTCTGGAGGGAGGCTTAGAAGTTGCTGGACTGTATGAGAATCACCATCATCTTCGTAACCACTTTGAATAGGTTTCCAATAAACGGCTGTTAAACCTTGTACTAAGAAACTACTGACAATAGTCTTGCCAACGTCTGTATCTGTCCCACATACAATCAGTTTTAAAGGCTGCAAATTCATTTCTGAGCTAAAAGTACTTGAATGAACCAAGTCAATTTATAGACATGAGTTTTTAGACAGATCTCCCACTCATTCTCTAATCTTCTCCATTGTGTAATTGAAAGGGATCGTTTAGGACTGCTTTGGCCTCCAATTTTTACGAATGTTTTTAAAAGTGAAGTAACTCTGGGACTCTCTTGAGTAAAACGTTCGAGTCTTTGGAATTTTATCTGTTCATGTTTGATTACTTTAAGTATTGAATCTTTAGAAGGAAATGGCATAGCAGTACAAGCAACACCTGCTTTTTTTGCAGCTTTATGCCATTCGGGGAAACTTTCTTCTACTGGTATTGCTATGGCAATCCATCCGCCAGGAGCTAAGGCATTAAACCATTCTTTTAATTTTTCCTCTGGTTTATTGATCCAATGGAGCACAAAGTTAGATGCAATTAATGTTGGAGGGTCGATCCATTGCGGTAGACCTGAGTTCAAATCAAAAAGGAGTGTTTCACTTTCAGATGGATGCTGTTCCAGCATCTTTAGAGAACTATCCACTCTAGTAACAGCTTGATTTGGATGAAGTCTTTCAAGTTCATTTGCAAGAAATCCTGTCCCAGAACCTAGATCAACCCAAAGACCAGTAGGTATAGTTCTTTGTGAGCATTCTAATGCAAGTAACTTTGCAAAAGGCATTTGCAAAGTTGCTTCTTTGTTATATCTAGAGGAAGCCTCGTCAAAGTTTTTGATTATATGATTTTGCCAGCTTGTTTTCATTTAGTTGATTTTAACCAATTGCTAACTTTTTTGATGATGCTGGGTAGTTGGATGATATGTCCTTCACCCGCAAGACGCCACTTAGTAGGTGGGTGATCCAAATGTAGCCTTAGATCTGAGATGAGCTGATCATTTGCTATAGGACTAATTATCTTATCTTCTTCGCCTTGTATGGCGAGAATCCGTGTTTTTTTTGAAAGGGCCTTAGGTAATTCATGACTCTTGATTAGAAGATTAAAGTCTTCTATAAGTTGCTTTCGACCTTCGTAAGAGATCCTTTGTGAAAGTGGCCCATTTACACAATCAGGAATCTTATAAGGTTGATTTGCTTTTTTCAGAAACATCAAAAGCATTTTGCTCTCTGTTGTTTTACCTAAATGCTTTTGCATGCCGATTAATCCTGTCCGTACGGCTCTACCACTTGAACTATTGGGAATAAAACGACTAAAGCTGTTAATTAAAATAATGTCTGAAGCTTCTTTAAATATTTTAGAAGGGAGTAAATGTATCCCAAGTGAATGACAAAAAATAACTTTTTTCTGGTCCATACTAGTTTCGGCATTGTTATCCCACATAGGATTCGAAGCTTCGTAATTTCCATAACCTCTTTCCGCATTTTTCCAAAGCCAGCCATCATTTTGAAAGTATTGTTCCCAGTTTGCCCAAAAGGTGCTATCACAACACCATCCATGCATGGAGATTGCTTGCTTCATTGCTTTTCCCCAAGGTGAAACAATAGTTTCTGTAGGGTACCTTTAGGTAAATTACTTCTAACAATAAGTCTCAGTCGAGAAGTTCCTTCGGGAACAGTAGGCGGGCGTATGGCAACAGTTAAAAGACCATTCTTTTCCAGTTCATATTGCTTCTTCAATGACTTTTCATCATTACCAATCTCAAGCGAAATGATGGGACCAATACCCTGAGGACAACTCCAACCTTGCTTTGCAAGCTCCGACCTCCAAACTATTGCTTCTTCTTGAAGTCTTTGACCTTTCTTAGGGTTAGCTTTTAAGAATTTTAATGCCTCCAAAGCTGCTGCAGCTAATGGTGGTGCTAGAGCCGTTGTATAACGAAAAGCACCACTGGTTTGAAGGAGATGCTCGCCAAAAATATTGTTTGTCGCTACGAAAGCACCTCCACTTCCAAATGCTTTACCAAAAGTGCCGCTAATCATCGTAACTCCTTTCGTTATTCCATGGCATAAACCACGGCCTTGATCTCCTAAAACACCTAATGCATGTGCTTCATCAACTAAAAGTCTTGCTTGATAATTCTCACACAGAAGAGCGATTTTCTTTATGTCTGGACTAGTTCCTTCCATGCTAAAAAGACTTTCAGTTATGACTAGAGGTGCTTGACTAGATTGTTCAAGCACAGAATTCTGGAGAAGCCTTTCAAGATCATTAATATTATTGTGTGCAAAACGCTTAATCTTTGCACCACTTGCTTTGATCCCGACCAAGAGCGAATGATGAATTAACTTGTCAGTAATCACAAGGGTCTTTCTATTTGCTAAAGCACAAACTGCAGCTAAATTTGCCTGAAACCCACTCGGGAAAAGGAGAACCCTTTCAAAACCAAGCCATTTACCAAGCTCTTTCTCAAGTTTTTTATGTATAGGTCTACTTCCTGTGACAAGCCTAGACCCTCCAGCTCCTATTCCTTCAGAGAGCATTGTTTTATGTGCTGCTTCAATTAGTCTGGTGTCCTGGCTGAGACCAAGATAATCATTGCTAGCAAGATCTATAAGTGGGATTGATTCATTGTTTCTTCCAGAACTAATTAATTGAAAGGTTTTCTCACCTGGTTCCCAGGTCCTTATTTTACGTAGTCTTGAAGTTGGAATTTTTTTCATGTATCTAGTTTGATGAGATTTTCAGTTTTAAATAAGATTCTTTGATATTTTGAATATGCCTGCTTTTCTTGAGATGGCATTATTGGATGGAGAGATTAAATTCTCTGATTAGGATTATGGGATGTGCTGGAGATGAGAAAAACGGCCTCTGATTTAGTGGAAGAAAAATTGGACCTAGGGAATATTTTCCCATTTCAGTTGGATACTTTTCAGCTTGAGGCTATAGATGCTCTTAATCAGGGGCATTCAGTTGTAGTTAGTGCTCCTACGGGCTCTGGTAAGACGATGATTGGTGAATACGCGATTTACAGGGCAATTTCGCATGGACAAAAGGTTTTATATACAACTCCTCTTAAGGCCCTTTCAAATCAAAAACTCCGTGATTTCCGCAATCAATTTGGCTATGAAAATGTAGGTCTTCTTACAGGGGATCTGAGTGTGAATAGAGGAGCTCCAATCACGGTGATGACTACAGAAATTTTCCGAAATATGCTTTATGCAGAAGTAGATGAGCGTGATGACCCTCTCTCTGATGTTGAGGCGGTTGTCTTAGATGAGTGCCACTATATGAATGATTCTCAACGTGGAACGGTTTGGGAAGAGTCAATAATTCATTGTCCTTCATCCGTACAACTATTAGCACTTTCAGCAACTGTTGCTAATGCAGGGCAATTAACAGATTGGATTCAGAAAGTTCATGGTCCCACAGAATTGATTTTTAGTGACTTTCGTCCTGTACCGTTGAACTTTTCTTTTTGTAGCGCGAAGGGATTGCACCCTCTGCTCAACAATTCTAGAACAGGCTTGCATCCAAATTGCAAAGTTTGGAGACCTCCTAAGGGGCAAAAGAGGAAGAGGCGTTCTCCTAAACCATTGCAACCTGAATCGCCTTCAATCAGTTTTGTAATTAAAACCATGGCAGAGAGGGAGATGCTCCCTGCTATTTATTTCATATTTAGTCGACGTGGTTGTGATAGAGCGGTTAAAGATCTTTTAGGCTCATTGCGTTTAGTGTCAGATATTGAGCAAGCAAAGATTGAAGCTCGTGTAAGTTTGTATATCAAGGAGAATTCGGAAGGTATTCGTAGTGGAATACACCTAGATGCTCTTAGGTGTGGTATTGCATCTCATCATGCTGGAGTTCTGCCCGCGTGGAAGGAACTAATAGAGGAATTATTCCAACAGGGCTTAGTTAAGGTCGTTTTTGCTACAGAGACTTTGGCTGCAGGTATAAATATGCCTGCTCGCAGCACAGTTATTTCAACTTTGTCAAAGCGAACTGAAAATGGCCATCGGCAACTAATGGGTAGTGAGTTTTTACAAATGGCCGGTAGAGCGGGTCGGAGAGGATTAGATTCGCAAGGCCATGTCGTAACTGTGCAAAGTCGTTTTGAAGGTGTTCGGGAGGCTGGACAATTAGCTATTTGCAATGCGAATCCCTTGGTAAGTCAATTTACTCCAAGTTATGGCATGGTTCTAAACCTATTGCAGCGCTATGACTTGGAAAAATCAAGGGAATTAGTTCAGAGGAGTTTTGGTTGCTATTTGGCGAGCTTAGATTTATTTGACGAAGAAGAACAGTTGGAGCAATTACGCATTAGGCTTTCTGATCTTCAAGTTTTGGCTGGTGATATCCCATGGAATGATTTTGAAGATTATGAGAAGCGTCGGGACCGGTTAAAAGAAGAAAGAAGGTTGCTTCGCATTCTCCAAAAGCAAGCAGCAGATACTCTTGTTAATGAACTAACTTCAGCATTGCAATTTGCAAGTGTGGGAACATTGATTAGTGTTAAGACCCCTTCTCTCAAAGGTCTTGTTACCCCTGCTGTGATTGTCGCAAAACAACAGCAACATGGCCACTCATCTTATCTTTTATGCTTGACTAACTCCAACACTTGGACTCTAATAGCCTGCCAGTCTGTAGTAAGTCTCCATGCGGAACTTAGTTGTATAGATGTAGCATCTTTAAAGGCTCCAGAGATGAGTCGTTTAAATGAAGTAATCCATGGTGACAGTCAGAGTTTATTGATTTCTTCTGCTATTCACGAGGCCGCACAAACTTATGACATGTTTACTCCACAGTATGACCTTGCGGCAGAAGTAATTTCTCAGTCTAAATTTGTAAATTCATTAGAAGAAGAATTAGCAGGTTTACCAGCCCATCAATGGGGTGATCGTAAAAAACTCAAAAAACATCGCAGACGAATGGGAGAGCTTGAGCTTGAGATTAGAGAGCGTCAAAATTTGATACATCATCGTGCAAACCGCCACTGGGATACTTTCTTAGCGTTGTTGGAGATTTTGCAATATTTTGGATGTCTAAATGAGCTTAAGTCTACAGAGATAGGTAAAACAGTTGGGGCATTACGAGGTGATAATGAGCTTTGGTTGGGTCTTGTCTTAATGAGTGGTCATTTAGATGAATTACCCCCTGCTCAGCTGGCTGCTGTATTGCAGGCTGTTAGCACCGAAGTTAATCGCCCTGATTTATGGTCTGGGTTTTCAGCATCTCCTCAAGCTTTGGAAGCGTTAAGAGATTTATCAAGTATTCGCCGGGAACTATTGCGAATTCAAGAGAGATATGATTTAAATATTCCAGCTTGGTCTGAAACCGAATTGATCGGACTAGTTGAGAAATGGGCTAATGGCTCGACTTGGGATAGGTTAATGGCATATACGTCATTAGACGAGGGAGACGTTGTGCGAGTTTTACGTCGTACAATCGATCTTCTCGCTCAAATCCCTTATTGTGTGGCAACTAGTAAGCAGCTTAAGCGTAATGCTGCAAAAGCATTACATTCTCTGAACCGCTTCCCTGTGCGTGAAGCGGAAGATGTATTAAAAGAACAAAAAGAGCATGAAAAGGCCTTGAATCCTGCTACAGAACGTTCGTCAAATTCAAGTAAATCAAAATAAATATCGTCTATTAATCTGAGCCAGTCATCAATTTTACGTTAACAATGCGATCGAAATCATTCTCATTAACATGGCCTAATAGATTAGCTGCTTCTTTCAGTGTGATGTTTTTCTTATGAGCATATTGAGCAATTTGACTGGCTTTCTCGTAGCCAATCTCGGGAGCTAAGCTTGTGACAAGCATAAGAGACTGTTGAAGGTTGTGCTCGATTTTTTCAAGATTAGGTTCCATCCCCTCAATCATTGATACGCGAGAGCATCTACAGGCATCAGTTAGGAGAGTAATACCTTGTAGAAGATTAAAGCCTATCAATGGTTTATATGCATTCATTTGTAGATGCCCCCCGCTCCCTGCCATTGCGACTGCATTCTCGAGTGCTATCACTTGGGTACAAACCATTGCCATCGCTTCACATTGTGTTGGGTTGACTTTGCCGGGCATTATTGAGCTGCCTGGTTCATTAGCAGGGAGTGATAATTCTCCAAAGCCAGCTCTTGGGCCACAAGATAATAGGCGAAGATCATTGACTATTTTTAATAGGGATACAGATAATAATTTCAATTCCGACATTGCATGTGCTAATCCATCATGACTGGCCATTATGGCGAATTTGTTTTTAGCTGATCTGAAAGGAAGCTTAGTTGAAATTGCAATTGCTTGAGCAATCTTTTCTCCAAACTCTTTTGGGGAATTAATACCTGTTCCTATTGCAGTCCCCCCTAAAGGAAGAGGAAAAAGTTCGTTCATGCTTTCTTCTATTCTCTTACCAGCAGTTGCTAATTGATCTTTCCAGGCAGATGCTTCTTGCCCAAGCGTAAGAGGAACAGCATCTTGTAGGTGTGTCCTACCTGTCTTGATTATTCCATTCCATTCACTTACTTTCTTCTCAAATGCATTAATGAGTCGATTAAGCTCAGGTAGAAGGTGATTAGTAATTTCTTGTACAGCAGCTATTTGTATAGCTGCTGGGAAAACGTCATTAGTGGATTGTGATTGATTAACGTCATCATTTGGATGCAATGGCCTATGACTACCTAAAGGATCGTTATTTGCTAATGCTGCAATATTGCAAATGACTTCGTTTACATTCATATTTGTTTGCGTACCACTACCTGTTTGCCAGACACTCAATGGAAATTGTTTGTCATGAAGTCCCGAAAGAATTTCTAAGCAAGCATTAATGATGAAATTTTTCTTTTGTTCTGTGATTAAGCCTAATTTAAAATTAACTATTGCGGCAGATTGCTTAATTGTAGTTAAAGCATAAATAAGCTTG
This sequence comes from Prochlorococcus sp. AG-412-P08, assembly GCA_003214695.1. GTDB lineage: Bacteria > Cyanobacteriota > Cyanobacteriia > PCC-6307 > Cyanobiaceae > Prochlorococcus_E. The sequence goes on from QCLI01000006.1 coordinate 37,477, forward strand.
ATAGGAATTTTATCGTCTCCAATTGCGAAATGTAGTAGGGATCGTTGAGTTTGGGCCCCCCAGAGGGCTAGATTCGATACCTCTATTGACCCCATGCTGTCACTTTCTAGGCGAGATGAATCAGTCATTTTTTGTCGATGATGTACCAATTACTGTTGTTTCATATTAAATTATTTAATTGGCGATGCATTTTAGATCTCGAGGCGTTGCCAAATTACCTCTAGATTAGATTGATGTATTTCCGTACTAAAGCAATTATTTAGTTGCTCTGTAGATAGTATTGAGGTAATTGATCTATCTGAATTAAGATTCGCTCGAAAATCTCCTGATTCTTTATTCCATGCTTCATGAGCATGTTGTTGTACCAATCTATACGCTTGTTCACGTTGCATACCATTCTCCACAAGAGCTAAGAGTACGCGTTGACTGAAAACTACACCTCCGTAGATGTTCATGTTTTTTGTCATATTCTTTTTATAAATTCCTAGCTCTTTAATTACCTCACTCATTTCTCTCAACATAAAGTGCAATGTAATGGATATGTCTGGAAGCATCATTCTCTCTGTCGAGCTATGACTAATATCTCTCTCATGCCACAGTGATACATTCTCGAGTGCTGCAACCACATAACTTCGTAGAACTCTTGCAAGACCACTAATACGCTCACTTCTAATTGGATTTCTTTTGTGAGGCATAGCAGAGCTTCCTTTTTGACCTTTTGCAAAGCCCTCTTCTACTTCCAGTACGTCAGTCCTTTGAAGGTTTCTTATTTCAGTGGCAAAACGATCTAGTGAAGAACCCACCAAGGCAAGTGTTTGAACATACGTTGCATGTCGATCTCTTGAAATAACTTGAGTACTTGCTGTATCAGGGGCTAGCCCCAGAGAAGCACATGTAATTCTTTCAATTTCCGGGTCTGTATTTGCATAAGTTCCCATTGCACCACTGATTTGTCCAACAGAAATTTCTTCCTCGAGCAGCTCAAGTCTTTTTTTATTTCGATTAGTTTCAGCTAACCATCCAGCAAGTTTGAAGCCAAAGGTAATTGGTTCGCCATGGATTGCATGTGACCTTCCTATCATTACTGTTGTTTTATGTTCAGATGCTTTTTCTCGAATTATGTGCTGAAGGTTGTTTATTTCTTTAATTAATAATTTGACAGAAGCTTTTAATTGCAAAGCAAGCCCAGTATCTAGAACATCACTGCTTGTCATCCCGACGTGAATAAAACGACCCGAGTCTCCAATGTTTTCATTTAGATTTGTTAGAAAAGCAATAACGTCATGACGGACTTCTGCTTCAATTTCAAGAATCCGTTCTGGGCTGAATTCAGCTTTTTCACGGATCTCTTTCATTGCATTGCTTGGAATCTTCCCAAGCTTTAGGTTTGCCTCGCAAGCAGCAAGTTCTACATCAAGCCAACTTTGAAACTTGGCATGCTCTGTCCAAATTGTTCCCATTTCTGGGAGAGTGTAACGATCAATCAAAGCAATTTAGATTTTTCAAGAAAACTAGAAGTTGGTTCTTGTTGTTTAAGCTGATTTTAGTCGGTGGTGCTCAACTTCCCAATGAATATATTGGCCCCATGTCTGTTGCCGAACAAAGCAACTCCCTCCTTTACATGAAATTAATTGGAAAGGTGGTAAATCATTAGGTTGATTCTTTAACCTAACAAAACTTCCTGGCTGAAATAGCTCTAATAGATTTGAACCTTGCTTCATTGCAATTAAATGAAGTTGCCCTTTTCTTGGACTGTTTCTTTTCTGGGATGAATTAGAGCGTTTACCCGTCACGTCCTTTTGGGATGTTTATGATAATGATCTTCTAGTAGATTTTCTAAATTCATCAACTTCTACGGTTTTTATTCGGTTTCTTGTTTGCTTTTATGACGATATGACCAAAAAAAACCGACTAGATGTTCACTTGCTAACTAAAGGGCTTGCTCAATCAAGAGAAAAGGCTCAGAAACTAATAAGAGCTGGAAAAGTAAGAGATCTTTATGGGAACATTTTTGATAAGCCTGGTCAGCAAGTGTTAAAAGACCTAGATTTCAAAGTTGAAAGTGATCCGAAATTTGTATCTCGTGGAGGCCAGAAGTTGGAAGCAGCTCTGGATAAATTCCCTATAAAAATTTCCGACAGAGTCTGTTTAGATGCAGGCATCTCTACAGGCGGTTTTACGGATTGTTTATTGCAAAGAGGAGCATCTCTTGTTTATGGGATTGATGTTGGTTATGGGCAGACTGCGTGGTCTCTTAGGAATGATTCAAGAGTGGTCTTGAGGGAGCGAACAAATATTAGAAACTTGAGAAGTGAAGATTTATACAAGTCTTCTGAACCTAGGGCCAGTCTTGCTGTAGCAGATTTGTCTTTTATTTCTTTAAGACTTGTTTTGCCAGCCATTAAATCTCTTTTAGATACAAGTAATCAGGAGGCTGTACTCTTGGTGAAACCTCAGTTTGAAGTTGGTCGCGAACGCGTAGGAAAAGGTGGAGTTGTTAGAGAAGAAAAGTTTCATCTAGAAGCATTAACTACAGTTATTGATTTCGCAAGGTTACAAAAATGGAAAATAAAAGGCTTGATTGCATCACCATTAACTGGTCCTGCAGGTAATCATGAATATCTTCTCTGGATTGGAACTAATAGCATTGAGCAGACACTTGATCTGCAGAAGCTGGTTAAAAGCACGTTGCAATTAAAGTGCTGAGTCGTCGGTTTCACCTGTTCTAATCCTTAGAACGGATTCAATTGGTGAGATGAAAATCTTTCCGTCACCAATCTCGCCTGTTTTTGCAGCTTCTGATAATGCTTTTAAAACTCCTTCCACACTCTCATCATTTACAACAACTTCTATTTTGAGCTTCTGAAGAAATTCAACAGTGAATTCTGACCCCCTATAGCGTTCAACTTGTCCTTTTTGGCGTCCAAAACCTCTTACTTCGCTTACGGTCATTCCAACAATGCCTAGATTGACCAAAGCTATTTTCACGTCTTCTAGCTTAAATGGTCTGATGATAGCTTCTATTTTTTTCATGAAATAAACCTCAGTTTTTATTTATTTTAATAAGTTTTGGAGATTATATGGAATATGCAATCTCGGGGACTGAATTTATTATTAATCCAGCTTCCTTCGCATCCTGAGCAAGCAGGTCTGCATTGCTTTTGCTCAGTGTTACTTGTTCTGATGCAATTGCTTCCCAATGATTGCTTTCAAAATGAGTTTGCAGCCAAAGCATTCCATGAACACTGGTAGCTCTCATATGTATCCTCTCACCGGAATTAATAAACCATATGTCCATGAAAAGGGTCTCAATTAACTCCTTCTATTACCGACCCTAAAGTGAATATTGTTTGTAATTGATGATACATATTTGCCTTTCCTTCTGAGATTTCTATTTTTTTAAGAGCGGTAGGATAGTTAAAACAGATATTTTGGACAAAGCCTTGTATTTAATTAATAAAGAATTAGCTTTTGTAAAGCTTTAGTTTGCTTTCATAGTCAATTGAAAATTAATGGTCCTGAATTCTACGGTGAAAGATTAATTTCAGAGGCTGAAATTGAATGTTTCCCTAACCCAAGCCCTGAAAGGGATTATGAGATCTCTATAGAATTACCCGAATTTACTTGTCAATGTCCCTTCTCTGGTTACCCAGACTTTGCAGTGATTAGATTGCTTTATCAGCCATTTGAGAAAGTCTTGGAGCTTAAATCAGTGAAACTCTATTTAAATAGTTTCCGAAGTATCAAGATTTCGCATGAAGAAGTTTCAAATAAAATTCTAAATGATCTTGTTGCAGCTTCTAATCCTACTTGGATGACATTAGAAGCTGACTTTAACCCGCGTGGGAATGTACATACTGTTATTAGAGCTTCCCACGGTTCAAAAAAGAATGTTTAATCTATTGATGCTGATTTAATAATTAAAGGAAATTGCTTAGCAAAACCTATTGAGTTTCTGTTTGCTAAGCCACCTATATGTATTAATTTAGAGTTGTTTTCAGCAATTATCCAAAGTTGTTTAGTTGATACAATGCTAAAGATGCTACCTATTAAACTTATTGCAAAACCGATATAAACAATAGGTACACCAGGGTCATATTTTACTAGAATTCCACTACTTGGAAGAATATCAATAACATTTATTTCAGATTCACCACTTTTAATAGATCCTCCCTGAGGTCTTGCTATTCCAATAGGGACTCCTTCTTCACTATAGAACCTTACTGGCCCATTTTCACTAGATACAGTTAGTAGGAGTGTTTCACTCTTATTAGTTAATTTAGGAATCAAAACACCCCAAACTTGATCTCCAAGTGCCTCAATCTTTTTGAGCGGAAATCGCAATTTCTTTTGTTTATCAATTTGAATAGTAATTGCCGCAAGAGACCAGTCGGCTTGATAGATAGTTATTCCTTTAAAACGTAATGGATGGTTTACGCTTATTTGCTTAGAGAGGATTTGATGGAGATTTTTATCACTTAATTCAAGACTTGATCTAAATTGCTCTGGCTGACCATTTGGACCCCTTTCAATTCGGAAGTCTGTCAATTTTAAATTAATCTGATTGCTTCCATTAGGACTTAATAGATTTAACGATCTATCAGGAGCAAGAAACCTTTCGATTCTTGCTCCTTCTAATGCTCCATAACTTGCTCCGAAAATTAATATTATCAATCCAAAATGCACTAAAGGCGGTCCAACTCTACCTATTAAGCCTTGTCTAGCTGATATCCTGAAAGAATTTCTTTTAACGTTCCAGCCCGAATTAACTAAATAATGTTCTAACTTTTCGATACTATTAATTGGCTTATCTATTTTAAATGTCTGTGAAATTGCCAACTTTTGAATTTGTCTGGGGTCTTTATAATCTATCCAAGCGATTGCTTTCTTTAGAGTAGGCCATTGTCTTCTCCAACTACAAATAATCAGTGAAATAGATAACCAAGTCAGAAGGCCTAAGAACCAAATACTTGAATAGACTTGATCTAATTGCATTCGAATTATCATATTTCCATCTAGCAACCCAAGGAATTTTCCAACTTGGTATTTAGCAATATAAGTTTCATGTAGTTCTCCTTGGGGTAGTGAAGTTCCTAGAGCACATGCAATTGCAATAACAAGAAGGAGGATAATTGCAACTTTTAAACTTGATAAAGCAAGCAGAACCCTACGTAAATATTTCATTTACCTAGAAGAATTGTGAAAATAGAGTTAGTGAACCAGTCGTCAAGAAAATTACTCCACTTAAAGATGGGATCCATTGACTAATCCCACGCATGGATAAAAGTGTTGGAATTGCAGCAGCAGTTGTTCCTGCTAATAAAAGAGGTATGACTTGTCCAAAACCAAAGCATGCTAAAAGAATTACACCACTAGCTGGATTTCCATTTTCAGCGATCCAAGCTAAAAGAACAGCTAAAACTGGAGTTGTACAAGGCGAAGATGCTAGCCCAAATGTTAACCCAGCAGCAATTGGTAAAAGTGGAGCAGGTATTTTTTCTTTCCAGATATCAATCCCTGGACCATTTGGAAGCCTTATCTTTAGTATCCCTAGGAGGTTTAATCCCATAAGAACCATTATAATTGGGACTAGTAAGCTTATTCCTGAAGGTATTTGACCGTAAATTTTCCCTAGCAGACCGCTCAGACTGCCCAATATGATGAGAGATAAGACTATTCCGCTACAGAAAACTAGGCTTTTAAAAAACGGATTTTGTTCTTTGTTGAATCCACTTAGATAAGCAATCGTTACAGGCAAAAGTGACAATGAACAAGGTCCAAGGCTTGTAAGTAAACCTCCTATAAAAACAATGAATAGTGTTAACGGACTAGGAGACTCCAATCCATGCCTGATAATTTGCTCACTACTTTGAGCTAAATCAGACATAACAAGATTTAAAGACGAAATAACAAAAATGAGGTTTGCTCCTATAAATCTAAACTTTAGAATCTCTAATTGAGCTTCTTCTTAATTTTTAATCCTCCGATTAAGCCACTAGATTCAAGTGAGCATCTTAATAATAGTCCTCCAATAAGAAAACTTGAGAGTAATGAGTTGCCCCCGTAACTGATAAAAGGAAGCGGCAAGCCAGTCGTTGGCATTGATCCAGATGTAACTGCTAAATGCATTATGGACTGACCAATTAGCATTGTGCTACAGCCAATTGAGATGAGCTTTGAGTAATTATTTTGGCTTCTTAAAGATATTTTTAACCCAAGAAAGGCAATTAGTATAAAGAATATTATGAGCATGAATGAACCTGCAAAACCAAATTCCTCAGCATATACAGAGAAAATAAAATCTGTGTTTAGAAAGGGTAGATACAAAAGTTTTTGCGTTGATAGTCCATAGCCTTCCCCAAACCATCCACCAGATCCTATTGCAAGGAGACTTTGTATTAGCTGGTAGCCATTCCCATGTGGGTCTTCCCATGGATTGAGGAATGAAGTAACTCGTAAAAGTTGATATTCATGTCTTGTAATGCTAAAGACCCCAAGCCCTACTCCTGATAATGCTGCTAAAAAAAGATTTTTAAAACTTACACCTGCAGAAAGTGCAATCATCCAAATTAGGATCCCTATAAGAGCAGCTGTGCTTAGGTTCGGTTGTTTTAGAATTAAAAGAATTAATGTACCAAAAATGCTTAACTCTAAAAGCTTTTTTCCATTTTTTATACGTTTCCATTGTGCAAAAAGATTTGCTGCTTGAAGAATTAAAAAAGGTTTAACTAATTCAGATGGCTGGAGTCTAATAGGACCAAGAATTAACCACCTTGAGGCTCCATTAATATTACTCCCAAAAATAAGAGTGGCTCCTACTAATAGGAGGCAGATTAGCAAACAAACTTTAGATATCCTAAGCCATCTTCTTAAGTTTATTGATATGGCTAACCAAGCAATTGTCCAACTCGTAAAAAGCCACATCAGTTGACGCTTGATAAAATAACTACCTTCACCCATTTCTCTTGTTGCGACCCACCAACTTGCAGACCCAAGAATACAAAGGCCAGCAATACTCCAAAAAACCATTAGAGCTAATAAGAGTCTCGCTTCTGCAGGCCAAAGTTGCCAAGGAAGTGGAATAAGCTTTCCCCAAATTGGACTCCTACCTATATTTCTTAGAACATATTTGTTCGAGATTTCTGTGGAAAGAGAGTCTCCATCAATTTTTTTTATTGTGGGAGTTCTCAAAGCTTTTCTTAAAATGCTTTTTTCTATTGAGCCGCTTATAAAGCGATTTGCCAAGTGCAGTTAAATATTTATTTGAAATAAACTATGGATTATCAATTTAGAAATGCCAGTTAATATTTTTTAAAAGTTTCAAAATAGCAACGGGTGTATTTTCAATTAATTGTCTGAGCTTAAAGACAATTAATTTGCTCTAACTTTGCAGCTTAATTTATAAATTGTGCTTCTCTTCTTTTGATAAGGCCTCTTTGGTTTAAAAATGAGCTTTTTTGTCCTCTGCTAGGTCCTCGATCTTAAAAAGAAATCATGTTTTTTAAAGCACTTTTAAGGATGAATACGGTTTTTTTACCTACTGCATGGTAGATTCCGCGGGCCTTTGGAGCATTGGAACCTTTGCTGGCATCCACATCTGTTACATCTGATGCTAACTCCCGAAATGGAGATGGTGACTTGTGTTCAAGTAGGGAGACCAGTGAAAGACTAAAGCTTTCAGAGGACCTTGAGTCTTCAGGAAATAATTCTGGAGATCTATCTGCGGAATATGTGTTGCTTCAGCTACGCATATTCAGGATTAACTTGGTTGTAACAGCTTTTGCAGCCGTAGTTTCCATCCTTTTTGTTGATCTTAATGCTGCTATTAGTCTTCTTTTAGGAGCATGCTCAGGAATCATTTATTTGCGGCTACTCGCCAAAAATATTGGGTCTCTTGGTAAATCTTCATCTTCGGTTGGCAAGGTCCAATTGATTGTTCCGGTAGCACTAGTTCTGGTAGTTGCAAAAGTACCTGATCTTCATTTGCTTCCTTCTTTGGTCGGCTTCTTGCTTTACAAGCCATCTTTAATTATTCAGTTTTTACTTGAGCCTTATGCTCGGAAAAATCTGGTTAATTGATTTTTGAGATGGTTTTTCAAGGTTTTACTAAGACACAATGTCGCTTTGGCGACTTTTCATTTCTTTAAAAATGGGTACCTCTCCATTTGTTTTACCGTTTGCTGCTCTTGAAGTTGGCCAACACCTTTATTGGCAGCTTGGAAAATTAAGGATCCATGGTCAGGTTTTTATGACCTCATGGATTCTTATTGGTGCTTTGCTAACTCTTGTTGTAGTTGGCACCAAAAAGATGGAACGTGACCCTAAAGGCGTTCAAAATTTACTTGAGTTTCTTTGGGATTACATCCGCGATTTGGCTCGCACTCAGATCGGAGAAAAAGTCTATAGAGACTGGATGCCATTTATAGGCACTCTTTTCTTGTTCATTTTTGTGAGCAATTGGGGAGGGGCCTTAATTCCATGGAAGTTAATCGAACTCCCTAGTGGAGAACTAGGAGCACCTACGGCTGATATCAATACAACCGTCGCACTAGCTCTTTTGGTGTCACTTTCTTACTTTTATGCGGGCTTGAGCAATAAAGGATTGCGTTACTTCGAGTACTACGTTCATCCAACACCTATCATGCTCCCATTCAAGATTGTTGAGGATTTCACCAAGCCGCTCTCTCTTTCCTTCCGTTTATTTGGAAACATATTGGCTGATGAACTTGTTGTTGCGGTACTTGTTTTTCTAGTACCACTTGTTCTTCCAGTACCTGTTATGTTCCTTGGTTTGTTTACTAGTGCTATTCAAGCCTTGATTTTTGCAACTCTTGCTGCTTACTACATTGGTGAAGCAGTCGAAGAACATCATTAATCAAAACTTTTGTTGCTAGAAATTATTTATTTTTCTGGCAAACCCCTTGCGAATAGGTTCAATCTTTTTTGAACTCATCTTATTAATTATGAGATGTACCCCTCGCAGGTATAAACTCCCGGTTTCTCTTAATACGCGCTTAGAAGGCGCTTCAAATCTTTAGCAAAATTATGGATTCCATTACCACCGCCGCTTCTGTTGTTGCCGCTGGTTTAGCTGTAGGCCTTGGCGCTATCGGCCCTGGTATCGGTCAGGGTAGCGCTGCTCAAGGCGCAGTAGAAGGCATTGCACGCCAGCCTGAAGCCGAAGGCAAGATCAGAGGTACTTTGCTTCTTTCTTTCGCTTTCATGGAATCGCTAACCATCTATGGCCTAGTGGTTGCTTTGGTTCTGCTATTCGCCAACCCATTTGCTGGTTGAAGAATTTCAAATCGTGAGGTTGATCTTTAAACAAACTATCTCGTTTGGTTTCAGGTCTTCCTCGAATCTGATTTGAATTTTTTTTCCAAGCTCTTAATACTTGATTAAGAGTCTTTTTTAAACTCACGCTCGCCTGCTAAATGACCAGCTTGCTTCTGTTTGGTGCTAGTGAGGGAGGTCTATTCGACTTTGATGCGACTCTGCCTCTTATGGCAGCTCAGGTTGTACTCCTCACCTACATTCTTAATGCTCTTTTCTTTAAACCTGTCGGTAAGGTTGTTGAAGAAAGAGAAGATTACGTTTTAACTAGTCGTACCGAGGCTAAGAAGAAGCTCGCTGAGGTTGAAAAGCTCGAGACTGATTTAAAAAATCAGCTAAAGGGTGCCCGCCAGGCTGCTCAAAAAGTTATTGCTGAAGCTGAAGATGATTCTGACAAGCTTTATAAGGAAGCTCTTTCTTTAGCTAACTCTGAGGCTAACGCTTCTAGAGAGAAAGTAAGAAGAGAGATTGATTCTCAACGTGAATCTGCTCTTAACCAGCTCAAGTCAGATGCTGACAGGCTTGGTGATTTGATTGTTCAAAAGTTATTGGCAGCTAAATGAACTATTCACTGATTTTTGCAACCGAAGGATTTGGATTAAATCTCAATTTATTTGAGACAAATTTACTTAATCTTGCTGTTGTTGTATTTGGTCTTTATAAATTTCTTCCTGGTTTCTTAGGCAGCATGCTTGAGAAACGTCGATCTTCAATATTGCAGGATCTTAAAGATGCTGAAGATCGTTTGGATGAGGCTTCTAATGCCCTTAAACAAGCAAAATTAGAACTTGCATCTGCTGAGAAGAAAGCTGACAAAATTAGAAGTGATTGTCAGGCTAGAGCAGAATCAATTCGCTTAGAGAGCGAAAAACGTACTGTCTTAGAAATGGCGAGAATAAAACAAGGTGCTGCTTCTGATCTCAACTTAGAAGCTTCAAGAGTAAGCAATCAACTTCGAAGAGAGGCTGCTGAATTAGCAATTGAAAAAGCCCTTTCTAGTCTTTCTGGAGAACTTGATGAAAAAGCACAAGACAAGTTTTTAAGGCAGTCAATTAAAAATATTGGAGACATTTAGATGCCATTACTTAATAACATCACCACTCCATACGCAGAAGCATTCCTTCAAGTTGCTGAAAGCCGTAATGAAGTTGATCAGATAGTTGATCAGTCAAAGTCATTACTAGAGCTTTGGGATCAATCTCCAGAGTTTAGTGATGCTATGTCATCACCTGTTCTTGAAATCGAGAGTAAGAAAAAAGTTCTTGAGAAGATTTTTGCTAAAGAAGTTTCACCTTCTTTGATGAACCTCTTGAAATTACTTGCTGATAGGCAGCGAATAGGTTACTTGAACTCTGTTCTCGAAAGGCTTCTTGAGCTTTATCGTGAACAACGTAATATTGCTCTAGCAACAGTAACTTCAGCAATTGCATTAACTGAAGACCAGCAAGAAAAAATTCTTAAGACGGTACAATCAGTAGCTGGCACTGACAATTTAGAATTAGATCTAAAAGTTGATCCTAACTTAATTGGTGGTTTTATTATCAATGTTGGGTCCAAGGTCATCGATGCAAGCCTTTCAGGACAGGTGCGTCGCTTGGGCCTTGCGCTTGGAAAGGTAAGCTAGCTCAATCAACTTTCTTCTTAATTCCTTCCCTTTCACCACTCCCTCACTTTAACTACATTCTCCTCCCATGGTTTCTATACGTCCCGACGAAATTAGTTCAATCCTGAAAAAACAGATTGCTGATTATGACAAGTCAGTTTCAGTCAGCAATGTAGGTACTGTTCTCCAAATTGGTGATGGAATCGCAAGAGTTTATGGCTTGCAAAAAGCTATGGCTGGCGAATTAGTTGAATTTGAGGATGGGACTGAAGGAATTGCTCTGAACTTAGAGGATGACAATGTTGGGGTAGTTCTAATGGGAGAAGCCCTTGGAGTTCAAGAGGGAAGTACTGTTAAGGCAACTGGGAAGATTGCTTCTGTTCCTGTTGGTGATGCAATGTTAGGGAGGGTTGTTAACTCTCTTGGTCAACCAGTAGATGGTAGTGGAGAAATTGCCACCAGTGATTCTCGTTTGATTGAGTCAATTGCCCCTGGGATCATTAAAAGGAAATCGGTTCATGAGCCGATGCAAACTGGCATAACCTCTATCGATGCAATGATCCCTATCGGAAGAGGACAGAGAGAGTTGATTATTGGTGATCGCCAAACAGGGAAGACAGCTATTGCTATTGATACGATTATCAATCAAAAAGGACAAGATGTTGTTTGTGTGTATGTAGCGGTTGGTCAGAAGTCAGCTTCAGTTGCACAAGTTGTTGAGGTCTTACGGGAAAAGGGTGCGTTGGATTACACAATTGTTGTAAATGCAAGTGCTTCAGAAGCAGCAGCTTTGCAATATTTAGCACCTTATACAGGGGCAGCGATTGCTGAGCATTTTATGTATCAAGGAAAGGCGACATTGGTTATTTACGATGATTTAACTAAACAGGCTCAGGCTTATCGTCAAATGTCGCTATTACTTCGTCGTCCACCAGGACGTGAGGCTTACCCTGGGGATGTTTTTTATTGCCATAGTCGTTTACTTGAAAGAGCAGCGAAGCTTTCTGATGCAATGGGTAGTGGCTCAATGACAGCACTACCAATAATTGAAACTCAGGCTGGAGATGTATCTGCCTATATCCCTACCAATGTTATTTCTATTACTGATGGTCAAATCTTCTTAAGTGCAGACCTATTTAACTCTGGCTTGAGACCAGCTATTAATGTTGGTATTTCTGTGAGTCGTGTTGGTGGAGCAGCTCAAACCAAAGCTATTAAGAAAATTGCTGGTACTTTGAAACTTGAATTGGCTCAATTTGATGAGCTTGCTGCATTCTCACAATTTGCCTCAGATTTGGATGAAGCTACTCAGCAACAGCTTGCAAGAGGAACACGTTTAAGAGAACTTCTCAAACAAGCACAGTTTGCACCTTTAAATCTTGCTGAGCAGGTTGCTGTAGTTTATGCAGGGGTCAAAGGGTTAATCGACGAAGTACCAGTAGATGAAGTGACAAAATTTGCGTCTGAACTTCGTGAATATCTCAAAACCAGCAAGCCTGAGTATATCTCTAAACTCCTTTCTGAGAAAAAGCTCAGTGATGAGCTTGAATCAGTCCTTAAAGAGTCAATAAACGAGGTGAAATCCTCGATGTTGGCATCTGCTTAACCCTAAGGCTATCCAGGAGATTTTTATTAAATGGCAAACCTAAAGGACATTCGAGACAGAATTGTTTCTGTGAAGAACACTCGTAAGATTACTGAGGCAATGCGTTTGGTTGCAGCAGCTAAGGTAAGACGTGCCCAGGAGCAAGTGCTGCGAAGTCGTCCTTTTGCTGATCGCTTGGCAAGAGTTCTTGAAAACATACAGTCACGTATGCAGTTTGAAGCGGCTGACTCTCCACTTCTTAAAAAACGTGAGGTTAAAAAAGTTACTTTGCTTGCAGTGACTGGGGACAGAGGGCTTTGCGGTGGTTACAACACTAATGTGATCAAGCAAACAGAGCAGCGTTATCAAGAACTGCAAAGACAGGGATTTGAAACTAACTTGGTACTAATTGGTCGAAAAGCTATTACTTATTTTAAGAATAGAAGTAGTCAGTACATTATTAGTGCTTCCTTTCAAGGACTTGAGCAAGTCCCAACAGCTATAGATGCTGAGGAGGCGACTAGTGAAGTCTTGTCAGAGTTTCTTTCAGAAAGTACTGATCGGGTAGAGATTATTTATACAAAGTTTATTAGTCTTGTAAGTTGTAATCCAGTTATCCAGACGCTTCTCCCTCTTGATCCTCAGGGGATTGCTCAAGAAGATGACGAGATTTTTAGAATTACAACTAAAGACAGTCGCCTCGTTATAGAAAAGGATTTAGCGCCTCCAAATGAAGAGCCCAAGTTACCTTCTGATGTTGTATTTGAACAAAGTCCAGATGATTTATTGAACTCTCTTTTGCCCTTATATTTGCAGAACCAACTTCTTAGAGCGTTGCAAGAAGCAGCAGCTTCTGAATTAGCAAGTCGCATGACTGCAATGAATAACGCTAGTGACAATGCAAAGGAATTAGCTAAAACCCTAAGCCTCACATATAATAAAGCACGCCAAGCAGCAATTACTCAAGAGATTCTTGAAGTTGTTGGTGGATCAAATGCATAATATAAGAGTTTAAAGTAGGAGTAGATGTGAGACTTAAGTCTCTTGAATTAAAACTTGACTGGCCAGAGACAGTAGTGATTCAAGATCTTCGTAGCTATGTAGTAGAGGAATTAAGGAAGTTTGGAGATCCCATTCGATGGGCTATTACAAGTATTTCTGCTTCTTCTGAACCTGGCTGTATCCGACAATTAAATATTGAAGCTGTTGTCAGAATTACTTAAACAAGTGAATCTTTCCACACCATTCCCAACTCTCTTGCTAATTCCTACAGGGATTGGTTGTGAAGTTGGAGGTTTTGCAGGTGATGCTATTCCATTTGCCCGCTTGCTTGCAGCGGCAAGTGGGTGTTTGATTACGCATCCTAATGTAATGAATGGAGCTTCTCTTTATTGGAATGATAAGCGAATCCAATATGTTGAAGGTTTCTCTATTGATCGATTTGCATGCGGTGATCTTTTATTGCGGCCTTCTATTAGCCAAAAAGTAGGTGTATTAATCGATGCAGGTTTAGAACCAGACATTCTTCAGAGACATATACAAGTAATTGATGGTTGTCGTGCAACCTTGGGCCTTGATATTGGCCCAGTAACTCTGACAGAAACTCCTTTAGAGATATCTACTACGACATCAATAAGTGGAGCTAGTTGGGGTGAACTCACTAGCTTAGAACCATTGTTAAGGGCAGGAGAGAGATTGAAAGAAGAAGGTGCAACTGCTATAGCTGTTGTTACTAGATTCCCTGATGACATAGAGCCAAAAGGCTTAGATGCCTATCGACAAGGTAAAGGAGTGGATCTGATGTCAGGTTGTGAGGCTGTGATCAGTCATGTATTGGTTCATCATTTATGCATTCCATGTGCTCATGCTCCTGCATTAGCCCCAGTAGAAATGGAAACTTGCTTAGATCCTCGTGTTGCAGGAGAAGAATTGGGGCATACATTCTTACCATGTGTTTTAGTTGGACTAAGTCGTGCACCTGATCTGGTCAAGCTTGACGTTTTAAAACAAACTACTCTTTTAGATCGTTCAGACTTGATCAGCATTGAAAAGCTTGGGGCTGCAATTGCTCCGCAGTGTGCGTTAGGTGGAGAAGCTGTTTTAGGGTGTATTGAGAGGGGTATTCCTCTTATTGTTGTTTCAAATCCAGGGATTTCGAAAGTTGATTTGGAAGCTTTAGGCGTAAGAGTTGGAGACAATATTGATAGAAGCATGAGTGTGTTTATTGCTTCTAACTATTTGGAGGCGGCTGGACTTTTATTTGCATTGAGAGAAGGCATTTCTATTTCTTCTTTAAACCGACCAATTGAAAGAGTATCTTTGACATAGGCTTTTTCAATTCAGGCATGCCATTGGATGCCTTGGCTGGATACCAAGAGCTTTTGCTACTCCTGGATGGCAAACTGACCCCCCTATTGTATTAAGTCCAGAAACAATCTCTGGACGTTCAGTAAGTGCACCCTCTAGTCCTCGACCTGCAATTCCTAGAATATATGGCAGGGTAACACTTACTAACGCTTCAGTTGATGTAAATGGAACAGCACCAGGCATATTGCTGACTGCATAATGCTGAATGCCTTTAATATTTATTGTAGGTTTAGTGTGAGTAGTCTCAAGACTTGTAGCAATACAGCCACCTTGATCGATTGATACATCTACAATAACTGAGTTGAGTTTCATTTGAGAAACCATACTTTCATCTACTAGTGTTGGTGCTCTGCCACCTGGGTTGAGTACAGCACCAATAACTAGATCAGCTGACGGTATGAGTCTTTCGAGGAGTCCCCTACTGCTTACTATGCTTTCTAATCGACCTCGTCGATGAGCCTCAAGTTTACGTAGTCGTTCTGGTGATCTATCTAGTAGCATTACCTCTGCATCCATAGCAGCTGCTAACCTAGCCGCATTCCATCCTACTGTTCCTGCCCCTAGCACAATAACTCTTGCAGGCCTGACTCCAGTACATCCTCCAATAAGAATTCCCCTGCCTCCGTGAGGCTTCTCCAGTAAATGTGCACCCACTTGGGCTGCCAGCCTACCAGCGATTTCACTCATAGGAGCAAGTAAGGGTAACGTCCCATCTTCCATTTGCACTGTCTCATAACCTATGCTGGTTGTACCTGCTTTTAACAAAGCTTCTCCAACTTTTGGATATGCTGCCAAATGCAGATATGTTAATAGAACCATATCTTCTCTGAGTAACTTATATTCTTCTTCTTGAGGCTCTTTTACTTTGACGACAAGATGAGCCGACCAGGCTCCATTACGATCAACAATGGTGGCGCCTGCTTCAGCAAAGGAGTTGTCAGCAATCCCTACTCCCTGACCTGCCTCTGATTGCACTCTTACCTCAAGCCCTTGGTTTACAAGCTCCTTTACACCGTCAGGAGTAATGGCAACTCTAAGTTCATCTGATTTGATTTCTTTAGGGATGCCAATACTTGAAATTGGTGCTGATAAGACTGATGAGGACATGTAAGTTTTTTAGAGAGAATTCCTTTCGGTTTGATTTTTTAGTTTATTTCCTATTATGTTGATGCAATAGGTTTTCTCCAACCACTACCAAATGCTTGGTCACTTACTTTTAACACGGGAGGAGCCTGGCGCCTTTTAAATTCAGCTTGTTTGAACAACTTCTGGACTCTTTGTCTTAAATCTGTCCCATGTTCTTGGTTGGAAATTGATGTTTGTTGATCTTGTTTTTCGATTAGCTCTTTAAGGATTGGATCAAGAATTTCATAGTCAGGTATTGAGTCACTGTCAAATTGATTCGGACTCAGTTCTGCGCTAGGAGGTTTTGTTCGAATTGAGTTACCTACAAGAGCTCCACTGCTTGGGAGCTTTAAGGACCTTCTGCATTGAGAAGCCTTGTCGCTATCAAGCCAGTTACATAGCTTGAAGACGCTGGTTTTATAGAGGTCTCCTATGACAGAGAGACCACCATTCATATCACCATAGAGTGTGCAGTATCCAACAGCATACTCTGACTTGTTACCTGTCGATAAAAGTAGATGCTTTTGATTATTTGCTATTGCCATTAGAAGGGTCCCTCTGATTCGTGCTTGAAGATTTTCAGCAGTTAACCCTTGAGGGAGTTCTCCTAGGGGCACTTTAAGGCTTTGGTCATAACTATGCATTAATGCTGTGATGGGTATTATCTCTGTGGGAAGGCCTAGCTTTTTAGCAAGCTCTTTGGCATCTTGAACAGAGCTTGCTGAACTCCATGGTGATGGCATTAGTACCCCTAAGACATTCTCTGCACCAAGAGCAGCACAGGCAATAATTGCCACTAATGCAGAGTCAATCCCACCACTTAAGCCTAGCACTACACTCTTGAATCCACACTTCTCAACGTAATCACGTAAGCCTAGTACTAATGCATTTAGAAGTAATTCTTCTGTATCTGGGATAGCTAGAGAGGAAGCTTCTTTTGTATAGCTATAGTCCCAGAAGGTAACCGATTCTTTACATAAAGGAAGCGAAAAAGTTGTTAGACCTTCGTGATTAGTGATAAAACTCGAACCATCAAAGATCAATTCATCGTTCCCACCGACTTGATTGAGATATATAACTGGACAGTTAAGACGCTTAGCAGCTTCCCCTGCTATTTGTTGACGTATTAATCTTTTAGTATAAGTAAACGGGGAAGCCGATAGATTTAAAAGTAGATCTATCTTTCTCGTAGCAAGACTAGCTATTGGATCTGGTCCAAGTAAACGTTGGCCTTGAATCTTTTCCTCCACCCATATGTCCTCACAAATTGTCAACCCAATTTGCCATGTCTTGCCTTCAATCTCAAAATCCATGTATCCAGAACTATCTGAAGGCCTAAAATATCGCTTTTCATCAAATACGTCATAGGTAGGGAGCAATTGTTTCCTGCATACGATCTCCCATCCATTTCTAGTGATAAGTGCAATTGAATTGAATAGGCGTGGAATTTGGGGATCAGGTGTTGGTTCTGCTACTCCAACTAAAACGGCTAAGTGAGTTGCATGACTATTAATATGAGCTGAAATCTTCTCTAAAAATACCCATTGCCTATTTACAAGCTGTTGATTAAATAGTAAGTCTCTTGGAGGATAGCCCAATAGTGAGAGCTCAGGTGTGATTACAAGGTCTGCATTGTTCTTATTAGCCTTTGTGCAGGTGTTGATGATTTTTGCACAGTTACCTTTTAAATCACCAATTAGAGGATTTAGTTGTGCAAGGCAAAGTTTCATTATTGTTTTTAGAAAATACCATAGAGATTCTTTTCTTTAAGAATTGGTAGAATTGCCTTTGGTATATAAGAAAGGTGTGGGTTAGAATGGATTGCAGAACTAGCTGCAGCTGGAATATCTAATGGTAATACAGTAACCTTCCCACCCATCTTTGTGATTACCTGTAATTCATTACTATTTATTGGCCAACCTAGACGAGGGACAACCCCAATCCCTGCTTCCCTAAGTACCTTTTTGGCTTCGAACCAATTTGGTAGAGACTTCACTAGATCACTACCTATAATTAACATGAGACTTTTACCTGGCCAATAACCTTTTGCTTGTTCTAGAGTCATTAGGGCCCATTGACTACTTAATTCTTGCCTTAGCTGTAGGTTTGGGAGATTAATAGCCTCTACTAAAGTACTCAGAAGTTCATGGCGTTGATCAAGCGATGCTCTGTGCTTCTTCTCAGGGTTATTGCTGGCCCAAGTCACAACAGTTGGGAAAAGCTTGCTTAGGCCAATCAAGATAGCTTTATGACCAGTAGTAGGAGGATCGGCACTTGTCCCAAGTAAAGCTATGGAACTATAGATTGTTCTTTTCATGGCAAGAGAGCTTTGTCAAAGCTCTTCTTATTACTATTCATGTCCCAATTTAAGAGATATTGACTCATCTGAGAATTTGTTCTAGTAAGCTTTCTGAGAATAGATGTTGGATTTGGAACCGATCTATAGCTATTATAGAGTAGCTCTTCTGCTGCTAACCGCCCAGTGATCTTTGTCGTATGAATAGCAACAGCTGCTTGAGCCAGGGCAACTGGTGCAGAGGATATAAGGCTTACGCCCCCTGTGAAGGGAGATGCTAGAAATAAAAGGTGCTGTATTACTGACAAGGTGCATTGAATACCAAGTTGTACTCCACCGAGCAAACTATTGTGCATAGATAATTTTTGAAGGAGCTTCCTTGCGGAAGCCCCTTTTAATTCGAACCCATAGATTTTACTTAGTTGAATCACGAGTGCCGTATCTAAAGCTAATCCTGCTGCAAGATCAAATATTAATATAGGGTTTGCAGCAACGCCAGATGCTTTCAAAGTTGCAAATTTGCCAATAAGACCTTGTACTTCGGACTGTCTTCTCTTGAGTCGACCACTCTTAAGAGAAAGATGAAAAGAGTCAGCTTGCCTCAAAGTATTAAGTGTGAGAAGAGTATCTCCTTGTTTCTCTAAAATATTGAGCAATGTATTTTTAAGAGAATATACATCTGATTCACATTCTTGGCTGTGGATCCGTCCATTTGAATATATCTTCGCTTTTCGTGGTGCTGCTGATATAGTCTCAATTGTTATGCTTTTAGCTATATTTGGTAGACGACTTTTAATACTTTGGACAAGTTTCTCTATTTCATTTGACTCCCATTGATCACATCTATTTAAAATTAACAAAACTGGCTTACCATTATTAATAAGTGTTTGCAAAGCATTAATCTCGACACTAGTTATATCGCTGTCAAGAATTAACAAAACCAAGTCGGAATGAAGAGCAACTTCTAAAGCAAGACAATCTCTCTCAGGTGAAGCAATTTCATTTATCCCTGGGGTGTCTACTAATTCAATTGACTTTAGATTTGTAATAGAGTGATTCCATTGGATTCCTTTGGCTTCCCGAGTAAAGCCATGTGCAATATCAGTAGCAAAAACTTTTTTTCCAAATAACGCATTCAGTAGGCTTGATTTTCCAACGCCTACTCGACCAAAAGCAGCTATCCTTGCATGCCTATTCTCTAATCGATATATCTGTTTGCTTAGTGCCTGAATTTCTCCCCCAAAGTGTACTTTTTCTAGTGGGCTTAGATCTAGGCACTCTTTCCACTCTTTGAGTAAAGCGCTATAAGCTCTCCCCTTGGGTTGCGAACGCATCATCTTTTCGACTTCCTCCACCAACCTGCCAAAACAGCTAGGACTGCCTCAGCTCCAATTACACCTACGAATCCTCCAAACTCATCAACAACAACTCTTACTCCTTTTTTGTCTTTGTTGAAAGAGGTTAGTAATCGATCAGCTCGAATCATTTCAGGCACGAATTCTACTGCTTCACAAAGATCTATTGGTGTTAATTGTGTTTGCCCTTGCACTAATGCTGTGAGTAGACGTTCTCTCTTTGCTACCCCTAGTACTTTGTCCACTTCTTTACCAAGTACAACCCAGCATTGAGAATTATTGGTTAACAAGAGAGTCTTTAAATTTCCTAATGTAGTAGCACCATCAAGAGATGGGGCGGCTACTCGTGGAGTCATAAGATCTCTTGCAGTTAAATCATTGAGTTGAAAAACCTTCCCTATCATGGCTGCCTCATCAGCTTCTATTTGACCTTTTTGTAATCCTAGTCTTGTCATCTGTCTAATTTCTTCTTCATCAGTTGTAATCTCACTCTCAGCTGTTATGACTGGCAACAAGTGCTCTAGTGGAAGGATTAATGGACGCATTAAAATACTTAAAAGATGAAGTATTGGCGCACTAATCAATGAAATCTGCAAAGAAAGTTTTGCTCCTATTGATTTTGGAAGTATTTCACCAACTAGAAGAACCAAAATGGTCAAGCCTATTGAAAATAAGGCTCGATCGAATCCTGCATTAAATACAAAAGTCGCATAGATGCCCAACATTAAACTTCCAAAAATATTAAAACTGTTATTGGCAATCGTTAAAACAGTTAGCGTTCGGCCAAGTCGATGTCGCAACTTTGCCAATTTTTTTGCTCCCCTTACTTTGGGATGCTCTGCAGCAAGTTCATGAACTCGTAATGGATTTACAGTTAAGAGAGCAGCTTCTACTCCTGAACACAATGCCGAACCAATTAAGACAATAGCAACAAGAGTTGTTAGGAATATAATGTCAGTATTCATACCTTTGGGATCTTCAGTAATTTTGAAGAATCATTAGAACTTCATTTTCCATGATGTTTTGATTCCTGCCATCCTTAAGGATTTAATTGATTATGAAGTTACTGTGAACAATCAGCGGATTTATCAGCATCGGCGTGAAGGATTCTTGCAAGAATTGGGAAGTAGTGCGGCAATAATTCCTGCTGCAAACTTGGTGACACATCATGCAGATTGTGAGTATCCCTTTAGGCAGGATAGTGATTTTTGGTATTTAACTGGTTTTGATGAACCTGAAGCAATTGCATTGTTCTTACCTCATCGGCCAGAAGGTGAAAAATATCTTTTATTTGTTTTGCCAAAAGAGAGAACTGCAGAAATTTGGAGTGGTTTTCGGTGGGGAGTCCAAGGTGCTATTGATCAGTTTCACGCTGACATTGCTTATCCCTTAAGCGATTTTCCTAAGAAGTTGGGTGAATGTCTCCATGGAGCTGAAAATATTGTTTTCCGTATCGGTAAACATCCGAAAGTAGAGCCTTTGATTCTAAAAGTCTGGTCTGAGCTGTTAGAAAGATCATCAAGAGGTGACTTAGTCCCATTAGGATTAACTGCTCCTTCTGTTTTCCTTCATAAATTGAGATTGAGAAAGGACTCTTGGGAAATTGAACGCTTGCGAGAAGCTGCTCGCATTTCTTCAAATGCTCATGAAATAGCTCGACATTCAACTCGACCTGGGATGAATGAGCGTCAAATTCAGGCAGTTTTAGAAAAATCCTTTTTGGATCAAGGAGGGAGAGGACCTGCTTATGGTTCAATCGTTGCAGGTGGGAAAAATGCTTGTATTCTTCACTACACCGCTAATAATTCTCTTTTGAAAGATAGAGAATTAGTTCTCATTGATGCTGGATGCTCAACTAATGATTATTACAATGGTGATATAACAAGAACTTTTCCTATTGATGGGAAGTTTACTTCTGAGCAAAGGGCTATTTATGAAGTTGTTTTGGCTGCTCAGAATGCAGCTATTCAATATGTATTACCTGGACAAAATGCTGAAGAAATTCATTCGCAAGCACTGAGAGTTTTGGTTGAAGGGTTGGTAGACCTTGGCTTGCTAAAAGGTTCTCTTGATTCATTGATCGAACAAGGGTTATATAGACATCTCTATATGCATAGAACAGGTCATTGGCTTGGTTTAGATGTTCATGATGTAGGAGCCTATCGCTTGGGTGAGTACCCAATTCCTCTTGAACCAGGGATGGTCTTAACTGTTGAGCCTGGGATATATATTAGTGATCTTACTCCTGTCCCAGAAGGACAGCCAAGTGTTCCAGAACGCTGGAAAAATATCGGCATTCGTATTGAAGATGATGTTTTAGTTACTTGCGATCAACCTGATGTCCTTTCGTCTAATGCCTTGAAAGCAATTGATGAAATGGAACGATAAATATTTACTATTTTAGAGACTTACCAATTTGAAATATGCTTGATAATGTCATTAGTTGATAAAAGGATTACATCTGCTCCTGCTTTCTTGAGTTGATATTCATAAACTGTACGCTCCTGAATATTTGCTTTTTTATGTAGGTGCGGGGGCGCTACTGCAAAACTGGTAAATCGTTGGTTTGGACATTTTTTGCGTGCTCGTCCAATTGTCAGAACATCTGCAACTGTGTCTCCAACGTATGCAATAGGAGGAGTGCCTTTGCCTAGAGGCTTTGATAATAGTTGTTCCCCTAATCTGATTAAGCCTTCAGGGTTTGGTTTGTCGGGTGCATCACCCATAGCTATTAGGGGAGGTGCAATTAGGCCAATACGACGTTCGAGAACAAATTTTGCTGAAGGAGGTTCAGCCCCACTAACAAAACCCCAACCAACTTCTTGCTCAGTTAACTTGTCGAAAAATTCTTTATTTACAAGAAGCTTTTCATTTTTGATAAATCCATTCCATTTAGTTTGGTCTTGATTTTCAGGGTTGCTACCAAAATAAAATTTACTGAATTCGCGTATTAAATTATCCCTAGAAGGTAATTTGATTCTGAGTTTTTTCAACTCTTTTCTTCTTCTTATTAGCTCAAGACTTGCATCCCAGTCATTATTCCAATTTCCTTCAGATTTAAGAGAATCAATGACTTGATTACTAGGCCTCCATTTAGAGAAATGGTTTACTGTTTCTTGAAGTGCTAACCGGTAGCTATTCTCAACATCACGAACAACGCCATCTATGTCGAATAGTACTAATGCTTTGAAATCCAAACTTACCTGAATGCAGCTAATCCTGTTAAGTTAGTTCATTGTTAGTTGTATAAGGCTTAGAAATGAGCGTTTCTGATAGTTCCTCTGCGATTCAAGAGGATCAGGCCAATTCAAATTCTGAGGTAGCTGGAGACCAAAAGGCTAAAGCAGGTCGACCAGGCATGCTTGGTGCGGCAGAAGTGCTTGCTTCTGCAACCTTTGATGCTGATGGCGTTCCTTCTGGTCATACACCTAAAGCAGATGAGGGAAGGTTTCTTTTAAAGATTCTTTGGCTTCCAGATAATGTGGCCTTGGCCGTGGATCAAATAGTTGGAGGCGGTACTAGTCCTCTTACTGCTTATTTCTTTTGGCCGAGGGAAGATGCTTGGGAAACCCTTAAGACTGAATTAGAAGAAAAAGCCTGGATTACTGATAATGAAAGAGTTGAAATCTTAAATAAAGCAACAGAAGTTATTAATTATTGGCAGGAGGAAGGCAAAGGTAAAGCTTTAGAAGAAGCTAAATTGAAGTTCCCAGAAGTGTCATTCTGTGGGACAGCCTGATTTTTAATTAGGTCAAAGATTATTTATTTGATTAATACTGCTTGAGCTCTGGCTCTTGCTTTGCTTAGGTTTTCTTTGGCTTTGATTTTTTCTGGTGAGTTTCCTTCCCCCTCAAGCTTTGTTAATTCATTTTTAGCTTCTTCTAGTTTCTTTTCTGCATCAGCTGAATCAATACTTGCGCCTAATTCTGCAGAATTTACTAACACGGTTACATCATCAGATTCAACTTCAGCAAAACCTCCCATCAGAGCAATAGAGTCCCATTTCCCATTGCTGCTACGAACTTTTAGAACACCTATTTCAATTGCTGTAACCATTGATATATGCCCTGGAAGTATTCCAAGTAGGCCTGTAGTGCTTGGAAGAATAACTTCTTCTACTGTGTCGTCAAACACACTCTTGTCTGGAGCAAGTACTCTGAGGGTGAGGGACATTTTGATTGCTTAGTTGGTGATTAAATGAGATTTGATTAATACTGAACTCAAGAGGGATTAAGATACTCCCTTGAGTTAGTCTTTGCTTTCTGAGTTAATCTTTTGAGCTTTTGCTTTTACTTCGTTTATATCCCCTACAAGATAGAAAGCCTGCTCTGGAAGATCATCTAATTCGCCTGAAAGAATCATATTAAAACCAGCAATCGTATCCTCTAATTTTACGTATTTCCCTGACATCCCCGTAAAGATTTCTGCAACAAAGAAAGGCTGAGACAAGAACTTTTCAATTTTCCTTGCCCTATCAACAGTTCTTCGATCTTCTTCAGAAAGTTCATCAAGACCTAAGATTGCAATAATATCCTGAAGCTCTTTGTATCTCTGAAGGGTTGATTGAACTGCTCTTGCTGTTTTGTAGTGCTCTTCACCAACAATAGAAGGTTGGAGCATTGTGCTTGTTGAATCTAGGGGGTCTACTGCTGGATAAATTCCTTTTGCAGCCAAAGCTCTTGCAAGAACTGTTGTTGCATCTAAATGAGCAAATGTTGTTGCAGGTGCAGGATCAGTTAAATCGTCGGCAGGTACATAAACCGCTTGAATGGAAGTAATAGATCCTTCTAAAGTAGAAGTAATTCTCTCTTGAAGAGCTCCAACATCCGTTCCTAATGTTGGCTGATATCCAACAGCAGAAGGCATCCGTCCTAGTAGCGCAGATACTTCCGAACCAGCTTGAACGAAGCGGAAAATGTTGTCTACGAAAAGTAATACATCTTGCTTGTTTACATCACGAAAATGCTCGGCCATTGTCAGTGCAGATAGACCTACTCTCATTCTTGCTCCAGGCGGCTCATTCATTTGACCAAAGCAAAGAGCTACTTTTGATTTGGTTAAATCATCAGAATTAATAACACCAGATTCCTTGAATTCTTCATATAGATCATTACCTTCTCTAGTTCTTTCACCAACTCCACCGAAGACTGAAACTCCACCATGCTCTTTGGCAATATTGTTAATTAATTCCTGAATTAAGACTGTCTTCCCTACTCCTGCTCCTCCAAAAAGACCGACCTTTCCACCTTGTCTGTAAGGGGCTAATAAATCAATAACTTTAATGCCAGTCTCAAATACTTTGGGCTTTGTTTCTAGATCAGTAAGCTTAGGGGCTTCTCTATGGATTGGAGCGGTCTCAGAGGTCTTGACAGGTCCTTGTTCATCAACTGGCTCTCCAAGCACATTGAAAATTCTTCCAAGTGTTGCTTCTCCAACCGGGACAGAGATGGCTGCACCTGTGTCAATTGCTTCCATTCCTCTCACTAGGCCATCTGTGCCACTCATTGCGACTGCTCTAACACGATGGTCCCCAAGAAGTTGTTGGACTTCTGCTGTAAGAGCTACATTTTGCCCTGCAGGGTTTTTTCCTTCTATTCGAAGCGCATTAAGAATTTTAGGGAGCTTCCCAGCTGGAAATTCAACATCCAAAACTGGTCCAATCACTTGTCGGATAACACCCTTGGTTCCGGTAGACGCAGTAGCAGCAGCAGCCATAAGAATCAAAAATCTTTTAAAGATTTACTTTTAAGCAAATCGCATTAAACCGCGCAAGACTACCACTATGCAGGGAGTGTATGTTGTGTGGTTCGGTCAACCGCACAGAATAGTTGTAGTCGCGAGGCTGCTTTGGTGAATATCTTGTTGTTCATATGGATACGAGTTTTCCTCGTTTCTTTAGGCGAAAACCTCGCACAACTATTGATCCTGCATTAATTCATGGCGGCTGTATCTCTCAGCGTCTCCACTGTTAAGCCACTTGGAGATCGTATTTTTATTAAAGTCTCTGAATCAGAAGAGAAAACGGCGGGTGGGATTTTGCTCCCAGACACTGCCAAAGAAAAGCCTCAGGTTGGTGAGGTGGCCCAAGTTGGTCCAGGAAAACGCAACGAGGATGGTTCCCGACAAGCTCCAGAAGTTGGAGTGGGTGACAAAGTGCTCTATAGCAAGTATGCAGGCACTGACATTAAGCTTGGTGGCGATGAATACGTCCTTTTATCTGAAAAGGACATCCTCGCAGTAGTCAATTGAATTCGATTGCTTAGATCAAAGCAAAACTTTACTTTTTAACCCTTCTTTTTTAAAGCGCATCGCCTCCTATGGCTAAGAGAATTATTTACAACGAACAAGCCCGCCGAGCACTCGAGCGAGGTATTGACATTTTGACTGAATCTGTGGCTGTTACCCTTGGCCCTAAAGGACGAAATGTAGTTTTAGAAAAGAAGTTTGGCGCTCCTCAAATAATTAACGATGGTGTAACCATTGCTAAAGAAATTGAACTAGAGGACAACATTGAAAATACTGGCGTTGCTCTTATACGTCAGGCAGCTTCAAAGACAAATGATGCTGCAGGTGATGGAACGACCACAGCAACTGTCTTAGCCCATGCAATGGTTAAGGCTGGCTTGAGGAATGTAGCTGCTGGGGCCAATGCAATCACTCTGAAGAAAGGCATTGATAAGGCAACAGGCTTTCTTGTTACCAAGATTCAAGAACAAGCTAAGCCTATAAGTGATAGCAATGCGATTGCTCAATGCGGAACTATTGCTGCAGGGAATGATGAAGAAGTTGGACAGATGATTGCAAATGCAATGGATAAAGTTGGTAAAGAAGGAGTGATTTCCTTGGAAGAAGGGAAATCTATGACAACAGAATTAGAAGTCACTGAGGGAATGAGGTTTGATAAAGGTTATATCTCTCCTTATTTCGCAACAGATACTGAGAGAATGGAGGCAGTTTTAGATGAGCCTTATATTCTCCTTACAGATAAAAAAATAGGATTAGTTCAGGATCTTGTTCCTGTATTAGAACAAATTGCTAAAACGGGTAAACCACTTCTAATTATTGCTGAGGACATTGAAAAAGAAGCACTGGCAACATTGGTTGTTAATCGTTTACGCGGTGTTTTGAATGTTGCAGCTGTTAAAGCACCTGGATTTGGTGATAGACGTAAAGCGATGCTTGAAGATATGGCGGTTTTGACTAATGGTCAATTAATCACAGAGGACGCAGGCCTTAAGTTAGAGAATGCAACTTTAGAGATGCTTGGCACATCTCGCAGAGTGACCATTAATAAAGATACGACCACTATTGTTGCAGAAGGAAATGAGGCCGCTGTTCAAGCAAGATGTGAGCAGATCAAAAAACAGATGGATGAAACAGACTCTACTTATGACAAAGAGAAGCTTCAAGAGAGGCTTGCTAAGCTTGCAGGTGGAGTAGCAGTAGTCAAAGTTGGAGCTGCAACTGAAACTGAGATGAAAGACAAGAAGCTTCGCTTAGAAGATGCTATTAATGCCACAAAAGCTGCTGTTGAGGAAGGAATTGTTCCTGGGGGTGGTACAACTCTTGCTCACTTAGCTTCTGATGTTGAATCTTGGGCAGTCCAAAATCTCACTGGTGAAGAGTTAATAGGAGCAAACATTGTTGAGGCAGCATTGACTGCACCCTTGATGAGAATAGCTGAAAATGCAGGAGCTAATGGTGCGGTTATCGCAGAGCATGTAAAAGGTAAGCCATTACATGATGGTTACAATGCTGCTTCAGGTGAATATGTAGATATGCTGGCTGCAGGAATTGTTGACCCTGCCAAGGTTACTCGTTCTGCACTTCAGAACGCTTCTTCTATTGCTGGCATGGTCCTGACAACTGAATGCATTGTTGCTGATTTGCCTGAAAAGAAAGAATCTGCTCCTTCTGGTGCAGGAATGGGCGGTGACTTTGATTATTGATTGTCTTCTTCAACCATTCAAAACCATAAACAAGAAAAGGACTGGGCATAAGCTTGGTCCTTTTCTTGTTTATTACTCTTTAGCAATCTCTTATGTGAGATATTTAATTATTAGGTGAGTTTATTTCGAACTATATTTTTTATATCAGCCACTCTTTTTCTTTTAAGTTTGACAGCATGCATAAATTGGTTTGCTCCTAATTGGTTTTAGATTACTGTCATGATCAAACCCGATTTGATAGCAGAAAAAATCCGAATTCCCTGGGAATCTTTTTATTTGCTTAAGGCGATTGATTTTATTCTCAAGCTCTTTTACATCTCCCTTCACATTGAATTTAATATGACAGATTTTCTTCTGCGCAGATCCACTGGATATACCTAAAAGATTAATAAGTATAAATAAAAGCAGGATCTTTTTCTTTTTCAAATCATTCTTCAGAAATTGAGAAATGTTTATTTTAACCATCCAGCGCTAAGAATTACAGCAAGTCCGAGAAAAATTGTCAAGGAGAACCATGTGGCTTTATTCAAGGTTGCTTCTGCACTGCTAGCGCTAGAGAACATAGAACTACCACTTGCGGCAAGACCTCCCATGCCATCTCCTTTTGGACTATGTAGGAGAACTAGTAGTATGAGCAATAATCCACTGGACACCCAGATCCAGGAAAGAACAGAAATCAGCATGTGAAAAGTGTCTTAGGCAGTTTGTGGGACAAGAGGAGTCTTGGATGAATTCTCAATGGTTTCAATCAAAGATGAACCTGTCATTGCCTTAGGTTTCTCTAACGATAGTAATTGAAGCAGGGTCGGTGCTATATCAGCAAGACCCCCACCCTCTCTTAGGCGAAGTGCATTGCCTTGGCCTGCTATTTTTCGGCCTTCTCCTTCTACAAGAATGACAGGTACTGGATTTGTAGTATGTGCAGTCCAGGGTTCTCCGTCTGGACCTTTCATCAATTCAGCATTGCCATGATCGGCTGTTATTAAGAGTGTTCCATGCATTTTCCCAGTTGAGTTGAGAATCTTTCCAATACAACTATCAACAGTATTAATTGCTTTTTTAGTTGCCTCATGAATACCAGTGTGTCCGACCATATCAGGATTTGCGTAGTTAATAACGACAAAAGAATAAATCCCACTTTCAATTGCTTCTTGACAACTTCTTGTAAGCTTTTCAGCTGACATCTCAGGTGAAATGTCATAAGTAGCGACTCTTGGTGAAGGAACAAGATGGCGGTGTTCTCCAGGTAAGGGCTTTTCAATTCCACCATTAAAGAAGTAGGTAACATGAGGATACTTCTCCGTTTCTGCAGTTCTGTATTGAAGTAGGTCATTTCCTGAAATAACTTGTCCCAACAAGTGGTCTAGAGACTCTGGCGGGAAAGCTACTGAAACCGGTAAGTCAGCTTCGTACTGGGTAAAAGTAACTGTTTTGACTTTTGGGTGATGCTTACGCTGAAAATTATCAAAATTTTGAATAGTTATGGCTTTAATCAACTGACGAGCTCGATCAGGACGAAAATTAAACATAATTAATCCATCCCCTTCTTTGAGGTAAGAGTTAGTGAGACGTACAGGTTCTAAAAACTCATCAGTGATATTTTCTTTATAGCTTTTTGAAATAACTTCTTCACTGGTTAATTGACTGACAGGAAAGTCAGGATTAGTTAATAACTCGAATGCTTTCTCGATTCTTTCCCATCTATTGTCTCTATCCATTGACCAATATCTTCCACATAAACTTGCAACCTCCCCAAGCCCTAATGATTCAATTTTCTCATTAATAATCTTTAAATAGTGCAAGGAGCTTTTTGCAGGCGTATCTCGTCCATCTGTGAAAGCATGGATTGCAACTTTTTTGATTCCTTTATCTTTAGCCCATTCTAAAAGTCCACATAAGTGATTTATATGACTATGGACACCACCATCTGAACAAAGGCCTATTAAATGGAGTGTTTTGCTATTTTCAATGAAATCTTCTCCAAAACTTGCCAGATTAGGAATTTGATCAAGTTGCTTAAATTTTACGGTGTTGCTAATTCTTACTAGTTCTTGTTGGATTATTCTTCCTGCTCCAATAGTTAGATGGCCTACTTCAGAGTTTCCCATTTGATCATCAGGCAAACCTACATCTGCGCCACTTGCTTCGATAAGTGTATGAGGGTATGCCTTCCATAATGCATCCATGACAGGTGTATTCGCTTCACTTATTGCATTATTTTTAGTTTCTTCACTATGTCCCCAACCATCAAGGATGGTTAAAACAACAGGAGCTACATGACCTGATTTGATTAAATGGGCGGAACTAATGTTCGGCATGTGTAGGATAAAGCCCTGTTTTTTGTAAGCTCTCATCTCAAATTACTTCTTTGTTGGTCATGGACATTATTTGTATTAACTTCCGTTAGCTTTTCCAAATTGAATCAAATCATCCAAACCTGCACAAAATGATGTTCAAATCAATTATCAATGACTGATAAGTCTTTTCCCAAAAGGGTAGAGATACTTTCTAAGGAAGAGTTGGCTAGAACTCTGACAAGGCTTTCTTCGCAAATTCTTGAAAGTATTTCTCAAAGTAAGGAGTTATTGCTTTTAGGAATACCCACTAGAGGTATTCAACTAGCAGAAGTGTTAGCTCGTGAATTGATGGAGAAAACAGGCCATGAAATTGAGCAAGGTATTATTGACCCTACTTTTTATAGAGATGATCTCGTTCGATTAGGCACAAAAATGGCTTCTCCAACGTCCTTGCCATCCAGCTTGGATGGGCGACAAGTACTTTTGATTGATGATGTCATATTTACTGGAAGAACAGTTCGAGCCGCGATTGAATCACTTCAGGCATGGGGGAGACCCCAGAAAGTAATGCTTTTGGTAATGGTTGATAGAAGTGGACATCGAGAGCTTCCTATTCAGCCTGATTTCTATGGTCGGAAGGTCCCTACTAAGAGAACAGAAACTATTGAGTTGAAACTAAATCAGATTGATGGCGAAGAAGGAGTTTACCTTGGGTATGCCAAAGAGGAGAATTAATTTACTTATCTCATTGATCCAATTGTTTTATTGATTACCATATTATTACTTCTAAGATCAAACCCTTCTACATGGAGTTGACACGATTTATTTATAGAAAATCTTAGTTTTAAACAATCGAAGCCTGGTTGTCCAGGTTGATCTAATTTAACCATTACTGGATTACTTCTCCAAGGTAAAACTTTTGGAAAAGAACTTTGATCATTATCTTGAACAACAGGTATTCCATTTTCATAAATAATCTCTTGGGTTTGATTTATTTCGTTGTCGGCAATTATCAATTCAACTTCTAATTGATTTTCTGTATTTGCACTTATAACAATTTCCAGAGGTTTAATTGTTGGCCATGGTTGCCCTGAAAAGAAAAGAGGGTGCCAGCTATGATATTTTTGCTTCTGATCCCAATATCTTAAGGCAATACCTCTATGTAATATGTCTCTAACAATTACTCCTGGGGTTAACTTTAGTGCTCCAATTGCGACTGTTTCTATAGGCGGTGGAACAAGTAATTTAGCGTTCCCAATTTCCTTGATAAGAAACTTTTTAATAGAAGGTATCTGGGACCCTCCACCAACAATTACGACTCCTGTTAGATCTTCTATCTCGCATCCATTTGACCTCCCCATTGAAAGAGTTTTCTCTAGCAATTTTGAAATGCTTTTGAATAAACCTTTCTCATAAAGT
Organism: Prochlorococcus sp. AG-412-P08; assembly: GCA_003214695.1. Taxonomy (GTDB): domain Bacteria; phylum Cyanobacteriota; class Cyanobacteriia; order PCC-6307; family Cyanobiaceae; genus Prochlorococcus_E. The sequence continues at coordinate 68,806 of QCLI01000006.1, forward strand.
AGATCTTCTAATTCAAGCCTACTTAATGAGAGTTTCTTTGGTTCAACTTGGGATTTAATAGAGACTTCTTCGGTAATCTTTTTATTATCATTGAGTTTGACATCGCTGAGTCTGCATTTTAATTTCTCTGCTGCATTAAGAAGCAATTCTGTTTGAGGTGAATCTGGATAAAGATAATTAAGTATCCATCTATCAAGATCTCTCCCTCCTAATCGAATCCCAGATTTGCCAAGAACTTTTGCACCACGTATAACCTGTTTGCTTTTCCCTTCTAAGTCTTCTCCACCAAAGCGAATTAATTGTGCAATTGGCTCGGCTTCTCCTTCACCTCCTTCAACAAGAACCATGGACATATCAATTGTGCTTCCCCCTACATCAACTACTAATAATTTGGAACCTCCAGGGAGGCCTGCCCCAAAAGCTGCGGCAGTAGGTTCATCGACCAAGGCAATTTCCTGAACATTTAAATCATTACAAACAGAATGTAGCCATTTCCTATATTCTTTATAAGCTTCAATTGGAGCGGTTAAAACAAGTTTCTTTATTTCCAATTCTTGCGGTATTTTCTTCCATATTTCTTTAATTAACAGTTCACCAGCATCTTCTGGTGATAACTCAAAATCCCTGGGGATCAGACTTTTTGGAGCACCTATCCAGCGCTTAAAGTCAGAGATTAGGGCTGGGCCTTTGTTTCCCTCAAGAGTAAGATTCTTCGCTTCTTGGCCGAACAAAAAAGGTGCTTGCTCTGAAATTGATGATTTCCAAATTAGGCTTGGGATTTCTCCAGGTGCTCTGCTAATGGAAGCTAATTCAAGTAACTGAGCAGTTTCTTGCTTCTCGGGTTGGAAAGCAACAACTGTTGTTGTGCTTCCAAGGTCAATAGCAAGAGTACCCGCTAATTTTCTTACATTGTTATCAATTGGGAGGTTCAATTAACTTGCATTGTTTTCTATTTCTTGTATTTTGCCTTCTTTGAGGCCTTATCTATTACAGTGAAGTTACTATTTTAAGATTTTTGTGATTAAATCTGGATTCGATTCTAAAGATCTTGCAAAACGTGGCGAAAGTCTTATTCGTCAAGCTAGTAATAGATATTTAACCACTGTTCGTATAGCTTTTAGAGCTAAACAAAGACGTTTTGATGATTTTGATGGATTGTTAGAAGAATCATCCATCAAACCTGTCCAAAGATCAATCATTGAACTTAGTGATGAGCAGGATCAGCCTGATTTGCTACCAGGGTGACTCAACTTGAGGGGCAAGGGTGGAGACTAGAAAGGGATTTCTCAAAGAGACAATTTACGGTTTTAATAGGTGCAAAAGATTGTGCCGTTGAACTTTTAGAAACAGAATGGCAAAGTTTGTGCGCGATTGTTTTTGAGTTAATTGATGAGCATAAAAAGTTAAAAAATAATTTAATGGCCGAAGAGGAAATATGTCTAGAAATGGAACGTTCTCCATGGTGGGCTTGTATTGATGGCACGCGAGAAAGTTGGAGCTTAAAGGTGATTCTTTCAGAAGAAAAAGAAGAGACAAGAGGCTTAGAACTGTTTTGGCCCATTTCAACTGCTGAGACTTTTACTGTGGCAATGAGAACAATGTGGGATTCCTAGTAATAGAAATGTGATTGCATTATTAAGGCTTTCTAAGGCTAGAAAAATCTATAGATTTCTTTCGCATTTTTTCCACAGGTTCAGCCTCTTTTGCCGCCTCTATGTTGGAGGCTGTGGAAAACAGAAGGAGGTAAAAACCTGGTTGACTTTTGCAAATAATTAGCTAAAAGTCAACCAGGTGAGAGAAGAGTGAGAGGCCTTCTCTCGACGCTAGTCTTGCCTTAAGATTTGATGAGATTATCGTTCCATAGTCCTCTTGACGTTTTTCGCTGTATATGAGGAACTGGTTGTACGAATAAATATTTTAAATCATGCAAGGACATCAATTGAACAATCAATTTGAAGAAGTCGATTTGACCAACTTTGTCCAGTCTCAAGATTCCATAATTAGTTTTCAATCTCGTCTACCGCTTTCACTTAATAAGGCAATGAAGGATTTTATAGAGCGTTATCCAAACTGGGACCAGTATAGGTTGGTCCAAGCTGCTTTAGCAGGCTTCCTTATTCAGAATGGGATTCAATCAAGGGTTCTGAACAGGTTATATGTAGGAAATATGTTTGGATCATCTTCCTTACTTCAAGGAGATTGAGGATCTAATTCGATAAACTAACTAGGCATCCAAACTTTTTAAGGTTTTAATTATTTATCGACTTAGACCTTCTCTAGCTCTTCCAATAGCTCTATAGCTATTTTTGATATTATTGGCATTATAGATAATCTATTACCTTTTTTAATTAGAACCAACTCACTTTCATTAAAGCGTTCATTGATTTCTTTTAGGCTAAGTAATTTTTCGAATTTCTTTACATATTTAAGTTTTGCGCAATCCCATCGTGGGCTTTCTTTCTTTGATTTTTGATCAAAGTAATTTGATTTACTATCAAATTGTGTTGGATCAACTAAGTGAGTTTCTGTAACTTCCATGAGTCCAATTATTCCAGGCGGCTTGCAGTTTGAGTGATAAAAGAAAACTTGATCACCGATTTGCATCTCCCTCATGAAATTCCTGGCTTGATAATTTCTAATACCATCCCAAAGTGTTGTCCCTTCATCTTTGAGGTCCTCTATGCTGTAAACATTTGGCTCACTCTTCATTAGCCAGTAGCGTGGTTCAGTCATAGTCTGTAATCTTAGCGATACTTGATGGTTGGAATGGAGTTGGAATGAAGCCTCATTCTTCCATCTCTTTTCTTTACTCTATCTAATCAGTATTTGAAGGAATAGGAATTACTGTCAATGAGGATTGATAAGCAAACTTCTTCTATTTGGAATCTAATTGACCGTTGGTCTTTTGCTTTTTGGTATAAAATGAAACGAGAATGATTATCGTTT
>QCLI01000007.1 GCA_003214695.1 Prochlorococcus sp. AG-412-P08
GCTGTCGATAGCTAGGAAGTCAAATTGATGATTCCAAATCTGAGTAAGGTCAAGGTTGTAATTAACCTGACGTATCGCCTCTATAGCAGGGTCGTAGATACCGTGAATTCTGGCCCATTCAACAAACCATATGTTGGCTACACCGAAGAAAATTAAATGGTGTCCCAAGATAAATGTTTGGTTGTCTGGATTGTCCCATTCAAGTTTGAACTTTTGAGCCTGAAGGACTTCAGAGTCTTGCATATCTCCTGCAAATAACACGGAATGCATAAGCCCTCCCGCGCCATAAACCATAGAGAGAATTAAGTGAAGTATCGCGATATTGGCAACACCAACACCAGTCCAAACTCCAGCTGCATCAAAGCCAATACCGACAGATGCTAAATGTGCAAGAAAAAGAGAACTCTGATGACCCATTGGTAAGGAAGGGTCAAATCCTGCTAGTTCAACAAGAGTGGCCGCACCACACCCAAAGGCAATTAGTCCTGTATGAGCAGCATGAGCTGCAATGAATTTACCTGAGCGGTTGGTGACTCCAGAATTACCAGCCCACCACCCGTAGGTGACATCTGGGTTTCCGTAGGTCTGCATAATTTCTTTTTGAGCGAAAAAGGCGCTATTCCCATGAACACTACATGGTGGTCAATTAATTTGGTCGGAATAGTTAAAGGTCTTAATTTTGTTTGTCAATGTAAGTAGACTTTTGCTCGGGGTTTGAAAGCTGATGTAAAGTCTGCATGCGCGGGCTTGGCACAGTGGCCACCTGGGTTATCTATAAACAAAACTTCCAATCCTTCCAATTCAATGATTGATCCAACTCATTTACTTGATTTCGCCACTCAACTACCACACCCATCTGATATTGGAATCATAAAGCCTTCAGGTGGTTTTAATTTCGTAGCAGCTTTATGCGGTTTAGGTGCATTTTTTGGCGCTTCTCAATTCTTCTACTACTCAGATGACTCAAGAAGGATTGACCCTTGGGCCAAAAGAGATTAAAGGATAGTTACTTTTATTAAAAACAAAACTCACATTTTTTCTTTCCACAATCCTTCCTCAAATATCTATTAATTTAATTTTTTAGAATTTAATGAAAGGTTTAAGGAAAATTGTCACTATATATAGACAAAAACAACACCAAAAAAACAATGCCTGATCTAACTCATTTAATCGATTTTGCTACACAGCTTCCTCACCCATCTGATATTGGCCTAATCAAACCATCTGGTGGTCTTAACTTAGGAGCAGCCCTAGCAGGCCTAGGTGCATTCTTTGGTGCATCTCAATTCTTTTACTATGCCAACTTAAAAGACTAGAGCCTACAAATTTTTCTTTTTAAAGTTAAGGAAAAAATTCTTGAATTTGCAATAAAAAAGCCTCGCAACTAAGCGAGGCTTTTTTATTGCAAATTTCCTTAAAAATCAGGAAGCTGTTGGCTCAGTAAGACCACCAATGGCTTTTGCTATACGTCTAAAGTCAAAGCCCATTGCACGCAATGCATGCCATAAATGACCTTGAAGACAGAAGAATGCAAAATAATACTGAACATTTACCAAGGCTGCACGAGTTGTATGACCTAAGAAATACTGACAATCTGAGGTATCAGCAGTATCTGCCCAATAAGGCGAAATGCCAAACTTAAATTGCAATGGCTCTCCATACCACTCTGTAGGGTAAACAGTAGTGTTATTTGCTGCCCAGAAGGCTGCAACTACTCCCATTAGGAATAGACCTGCTAAGGACCAAGAAAGAATAGCTTCTGCTGAAAGAAGTCCGTCCCCTTTAAATTTGGTGTATTCACCAACTTGTCTTGTTGCAATGTGGAACGCACCACCAGTTATCTGTAAGAAAGCTAAGAAGGCATGGCCACTCATAACATCTTCAAGACTATCAATGGAAATGAAATCAAATTGATGACCCCAAACCATTCCAAAATCTCCATATCCAGGAAACACAGTTCTTACAGCCCCTAAAGCAGGATCGTAAATGCCATGTACTCTGGCCCACTCAACGAACCAGATATTAGCTACTCCCAAGAAGATTAGATGATGACCAAGGATAAAAGTCATGTTGTCTGGGTTGTCCCATTCCAACTTGAACTTATCTACTCTGCCAATTGGTCCACCCTGAAGATCTGGATCAAAAAACAAAGAGTGAGCAAGGCCTGCTCCTCCATAAACCATGGAGAAGATCAAGTGAAAAATTGCAATTGTTGCAACTCCTGCTCCAGTCCAAATACCAGCCTCATCAAAACCTATGCCGAGAGAGGCTAGATGAGAAAGGTAAATAGAGCTTTGATGCCCCATTGGGACTGAAGGATCAAAACGAGAAAGTTCCCATAGACAACTTGCGCCAGTTGCGAAGCAAATAATTCCTGTATGCCCAACATGAGAACCGATAAAGCGGCCTGCTCTGTTGGTCACTACAGAATTACCAACCCACCACCCATAGGTGACATCTGGGTTTCCGTAGGTCTGCATAATTTTAAAAAATGAGGACTAAAAACCTGATACAAGGATACAAGCCTCTCCTTAATATCTACGGAATAGTTAAAGGTCTTTATTTAAATAAAAAGATTGGCTCATTTCAAACCAGTTTGAATTATTGGTCGTTTTTAGGAATAGTTGGCTGCTTATCAGTTAATTCTTGAAGAAATTTATATACATCAAGTCTGCTACAATTTGTTATTTTAATAATCTCCTGACAGAACTCTTCAATAGCTCGAGAATCATTTGACTTAAATGACATACCTAGTAAAATTACGAGCTGGATTTAATCTTAATACAACTATTCCATTAGAATAAACAAATACGAAATCTCTAGAAAAAAAAAGACGAAAATTCTCTACAAAAATAAAAAAGACCAAACAAACCAAATAGAAATATTGCTCACGAAAGCCCCACCCCCCTTTACATAGCTTTACACTTCGTGTAACATTGCTTTACAAAATTTTCAACTATCATGACCCCTGAAGCTGAGAAATTTAATGGCTGGGCAGCAATGATTGGATTTATTGCTGCTTTTGGCGCATACGTCACTACAGGACAAATAATCCCTGGAATCTTTTAGAAATTAAGACATGACTTCTTCAACTGAGGCTCAAGTCACTACTGAGTCAGGTAATCGCCAAAACATTTTCCCAATAGAAGCTCAACCTCGTCTTGTTGAAAACTATTCTGGATATGTTGAAGACGCTGAAATAACGAATGGCCGATGGGCAATGATTGGATTCATTGCTTTATTAGGTGCATATATAACTACAGGTCAAATCATCCCTGGAATCTTGTAGAAATAGCAATTCTTGGAAAAACTTCCATGAATATCTAACTAGGAAAATATAGATAATAGATCCTTTACAAACAAGCCAAGCTCCCTATAAGCATATTTAAGTAACAATAGGGATTCTCATCACTTAACCATGTTTCTAAAAAGCGACAAAACCTTATAAATGGGTTCCTAGCGCTAAATACAGAGTTTTATTAGCTTTAGTTAGGATATCTATTGCCTGCATTAGTTTAAGTAAATTACTTTTAGGGACAATTAATTTGAACCTACAGACAAAGAATCGGATCATCGCCTCATCCTCTGGATGGGTAGCAGCATTACTAAACTTTCTTCCAGGTTTAGGGACAGGTTATCTCTATCAAAGGAGATGGAAACCCTATTGGATTACAACCATAACCTCTGCTGTATGGGTTTACCTAGATTTAAGCAGGCAGTATTCAATTGACACATCTGATCCTGCATCCTTGCAAACAGATAACGCAGGCTTAATAGGGATCCTCGTGATCTCATCGGTATCTGCTTACGAGGCCGCTATAAAAGTAAAAAAAGAACGCGAGCTGGTACTTACGAATCAAAACGAGGATTGAAATAAAGACTTTTTAGAGGCAATACTCCTAATTATTACGAACAGAAACCTGATTTGTTTTCTAGAATTAAAGCCAACATAAAAAAATCACAACAACACAAAGAGATTTGTCCCCATGAAACTCTTCGGCTAAAGACCTTTAATGGCAATGCATTTCAACCTTAAAAAAACAACAAAATATATTAAATGCATTCTATAAAAAAATCGGCGAGGATAGATTTTGTAATCATTGAGAGCTCTTTTGATAATTTTTGCCAGTTATCGTCTAAGATCTGTTGAATTTTTAAAGGATTGTCTTATCGAATACCAAGAATTATCTATAGCTTTTTCACTAGCAGTTATTTTTATTGCTTTTATAGTCCTTCAAGACAGTGGTGACGACGATGATCAGGGTGGTGGATTAATGCAACCTGTTTACCAAGGCTACAGAAATCATTGAGGGGACTCACTATAACAACCAATCCTATAGGAATATTACCGATCAAAATTTGAAAAGCATTAGGGCCATACCAGCAAAGAGTTAGAATATAAAGAGAATCTAAAGCCTCATGCGATTCCTTTCATGTCCTCCTAGTAAAGGCATGGAGATAATTGATGATTATCTTTCAAAGCGCATACAAGTGCTTAAGGGAAAGGATCGCGATGCAATCGTTCTGGAGTTTAAGGAATGGATACTAGAAGAGAATTCAGATGGAGACGAGATATGGACAATCCCAGATTTAACTGATGAAGGATTACTGGACTTCTTCATGAGAGCTATTTCAAGGAAATAATTCTTCTACAAACAGTTTTGGGTTAAAACCTCAATCAGAAAACAACCAAAAAATTACAAATCTATCTTCGGTTCTGAAGCACTCTGAGCATTTTCAATCTCTTCATTTGATAAGGCCTTAACAAAATCGCTGAAATCGCATTTTTCCTTGCCATCATCAGCTTGTATTCCATAACCAACTGCAACGCAAAGCTTATCTCCATTCCCGTCGAATTCTTGCTTATGTTTCTCTATATAAGAAGTTAGTTCTTTCCCTCTTAATTTCTCTATTTTTTTTGTCATTAAGTAGGGAATTCTTTATTTAAAATGGCAAAATTATTCGTGCTAGCTTCATTAAAGTAATATTTTTTAAGGAAAAGCTTATATTAGGCTTGGCAAAAAAACCAAGATTCAGTGGTGTTAGCTCAAAGCTTTTCTAATAAATTTAATAAAGGCAGTAGGCCATTGAGGCTAAATTGGAAAAGAAATGGCAACTATAAATTTTTGTGTTCATTAAACTCTAGTAATTATATGAGTATGAAACCAGTTCTTTCCCTATCATTATAATATCCCTATAAATACTTGGATGACTCTATGTAGGAAAAGTTGGAATAATCACTAGAGAATTACTTCTTCCTGGAAAATAATTAATTTGGTATATCCTTTAACATTTTAACTAAAGTTCTGTGTGCATCCTTGCTATCTAAAAGAGTATGCTCAAAGGGAACATCAATTTTATCTCCATCTACTTCTATCGTCATATAACTTGAATTAATTCCCAACATTCTGACAACCTTAGGTTCTTTAATTTCAGAATAATGAATTACATATTTAAGAATCGAATCATTATGGTCTTGATTCATATGGTCACAGATCCTATTGCTTACTGCTTTAGTTATAGGTTCTTTAGTCATAAGGAAATCTGATTAGTTAGTTACCAATTAAACTTAACTCTCTAAAAAAGAACTTTTCATTTTCTGAATCTATTCCTTCTAGATCAAACTTTTGAATAGTCCTGCTTTCAAGGACCCATTGTTCTTTTATACCTAAAGGAATAAACTTATCCTCGTACAAACATTTGCCACTTTTAGCTTGTTTGGAAAAAGGATCAAAATATTGACTTTTATAAGAGATACTTAAGTATCCCTGACCAGTATCTTTAATTTCCTTAGTATGTATATGAATCAAAGAACCATGCATATGTCTATTTACCATAGTTACAATATCATCTTTAATTCTATAACTATCTCCTTTACTCTGACCTCCTACCAATACCTCCAATCCTATATGATTAACATCTCCGCTGGTAAAAGTATTGGCACCATGAACATCTTCAAAACTTCTTTTAACTCTATGTATAGCAACTTCCCAAAGCTGAGATGATATTAATTTAGTAATTTTATCATCTTTAATATCCTTCACTTTAGGTTTAAAATCACTAGTAATAACGAATTGGCCCTTATATGTTGTAGAACCTTTTTGATAGATACAAGAACCCGAATACCCTTTAAAATCTTTATCCCAGGAATAACGGTTCTCATAAGCCCTTCTAAATAGGTTTTTGCAGTCAGTACCAGTTGTAATATCAGATTCAGGCATTGACAGTGAGATACAGTATCAAGGCAAAAGGGTATAGCTAATACTAGTCATTTTTATGGTTTTTTCAATTAATAGGCTGTGGATCTAAATTTTGCTTAAATTAAATGAGTATTTTTTAAAATCAAAACTTGCTTTAACGGAATTGATAATATTGAGTTAAAATCGATATTATTTGGGAATTTATTCTTTGGCAATCGAACCTGAGATTATTCCGAATAGCAGCAAAGAGGGAGAAACAGCTAAAGTTCTATACCCAAAATGGATTCAAATCTCTCTTCTTTTAATTCTATTCACAATATTAGTTTTTTCACTTAAAGCTATATTTACAGTTCTACTTATGGCTATTGGGCTAATATATATTTGGCGTCAGGCATCTAAGTTAATTGCTGAAGATTAGACTTATAGAGAAAAATTATTTTAATTGTATTCTCCAGGTACATCATTTTTCTTTACTGTAACCTTACCAACCTTTTTACCAGAAAATCTAAGCAGCTCATCACCAGAGAATTCATATCCTAGCTTTAAAGCTATTTGGGCTACATCATCAGCTGTAGAGCAGGAAAGGACATTGCTTTTTAAAGATGGTTCTTCCTGCATTCTATGAAGGAAAGCCTTTAGTTGTTCTAATGTCATAAATTTATTTTATCTCTTAATGGGTAGCTCTCCATAAAAAACTTTGGAATATTAATCAAAGATTGTGTATTAATGAAACACATACATTTTATTATTTAAATTGATTTATCTATTGTTAAAAGCTAAAAAAGTAAAATTTAGACCAAAGCAGGTAATATTCGGGGATAGATTTAAGAAAGTATTTATAGATCTAAATTTTATTTATTTCTAGAAATAAAAATAGCAATGCTATCAAAATAATTCACATTAATAAAAATAGTCCATAAAGTCCTTTTGCTCACTCTTAACTCATGAGAGCATGGTTAAGAAAATATTTTTTTCTAATGGTGATCTTCCCAAAAACATTGATGATCCTAGGGAGTGGTGAACTAGGGAAGGAATTATCTATAGCAGCCCAAAGTATTGGTTGCAAGGTTATCGCATGTGACAAGTATCAAGGTGCACCAGCCATGCAAGTTGCTGATGTTGGAATTGTTTTAGACATGAGTAATGAAAAAGAGCTTCAAAATGTAATTAGAACTTATCAACCAGATTTTGTTATACCAGAAATAGAAGCACTTGCAGTAGAAGCTTTAAAGGAAATTGAGAAAGAAGGCTTCAAGGTAATCCCAACAGCAAGAGCAACTGCCATCACAATGAATAGAGATCAGATAAGAAACCTAGCCTCTGAAAAACTAGGCATCAAAACAGCCCGCTACGCATATGCCAGCAGCAAAGAGGAGTTAGCAGAGGTTTCTGAAATTATTAAATATCCTTTTTTAATAAAGCCTGTAATGAGTTCTTCAGGGAAAGGACAAAGTTTAGTCGAAACTAAGGAAAGTCTCTCTCAATCATGGGATCTAGCAATTCAACAAGCCAGAGGGTATTCAAGTCAAGTAATTGTAGAAGAATTTCTAAACTTTGACTTAGAGATTACACTCTTAACTATCAAACAAGCGAATGGAGAGACACTCTTCTGTCCTCCAATTGGTCATGTGCAAAAAGATGGAGATTATCAATGCAGTTGGCAACCACAAGAACTCAAGGTTAAACAACTTGAAGAAATGAAATCAATAGCAAGAAAGGTTACGCAAGAATTAGGAGGTCAAGGTCTATTTGGGGTTGAGTTCTTTATTAGAAATGAGGAAGTTATATTCTCTGAATTGTCTCCTAGGCCTCATGATACGGGCCTTGTTACACTTATTAGTCAAAACATTAGTGAATTCGAATTACATCTAAGAGCAATCTTAGAACTACCAATTCCTCAAATCACTTGTGAGTCTCCTTCTGCTAGCAAAGTAATTCTCTCAACAGGCCAAATTAATAAGGTTGCTTATACAGGGTTAGAAAAAGCCTTGGAAATTGAAAATACAAAGATACTTCTTTTCGGTAAACCCAACGCAAAGAAGGGTAGGAGAATGGGAGTTGCACTATCAAAAGGAACGGATTTACAAGAGGCAATAAGAAAGGCCGAAGAAGCCTCAAAGGCTATAGAAGTTATAGAGAAACAAACAGAGTGAATTTTGCCAATTCTCCTATATTTACTTCGTATTAGATTGCTTAAAAAATAGTTCGAGAAGATCTCTTAATGATCACTAAAGAAATATAAATCAACCTAGGCAGTGAGTTGATGGTATTTTTTATGTGATTTGACACACATATCATGCTAACAAGTCTAAACCTCTGTTCAATATTAGAAAAATATTGCTATTCAAAAAAAATAACAGACAACGAGATTGATTTCCTAGAGAGAAATTGGTTTGATTCATTAAATAGCATGCATTACAATAGGTATCCGGGGATTGCCCCGGCAATTGTTTGCGATGAAGTGGGTGTACCAAGGGGAAGTTATTGGATAACTTGTAATGCAGCCTTGCTTGACAAGCTAAGACCACTAGAAGCAATTAAAAGCAGAAACGCTAGAGTCCTTGAGGTGCTTCTTCAATCTGGGCTAGTTGCTGCGTGAAAACCTAATAGAGTTATTGTTAATGTTTTTAGTTTAATTTAATAATATTAATTTCATTAAAATTAGTGGTATTTCTATTGATAATTTAGAATAATAAAACTAACTTAGAAAAATTAATGCAATAGTAAATATCTGAAAAGATTAAATCCTTTTAAAATTATTTTCCAGAACTTCAATAAAAGCCACAATTATCGATATAGCCTGTTATATTTTTTTATTTATATCCAAGGAATTATCAAGCATGGCAACTGAAGAAGGAGGTGGAATGGTACCTGGTCTTGCAGCAATTGCAGTTTCAGTTGTATTTGCTGCAGGCATAGGGTTGCTCATTCTACATTTTATACCAACAACACCATTTTAATTTATAGAATAAGATTTCCCAACCACTGGGTCAATAAATCTAACTCTATTCATAAGTTTCAAATTAGCCTCTTCTATTGAACCTTGAACAGAAATGAAATTATTAAGAAATCCAGTAAAGATAGCATCCCCACCTGTAGTGCTTGAAATTACAGTCTTTGGATTTAGTTCTTGAATAAGATCAGGCAGTACAGATTTACCTTTAATAAAGGAACCTGCCAAAGGTAGGCTTAGATTTACAACAGGAGTTATAACAGTATCTATTTGGCGTGACTTAATATTTTTATCAAGATAGCCATGAGGTTCAATATAAAATGAAAAGTTTTCATTGGAAACAATATATCCATTCTCTATTGTTGGTACTCTTGCTCCTTCCGTTGCCTCAACATATATTGAGGCAAAATTAGTTACGTCACCAGGGACAAGTTGTTGTTTCCTCCAAAAACCTAATCGGTCAACAACTTTAAAAGCACTTGGAGAGCAAATAACAGAGACTGATCTGTTAAGAAGTTCTAAAGAAGGGGGATGGGCATGATCGGGTAAACCTTGAGTAAGAAGTAATAGATCAATTCTATCTGGGACAGGAATGTCTTTCGTTAGTTCTCCTTTTATTAGCCAAGGGCCTGGAGAAAAGACAAGGTCCCCTGTCAGCCAGGGATCAATGAGTATATTAAAGCCATCGAAATTAATAAACCAACCGCTTGAGCCATAATAGGTAACTGAAAATTTCATTTCTATATCTAATGGAATCAAACTCAAAAAAATACTAGGAAGGGCATCTCCTAAATAGAAGGCATCGTAGGGAATAGCTTAAAATTGACTTTAAGATTTGGAGAGAGATGAATTGATACAAGATTCATGGCTTCACAAAAACACACTTAAAGCCTAAAAATATTAATATCAAAAATACAGGTTGAATAAGCTTCACTCTCTTCATTAATCCTTAATTGGCAAAGAAAAGAGACCTCAGCCAATTACCTTTATTGTTTCACCTAGTATTATTCCTATGTCTTATGAATCTGGTAGCCTCGAGTGCAGAAGGCTTGTAGAAACAAAGGAAAATTTGATTCAAATAATGCAAGCACTAGACTGCTTAAAGGATGTGGACCATTTAAAAGGTAAATTGAAAGAGATTTATAAAGAGATAGAAGAAATGCATGAAAAAAGAAGGGTGCTTGAAAACGAAGAGTAATGCATCAAGAAAATCTTAATGCTTATTTTTCAACCCCAATCGACGTGTTTGATCATTCTTCAGTGTGGTATCAACAAGGTCCTTATACCCCCCTTGAGCAGAACTGATCAAAAAAAGAATAATAAAACCAAATCCAGCTATTAAAGAAACAGCAAACTCAAGTTTAGTTAAATGCAATGCAAAAAGGAAAAGTGAGGGCATTTTAATATTAATAAAGAGGTCTTACTAAAAAAAACTAATAAATTAATTATAACTGATTTTAGGTATTGGAGACCTGTGAGTCATAAAATTCTATAACATTATTAAGCATCTCTATAACAACCTTATTTGAACATTTTGTCTTTTCTTGAAGGCGCATGCATGCTTCTTTGATATTTACAAAAGCATCCTCACAAACTTGATTTAGCTCGTCTTCATTGTAACTATTATTTCCCATGAATAGGAAGGTTTTGCTCTATTTGCTTAAATCATACTACAGTGTGGAATTTCAGGGTCAACATAAGGGTAATAATCATCAAAGGATCAGGATATATTAATAAATGATCTTATGCTTAGTTATATTCTAGCCATGGAATATTAATCTACTTATAAAATTGAATAAAACAGTTTCATATATGGTATAGATAAATGATTTATAATATCATAGAAGAGATCAAACCTTTACAGAAGAAATTATCAAAAGCTATTATCCATAATTAAAACTACAACTTTTAGAAAAGATGATTTTCGAGATTAGTGTTATTAGAACTTACAGTGAACTTAGTATCAAGAGCTTTTAGTTCAGATTGTATTAAGCTTCCGATTCCAATAAATCATATTCATTAGAATCTAAAATGTCATAGTATGGACGATCCTCGTAATCAGAATCGCTACAACATATATCAGCATAAATACTTTCTAAAAGATCATAAGCTTGTTCATATGTCTCAAACTCTCTAACAGTCACTTCATCTTCAATACCATCATGACGTTTAACCCTGAACTTCATTTCAATATTTTAATTGTCTACTATTCTAATACAAGCTCAGGAAAAGAATCCTTAATTTTACTTTCTTGGAAAACAATTTCCATAATTTATTGAGATATTTAGCCAAGCGGAAAAACTAATTTATATAAATTAAATATATTAAATTATCACACCACTTCTCAAGCACCATGAAAGTATTCTTGCTTACATACAGCAATCAAGTTATTAGTTATACGACTTTATCCATAAGGTCAATGAAATAATTAGCTTATTATTTTCAACTCGGATGAGATAAGGAAGAAAAAAAGCACAGCTCTGAAACACAAATTTATTGTGAAAAAATCCACATGTTTCAATTTTGACCTTTATAGTTGTGAATATTTAAAGATTGGAGCAAATCATTGCTTAAGAAAGATGAAAAGAAGGCCCTTACACGCCTAGCAGTCCTTTCAATTGGCTGGGGCTTAGGGCTTGACCGCTTTTACGAAGGGCGTACAAAAGATGGACTACTTGCCATAGCTGGATGGGGTCTTGTTTTTGCGACACTTCTTTATCTCTCACCATGCCATGGTGTTGACTATACAGATGGAGTGAAGAATTATTCAGAAATGAATTTCAATCCACTATCAATATTTCCACTTGGCTTTGGGATATATGGAATAATATTAGTTATACGTAAAGGCTTTAAATTACTCCGTTCATTTGAATCAGCAGAGTAACTGCAGATATAATTAATTATAAGAAAAAACATATATCTATTAGTACTAGTTTAGTATCAGGTAATTTAAAAATTCCAGATTTTTATTTCTAAGCAAATCTAATCTTAATATTTTAAGATGGCATTAATTACTCTTAGGAAAGCTTCAAAGGATTTTGGGTTAAGAACTCTTTTTAAAGATCTTGACTTATTTATAAGTAAAAATGAACGCCTTGGATTAATTGGACCTAACGGATCAGGTAAATCAACACTCTTGAAGATAATTGCAGGGAAAGAACCTTTATTAACAGGAGATAGACAATGTTCCTCTTCAATACGTATATCATTAGTTAATCAAGAAGATTATTTAGACAAGGAAAGAACAGTTCTAGAAGAAGTCCTTAAAGGCTGTGGAAAGAAAAGAGACTTATTACTTAGATTCAATGAACTTACGAAGGAACTTGAAATAAATCCCCAACAAAGCAGTCTTCTAAAGCAATTAGGACAATTGAGTGAGCTAATGGATGACGCTAATGCTTGGAACATTGAACAGGAATGCAAAGAGATTCTGATGAGGCTTGGAATATTCGACATGCACAAAGCTATTAAAGAACTTTCTGGTGGATATATGAAAAGAATAGGTTTAGCCTCAGCATTAGTATCAAACCCTGATGTTCTACTCCTTGACGAGCCAACAAACCATCTAGATGCTTCTGCGGTTGAATGGCTTCAATCCTGGTTGTCAAAATATGAAGGTGCGCTAATCCTTGTGACTCATGACAGATACTTTCTTGACCAAATAACAACAAAAATGATTGAAGTTGATCACGGTAAAGTATCAAAATATTATGGTAACTACAGTGAGTATCTTCGCAAGAAGGTAGAGAATGAAGAATTGTCTGCTATCTCAGAAAAAAAATTTCAAGGCATATTAAGAAAAGAATTAAACTGGTTAAAGCAAGGACCTAAGGCAAGAAGTACTAAGCAGAAAGCAAGACTTCAAAGGATTGCTGAAATGCAAGCAAAATCCACATTTGAGCTCAAAAAAAATATTGAAATCAATTTTTCATCAAGAAGAATTGGGAAGAAAGTAATAGAAGCAAGTAATTTATATGTGACTATTGATGGGAAACAAAACACTTCTTATCTATTTAAAAATTTCAATTATAGCTTTACCCCAGAAGATCGTGTAGGAATTATTGGGCCAAATGGAACTGGCAAATCAACTCTATTAGACCTTATAGCCGGCAGAAGAAAGCCTACTCAGGGATCTATTGAAGTTGGAGAGACTATACATATTGGTTATTTAGATCAACACACAAATGAATTGAAACAAGGAAAGGGGTTACAAAGAAAAGTAATAGATTTTGTAGAAGAAGCTGCTACGAAAATTGAGATAGGAAACAAACAACTTAATGCATCAAAATTACTTGAAAGATTCCTATTCTCTCCATCTGAGCAACATAGTCCATTAGAAAAACTTTCAGGAGGGGAGAAAAGAAGACTAAGCTTGTGCAGAATGCTTATTCAAGCACCAAATGTATTACTCTTAGATGAGCCAACTAATGATTTAGATATAAAGACTCTTAGTGTATTAGAAGATTTTATTGAGGATTTTAAGGGATGTGTTGTTATTGTGTCACATGATCGATACTTCCTTGATAGAACAGTAGATAGAATATTCAACTTTGAGAATCAACAACTAATAAGACATGAAGGTAATTACACTTCATTTATAGATTATAAGCAGTTACAAGCTAATAACCAAGAAGCAAAAGCAAGTCTTCTTGTAAAGAAGAATGAGACTCACAAAAAAGATACTCATTTAGGTCATGAGAAGAAGCGCAAAGGACTTCTCTTCAAGGAGAAAGAAGAAATTAAAGAACTAGAAAAAACCCTGCATCAATTAGAAGAAAAGAAATTAATTCTTGAGAAGAGTATTTCTGAGGCTAGTTTTGAAGCCAATATCTCTTCTTTAAGTCAAGACCTAGCAGACATCTCTGAAAAGATTCTAAGAAAAGAAGAAAGATGGCTATTTCTTAGCGAATTGGAAATTTAGTTTTTTAACCAAAAACAAGATATTCCTCAATATTCACGTTCACATAAAAAGTTTTTATGTAACATCACCTGCGATTCCTACCTCCGCCGTAGCCACCGCCGCCCCCTCTAGAGTCTCTACGAGGCTCAGCCTTATTAACACGAATATTTCGGCCCATCCATTCAACATCTTGTAAATCATCAATTGCTTTCTGCTCATCTTCCTGATTAGCCATATCTACGAATGCAAAACCACGCTTCCTGCCAGTCTCACGATCTAGTGGTATTTTACAATCTTTGACTTCTCCATAACTGCTGAAAACACCAATGATATCCTCCTGCTCAGCATCAAAAGAAAGATTACCAATGAAAATTGTCATAAAAATAAGGACCTAATTTAAGTTAGAAAAAGATTGGTCCTCAAGGAAGTTCATTAATTGCCAAAGCCTCTTGGGCTTAATCCAATCTAGAGAGCCATTTGGAGCAGTCATAAATAGTTTATTACAATACTGCCTTCAATCAAGAGACTTAATAAAGAATTTAATCAAAAGATTTCTCCAAAACATTTACTAACGCATACAAGATCAGTATCGTTAATTCAACTAAACCCATCAAATGGCGAAAGCAATTGAATTCGGATCGTTTTATAAACTTCTCCAAGCAGCAAGAGATGGTAATAAAGAAAAAAACAAAGAACTTGAATGGATGTTAGCTGAGTATGAACATGCGAAGGACGCAAAGAGTCCATATGACGAGTTAGGTCAGATATTTTGCCATCATGGAGTTATGGAGTTATATGATTATACTGGTACAGACGATATTAAATATATTCATAGCTTAAATAAGTCCGTTTGGGATTATCTAAACATAAGAATGAAGATAACTTTATCAGACTATATGATTAAATCTATGCTAAATCATGCAAAAGAACACAAATTAGCTAGTAAGATGTCCAACAAATGGAGCTTATCAACTGATGAAATAGAAAGTAATTTAGAGGATTTAGCTAAATATGTAGTAGAAGGAATTGTCGAATTGATTATTTAAAATGATCTAGAAGCTAATCCCTGCAAACATTAATAGAAATTCAGATACTAGTTAATCATGGACTGAATAGAAGGTTACTAATTTAAAGCTTTTTAACCAAATGCCAAAGCATCTATTGCTTAGGAAGGCTAAATTAGTAGGCCTATAAAGAAGAATCTAGTTAAATTGAGTAGTCTTTGAGCAATTTGACAGAAAGATGTCCACTTCTTTCGACTTAGATACATTAGCTGCTATTACTCAAAGAATCTCAAAAAGGGGGCAGATGAGGACGGTGATTACCCAAGGCCCCAATGATGGCTGTAAAGGTAAACTTGCTCGATATCATTCACAGATTTTTTCAGTTCAGAGATCTTCTCTATTATTGACTGAGATTGGAATAGCCACTGACTCTTTAATCCATTTTTATTTCACATTTAACATTTTCAAAAAGCAATGCAAGCCCCACAAAGCCCTCTGAGGTTTAATGTTTTCAACTCATTAAACTTATGCATAGACAAGGGGATGTCTAAGAGGCACTCTTCCTATGAGGCTCTCAAGACAAAGACTGCTTTAATTTTTATTCGTCTACAAATGAGTAGCTTTTAATACAAGTGTTAGGTACTTTGAATTGAGTTGAAAAATTTATGCAAGAAGTTAACTCAGCACTTGAATCACTTTCTCTTGCTGTTATTCATGTTTTGGATAGATCAAAACATCTAACAGGTAAAGATCAATACGCACTTATCAATGAGTTTGCTGAGTGGATTGTTGATTTACCGAGCTACGAGGATGTGATTGCATTCCCAGATATGACATGCAAAGATTACGAGGAACCTATCTCTTAGTAGTCAATACACCAAGTAACAACAATTTCCTCCCGGCTTATATCAAAAACAGTAGGAGCCTCAAACGTTATGAAATTAATTGGTAGTTATCATAATTCAGGCTTTGAAGCAGTTGCTGATGGAGTTATGGCATTCTTTGATAAACGCACTGACCTACAACAGAAGGGAATCGCTTTCAACACTGCAACACCTTCATCAAACAGTCAAGGCAAGATCTCTACTGATATAAGTCTTGTGTCTATTGACACTTCAGATGCAGAAGCATTTGCTCTCTCCCAAGTTATAGTTCGAGGGGTGAATGCTGGCCTCGAGAAATACCTTGCAGAGCGGCCTCTTTTAAGAGATTGCTGTCCAGAGAAATCATTGTTTATCAATCCAATTTTCAACTTGCAAAGATATGCTCCCAATGAAGGATTCAAACAATGGCATTGTGATTGGACAATTAGCAATGAAGCGACCGAGCCCATGTATAGAGTATTAGCATGGATTCTTTATTGCAATGATATTGATTCAGCCGGAACAGAGTTCTACTGGCAACAACATCATGAAGAAGCAACTCGAGGAAAGCTCTTGATATTTCCTGCTGGTTTATCTCATATTCATAAAGGTCGTGTAAGCAATACTTCAACAAAAACCATTGCTACTGGATGGATTAATGCTGGGAACAAAGAATCATATATTACCCGCCTCGCAAATCAGTAACTACCTATAAAGGAAGCACTTTTCCTCACAGAAGAATGT
This sequence comes from Prochlorococcus sp. AG-412-P08, assembly GCA_003214695.1. Classification (GTDB taxonomy): domain Bacteria; phylum Cyanobacteriota; class Cyanobacteriia; order PCC-6307; family Cyanobiaceae; genus Prochlorococcus_E. The sequence goes on from QCLI01000007.1 coordinate 16,665, forward strand.
CGAACTCAAGAAAAGAGGAAATATGTTTCTGTTTGAAGCAACAAAAAAAGGTGCGAAAAGCATCCATAGATGAGGGCAATTATTTCCTATATCAAGATTTCAAAAGAAATTAAGTTCTGAAAAGAAAGAATTTATCGCATTTTGCTTTAATTCTTGTCATCGTGTTACTAATGAATCCCTTTTAGTTCAATTAAAACATGTCTACTCAAGAATTATTAGAGGATTCGCTTAAGGAACCTGCAATAGGGCAAACATCTAAATTCCAATGGCATGCTACACCAATAGGGATAGCAGCCCTATGTAGACAAGATCTTACTTGCTCTTCTAAAGCCTTCTATGAGGATGCTCTAAAAGAAGGCTTAGAAGTAGGTCTTGATCTCAGTAGAGAAGAAAGGGAATCACATTACTCAAAAAAAGGCTTGGTAATTCTCTTTTACTCTTAACAAATCAACTTAAAATACTTTTAAGTTGAATCATACAGACTTTTAAAGATATTCATTAGTCTGTTGTTATAAAGACCTTAAGATTTTCTCTATATCCTATTTCTATTTTAATAAGTAAGAACAGGTTTTTATTTGTCACATGAGTTGAAAGTTTTAACTACTTTCATCAGCATGATGAAAGTAGTTATTCAATAATGACACTTTCAAAAAAAGGTATTGGAAAATCTTTAGGTCCTGGAATTATTTTAGCCGCAGCTTGTATTGGTGGTTCACATTTAATGTCATCTACAACAGCCGGTGCAAGATTTGGTTTTGCACTAATAGGTCTGATTTTGCTTACCAATTTATTTAAATATCCTTTTCTCTTAGTTGGCACTCGTTTCACAGCAGTTACAGGTCTCTCACTGTTAGAGGGGTTCAAAGCTCGCAACCCTCTATATCTACCTTTATATTTAATCGTCGGATTGGTAACCGGAACATTAACTATTGCTGCGGTTAGTTTTGTCACAGCTCTTCTCTTAACAAATATCCCTATTTTCTCCGCCTTCCCACCAATGGATCTCGCAATTGGGGTTTTGGTTGTAAGTGGCATGATTTTATTGTTAGGCCAATATCAAGCTCTTGATAGAATTTCAAAGGTACTTGTCTTCATACTTTCAGTTTTAACTAGTTTTGCATTTCTCTCACTCATACATCGTGGGGCTATTGGAAGCATTGACATCAACCTTCTAAACAGCACTCCAAGTCCTTGGAAGCTTGATAATTTAGCTTTTTTAATACCCTTAATGGGTTGGATGCCAGGCCCTGTTGAGTTATGTGTATGGCCTTCTCTCTGGATGTTTTCCAAGTCACAAGAGACTAAGTACGTCGCAAAACAAGAAGAAGCAGAGTTTGATTTTAACCTTGGCTATTCAATTACTGTCATTACTGCCTTGCTGTTTGTATCTCTAGGTGCATTCACAATGTATGGAAGTGGTGAAGCAATGATGTCAGGAAGTGGCGTATCTTTTGCTCAAAACCTTATTCATCTTTATACAGAATCAATAGGTGACTGGGCTAGATGGATCATCATCCCGGCATCAATTGCAGCAATGTTTAGTACAACGCTGACATGTCTAGATGCTTACCCAAGGAGCATTTCTGCTATTCAAGGGCTCCTCCAACAAACAGACAGAGGAATAAATTCTTCTTCTTCAGAAAGTAGACGTTTAAGACTATGGATTGTTTTGCATATATGTGCTTCTTTAGCAGGCCTTCTAGTTGCAAGGTCTGGTGGGGTTACTGTAAAAGATTTTGTGTTTGGAGCTATGACGGGCAGCTTCTTAAGCGCACCAATCTTTGCATGGATGGCAATGGATACACTGAATAGTCCACTAGTTGGGCGCCAGTATCATTTCGGTCCATTGATGAAATCCTTATGTTGGTTGGGATTATTTTTCCTTGGAGGGTTTAGTATCCTTTTCATTGCACACACATTTTTTGGGTTAGGAGTTGCAAGATAACAATCGGTAAGAATAAATTTGATATATCACCTCATAGCTTATGAATATCTAAATCTCTAAAGAAATCCTACTCAGGACCTTTATTGAGAGCTGAACTATCTCATTTAATATAAACGTTCCTTTTGTGATCCATTATGAACTTACTAAATATGATCATTAGATTTCTTCCTTGAATGAAGAAATCACATAGTTAACAAAATTAAAATTCAGAAAAAGAACTACGCCTTATCCTCAAAGTAAAAAAATTAATTTCAAACAAAAATAATCTAAACTATTTATAGGTTATTTTACCCAAAAGTCCTTCCGTCCCACCCCCAATCTTTTGCTGGTATATCTTCAAATCTAATATAGATACGATTACTGGGAATTCCCGTCTTACTAGAAACTATCCTGCAGAAAACTTCTGACATATCAGAAGGCTTAATTGCACCTATCGATTTAATTTCTATATAACAAGAAGGGTCTTTGGAACCAGAGAATAGCATTGGGACATCTGTTTCTAGTAAGGCCATAACATACTTTTCAGGTTTACCAGTCGTGACAGCCAATTCCCTAGAGAGTTCTCGAAGGAGAAGTTCTGGGTTTTCGATACTAGAAACAGAAGTTCGAACATTAATAAGAGGCATAACTTCCTAAGCAGAAAATTAGTGTATGCCATATTGTCTAGCAATTAATCTAAAAAAAAACCGTTAAATCAAAACTAAACTTGCTTTCATCATTTCCTACGACTACATAGGTATTCCTACAAATTAGAAATGTCAACAAAATTTAGTTTTATTTCTCAGTTGCTTCTAACTTAAGAAAAATAGAATTCTTCTCTCAAGTTATTTTTTGGTTAATCTAAAGTAAGAAGCTTTCTTGATATCTACACAACTGAAGTGGTAAGACTTTTGAGTTTATAAATCATTGTAACTCTTGATACAGCCAAAGAAATTGAGAGTCCTGCTAAAGAAATACATAAAGAACAATGTGGAAAACCCATTTTTAAAGGACTCAGGAAAGAAATCTAAACAAAGATCTAACAGACTAGCGCAAGATATTGGCAATTTAACGGGAAATCTTCGCCATTCTTTTCAATAAGCCTGCGGCTTTTTCTAGAAGTTCTCGACATAGGAATGAGCCGTGTTTTTTTAATAGAATTAGTAATTACAGTACAAATATCAAGATTCATGAGTAAAAGCCACCATTAGCTAATTATTTAAGGTCTCTTTGGCACATTGCTTAGCAGAGTTTTCATCATTATTACCGTCATCTATAATTGCGCTTAGAGCACAATCACAGAAAGATTCAAGGGCAACCTCGGGGATACCAACAACTACAGGATTAGTTTTAACTGCAAGAACACATTCCTGATATTGATCCTGAGAATAGGCATCTACCCTTAGAGCAAGCGAAAAAGCAACTATAAGAAATGTCGCAAATAATCTAGAAAGATTAAATAAAAGTTTCTTCACAAGAACTAAATGGATAAAACAATCCCCTTACAAATAAGCAATAAGGAGATTCTAAATTTTAGTCATTTTTGAGTTAATTCATTGAGTATGTATGTTTTTCTATCTCTAAAAAGCAAGGCAAGAACAAAGCTGTTAGCGGAGAAGATTATGTAGTTGAAAGCTGCTGAGATTTCCTATCCCAAAGAATATACTTGAAGCACCCTGGGATATCTCTAATGCTTAGATATCTTGCATTTAAAAGTAAGTGCTTGTTGCGATTATGACAATCACGCAAATTATAGTTAGGGATGCGATCACATAAGTGATGAATACTGTGATAGGAGATGTCTGCCAAAAACCAGTTTAAGATCCAAGGTAAGTTCAAATTACTACTACCTTCAATTGCACCACGCAAAGAACTCCATTGAGCAGTTGCATTTGCATATGAACCTTTAAAGTTGTGTTGAACAAAAAAGATACAAATAAATATTGCTGCTGAGGCAGTCATAACTAAAGAATAGCAAGTTAGGAATAAGGCAAATCCAAGCCATCGACTCATCAGAACCCAAGAGGTTATAACAAGTAAATTGTTAAAAAATAAATCCATATTCTCAGGGAGTGTATCGCCGTAACCCGTGTGATAGGTCTTGAATCTAGTTTTAAATCTAAAAAGATTCATAAAGTCTCTTTTAATGCAGGTATGTACAAATTCAGTTGATAGTGACCAGAGGAAATGAGTTGTTGCCATTAAAAGAGCAACTCGAGGCTTAATAACAAGGTAAAAAAAGCCTCCAGGGAATAACATCAACCAATGACGACTAACTGAATACCAAAACTTATTTGTTCTCGACAATTCTTGGTAATTCTCGAGAGTAAGTACATCAATCGGGCCACGGTATATCTCCCAATCACCATTATGTCTATGGTGAAAGGCATGATCCCTTGACCAGGGGTGTTGTGGAATTGCATTTATTACTCCAAGGGAAAAACCAACTAATCTGTTAAGCCAACGGGTACGAAAAAGTGATCCATGTCCACAATCATGCATTAAAGAGAAAGTTCGTGATGAAAATAAAGTCAAAAGTACCAGAGAAGGTGCAATTTGCATGATCTTTAGAGCCTCGGATACCCCTGATTCAGATATAGATTCTATTAAAATCCAAAGTCCTGCAATCGGTAGAATTGTAATTAAAACTTGCCAAGATGCCTTTGCATTACTCCTATGCAAATATGGAGTAATGATAAAATCAGACCTTTTAATTGTTTGATTCTTTGTAAGTTCTACCAAGTTCTTCCAGCTACTTTATAAGTATCGCATTCAATTACCTCAAAAAAGTCTAAAGATCAATTCTTTCCTACAATTATTTTCTTTGCCGGCCAACAGGGAAGATCAAAAGTTATCAATTTCTGATCATTGGTAACACCTCTTCAAAGATGAAAAAACTCAACAATAAAAATCAATATTTGCTGGCCATCAAAAAAAACTAACGTTGAATCAACATCTAAAACGTTTTAGTCTCTTTAACAACGAAACTACTCTTGGTCAAAAGTGAAGTTCCCTGAAGTTCTAACCCTTTCACACTAGAAATTTCCCCTTTAAGACCTTCTAATGTAAGTTGTTCAATCATTGATTGGATGACTTGGTCTTCCACTAACTTCTGATCAATCCTATCAGGTGTCATTTTCTCGAACAGCTTGCCTGCCTTAGCTTTTACTACTTCAGAGGCATTGGTTATCTTTAAAAGAATCATGTGAAGAAGTTTTCCTATAAGTTAATCGATTAACAAGAAAGAGTCTATATTCAATCAAACTTAGTCGTATCAATTCTATACCTCGTTTTACTTTCATTGCTGTGAGAGTTTACATAGCGAAGCTAGAAAATCAGCTTCTTTGATTAGTTTTACTATCACAATTTACCTCGTCTAAGTTGAAAAGACTCTCTATCTTGCTCTGCTAGCAAAGGGTTCTCCCAGGGGAAAACAAGCCACTCTGAAGTATCACATACTTCTACAGCATTCCACCAGATTGGTTCAATTTTGCTAAACCAAACAAATGCTGTAACCCCAGAAAGCCTTTTGATTTTATTTAAAGTCAACCCTGTCTCATAAACATCATCTACTACTAATGAGTTAGGTATAGGCTCTCTGAGAAATGGAATAGTCAATAAGTGACTTATGGCAACTGATAGGCAAAGACCTCCCCGAGGGAAACCATATACTCCTGAGAACTTCTTATACCTACATGCATAAGTAATCTGATTTAAAGAAGAGTCAAAATCATCCCAACTAAGTTTTCTCATGGCATCTAAAAGGTAAAAAGATAATCATATTTATAGAAATCTAAAAGCTATTAGATTTTTAGGCTTTGAAAGTTTAAAGGCAGACATTTACATTTTAGTAACCAAGGTATCCACCTCAAAATAAAATTATTTTAATGAATTTTGCTAAAATCAAGCTTCAAACAATCTAATGAAGAGCCCGAGCTCTGAGCGCTTAATAATAATTAGGTTGCCCTTCGTTGTTAGAAATGTCTTTTCACTAATAACACCACTCGTTAAAATTATTTTCTCGACTTTTCCAGTAAATCTTCCACGAGTCCAATCAATCCTTCTTTCAATCATGCTCCTCCAATTCTTCTCTAAAACTCCTGCTAAATTTAAAGAGCTTAAAAAAATTGCAATGGTTCCCCTCAACGCTATAGGGAAAGATTCATCTGAAGACTCAGAAGGAGTTTGCCCAGCATTGAGTTTCATGGCTGTAGGACTCTTCTCAATGCTATGAAATTTTGAATAAACTTGTTCTTGAATTAACTCATAAGTTAATTCTAATTGATCTCTAACCATATGAAATTTAGAGCTAACATCTCTTTTTTGATTCCTGAGATAAGTGCCAACAGTCATTCATGTTCAAAATTACTAAGCTTTTTCTAACAGCTTGAGAACTAATTTCAATCCTTGTAGTCAAATATCCCTTCCTTTCGTTATAAAACAATCTTTTTCAAAAAATTAGTTAAATTAAAAATCAACATATTTTTTACTTCCTAAAAATCTATAAAGAAGAGATGACTCAAGGGGAAGCTATCTAAAGCTTTTGCCAAAGATATCTAAAGCTTCCTTTCTCAGCTTTAACAGCAACACAATTACTTGCGATCATCCACAGAGCTCTATGTATAGGAGTGGGGTTGAAAAGATAAATCTTTGGGAAACCCTCCTTAATCGCACGAGTTGCCTCCTTTGCATGATAATGAGGGACTGATGGTGCTATGTGATGAATCACATGAGTAGAGCCGATATGATGATGAAGAAAATTCAAAATTTTCCCATAAGGTCGGTCAATTGAAAGAAATGCTCCACGCATAAAAGAAAAGTCTGAGCCAGATAAATGTGGAACATCGGTATCAGTATGATGCAACCATGTGTAGACAACCAACCAGCAATTAACTACTAGCAAAGGTGCAAAGTAAATAGTCACAACTGACATTATGCCAAAATTCCATCCCCAAAAAAATAATACGCATAAGAAAATTCCTATTCCAAAATCTGACATCCAAACTTTCTTAGACCAGTTTCCAGGCCACATTGTCTTAGAAAAAGGTGCCCTTGGCCAAAAGTGATTCGAGAGTCCATACTTAGGTCCACCAGTTTTACCAGCCATTAAATAGGCAGGCCACCCCAGCAATAAGTGAAGAATAAGCTGCAAAACACCAAAAGTTGTCTTCCCAATAGATTGAGAATAGGCTATTTCTTCATCACCACCAGCCTGTTCACTAATGCCATTAGCTCCAATCACTAAAGGAACATGTGTTTCACCATCTGTTATGTGATTAGTAAATCTATGATGGATTGAATGGGACCTTTGCCAGGAGAAGTAAGGCACTAAAAGAATCGTGTGCAAAAAGTACCCAATAACTGTCTCTAACCTTCGATTATTTGAGAAAGCACCATGACCACACTCATGTGCTATAACCCAAAAACCCATAGCAGTAGTTCCTGAAATCATTGCATATAAAATCCATACCAAAACCATTGATAGCTTTAGAGGTATAGAAAAACCAATTACAACTACAATTGCCTGTATGAAAATTGACTGGCACAGATACGCCAGAGATGTAAGTGTTTGACGTGTAAAGCATCGATTTGGGACGACACTGGCAATATCTGACATGCTTGGTATGTCAGTCATCTTCACTGCCAAAGCCTGACCATTAAGGCCAGAGAGAAGAACGTTTTTCAAACTGTTGGGCTAGAAGAGGAAAGTTTTTTCTAATTTAGAACCAGGAACGGTTAACTTAAGCTGTTTTTCTCAGAATCTAGATGTGAGAGCAGGCAAACCTATAGCTCAAGTCTCAGAAAACTGTGCAAAAAGAGAATATTTATACTTAATTCTAGAAAAAAGAAATCCTCATCAATGGAGTTAATGATCTGTGAGTATTAATAACTAAAACTAGGCTATAGCTGTAGAATATAGCTGTTTTTATGACTTTTAATTAAGTCTCATAAAGAACTCTAAACGTAATAGAACTTTTACTTAAAGCATGATCTATTTATAACCAAAACAAATATGTTGTCACGATGAACCACTCCCTCAGCCTTCTTCTATATGCTTGCGGATGGGTAATAGCGTGGTTTGTACTCAGCTCAATTATTGATTATGGGCTGGTAGTAACGAACGTCTACGAAGCAGGCGAGAAAGGTAAATTCATAACTTATTCACTTGGGGCTGTAATATCTTTTGCCGGGGCTTTTTCATTGTATAAGGAAGTTTTCCCTGAATAGTTTTTTTGATGATCGGTATTTCATTTAGAATTAGCATGAACTAATTGCTAAATATTCTCATTCTATAAAAAAGTAATGCTGTAACAAGAGCGCAATAGGCTTAATTCTTAATTGTTAAAGAAGGTTTTTTATAAGTTTCACTGTTTGCTTGAATATTTTTCGAGGAAGTTTTCACAAGTCATGAACGGATATATCTGAGTTTCTGAACTTCCTATCAGAGAAAAAAACCGTTACATTTTTCGACGTATAGAGATGGCCCCACTAACTACTCAAAGTCCTATGGATACAGGAGGAAGGATCAGAAAGAGAACATAACAGTCAGTGATATCAGAAGAATGGCTTGAAGAACAAAAAATAAGCATTAGAATAAAAAAAAATGAATTTGATGTATCAAAAACCTAGGCATAGGAAAAATTCAAGCAACCTTTTCGATCCTAATATCCAAGGCTTGTCTACTTATGACCTGACGTACATAACTTCAGTTCAAAATAGAATCAAGAATGAAGAATTGCTTCTAAAATCTGAAAATAGACAGGTGTCAAGAAAGAGCTAATGGTTTTCCCCATACTAAGATCAATGACAGAACTCCTGCTACAAGTCAAGCAGGAAGAAAAAAGGAAAGCAGAAAAAGGTTTTGCCAACAGGGATGCTATGCACAGATATATCAAGTTGACGGAGGAAATGAACAAGAGTGTTAAACGTAAAAGGGCAAGAAAGCTTCTCCAACAGTCTCAGAAAAAAGCCGCCTAGGGAAATCTGGCAATTATCATTACCAGCAAGGCCAAAAGATATATCTACAGTGAAATTTCTGTGGAAGATTAAGTATATCGATTCTTATGAAGTTTTCATTGGCAGCACGGTTGTCTCCTAAAAATAGAGCTTGAGTTGAGTAAGGCCCCTTTTTGTGGTAGATATTACTATAGGTGATTTTTATCGATGTCTCAATTAACCATCAAGCTCAGTGCAAAGGCAGATGCCTTAATTGCCCAACTTCAAAAGGAAATCTTCAACCGGCGTCGTAAAAAAATCACTGCTGCAGGAGTAGTAGAATCCTTAGTTGAGAGTGGTGCAAAGTCACAGTCAGACAAGCGATATGCTTCTTCCTGGAGCAATCTAATTAAAGATATCGAAAAGGCAGCCAAAGTTTCTGAAGCTCATGGCAACAAGCCAGCAAATATTACTGCCGATGAATGGGCCCTAATATTAAGCCATCGAACTCGTAAGGGAACAAAAGCTGCTAAGCCGGCATCTGACAAAAAAGTCACCAAGGCAAAGAACACAAAGACCAAGGCTTCTACTGTTAAGAAGGCAAGCTCAAATAAAAGTGTTGCAGCAAAGCCATCGCCTAATAAAAAAACTATTGCAGCCAGGCCGGCTAGACGTGCAAGGCGTGCAAAGAGTGCTCCTAAAGCAACAACCTCACCAGCTCAAACTTAGACGTAAGACAATTCAAATAGTCAGTTCTCAAAAGCGGGTTAGGAGATCGAAGATCTCTCAACCCGCTTTTGAGATTTAAAATGCTCAATATATAAAAAATTGTTTGTGGTATTAAAAAATAGAACTAATCCTTTATTCTGCTTAAAAAACGAAAAAGAAGGCATCCTAAAATAATGCCTGTGAGATGTGCCGACAAACTGATCTCTGGAGGGAGGAAAAAACAAAAACCTAAACTAGCTAAAAAAGACATCTCGTTTTTCAAGAGATATATGTCTACTAGCATTGAAGGAAAGAATATAAAGGGACAAGAACAAGAAAAGGGTATGCGTACTAAGTTTTAATTCCTTCAAGAAGTATCTAGCTCCAACTATTCCAAAAACATTAGATATTAGGTGACTTAGGTCAAAATGAAGAAGATGAGAAGTCAATCCTCGGTATGGCTCTAATAAAAGGCGGACTGAAAAATATACCAATCAATCTTATCTAAAGTTCTAAAAATTCAGTCCAAATAAAAATAAAAACTATCGCAAAAATAGGTACAAGGTATTGCCAATCAATTTTCTCAATTTAAAAAGTCATACTCTCATTTTCATGAAGCCAAAGCAACCTCAATTGCTGCGACAAGTTCCTCATCCGAGGGCTGAATACCTGGTTGAAAACGTGCGATGACGTTTCCATCCTTACCTACTAAGAATTTCTCAAAATTCCAGCTTACATCTCCAACAGGTTCAGTCTTATTGAGTGTTGTATAAGGCTCAGTAGTTGAACCTTTTGCATGCACCTTATTGAAGAGTTCAAAATTAGCTCCATATTTTAATGAGCAAAACTCTTTAATTTCATCAAGAGACCCTGGTTCTTGCTTTCCAAAATCATTGCAAGGGAATCCAAGAACAGCAAACCCCTGAGCCTTATATTTATCTTGGAGTTTCTGCAAGCCTGAATACTGTGGTGTATTACCACAACGGCTCGCCACATTAACAATCAGCAAAACTTTCCCGGTGTACTCCCCAAGACTCTTCTTTTCACCCATTGCTGTTTCAACGATGGTGTCCGTAATGTTAACCAGCATGACGATGTAGTTTGATCTTTATAAAAAGTTAGCATTTATCACATTAATCAATTGCCGTTTTTTCTCAACTCCGCATAAAAAGTCTTATTGATCATACAGATTATTATGACTCTTAAGAAATATCAGGATTTTGGAATGTCCATTTTTCTAAATTAACTTTAAAAGAGCAGGTTAGTTTCTTAGAGTATGGACTTAAGAGAAAAAGATTTATGTTCAAACTTCTCTGAGGAAAACTTTTCTCGAAGTCAAAGAACCACCTTGAGAACGAAGAATAAAGAAAAGTGGTTGACCTATAACTAAAAGGATTACAAATGAAAGAATTATATTTATAGTAACACTGTTGACTCCCAGTTCAGAAGAAGCAAGAGCAAATAAACTTGATAACATTTCACTCACAAGAGATATGGGCTTCTTCAATATATACATAAATAACACATTGTAATTAACAAAGACTTACTTAATCATAGTCTAATTGATACACACCAATAAATCATTGATCAGCTAAGAAGAGAGCCATCGCTATAAAATTAATTATTGATACTTATAAAATGGCATCAAAAGAAGACAGCAATCCTAACTATAAAGAAATCATTGAATCAACAAATGATTGAAATGTAGAGGACAATTTATTACCAGTAGAGAAGGCCTTTGATGCAGAATCAACTATGGTCAAAAAAGAATAGGAATTAAATAAGAAATTTCTTGAGCTTGCAGACAAAGCAACCTTAAGCATCGAGAAAAGCCTGACCCCAAAAAAACTTATCTAAAAAAAGAACCTAATGTCAATGAAATCTTCAAAGCTATAGAAGCAGGGTTCCCAAAGGAAAGCAAAAATAAGCAATACATCTTTCCACATCCAAGGTATTGGATTGGTGCAAGATTCATTGCTCTTTGGGCTTCACCTATACTTTTAATAAAATCATTTAGTAACATAATAAGATCAGCTAACCCAGTCAAACCTTGTCAAGGGATGGACTACATAATAAACAAATCAGAAACAATCTACACCTCAACAAAAAAAGCAATTAATGGTACTAATTCAATGAGATTCTTTGGTGTGCGTTTTATAACTATTTGGGTGCTACCACTTGCAATTACTGGAATCTTTATGGAATATCTTTTTATAAGCCCTATTACAGGTAGAGTCCCATTTTGATAAGTCTTTTTGATTCCAAAATCTTAATTAATTCATTCTTTTCGCCCTCTCTGAATACCCGTATACAAAGCAACAATAAAAAAAATGCCAATGGCTAAATAAACTAGCCTTTCTATTAAAAGTGATAAGGGGTTGCCAACAGTTAACGAATTAAGTTCCATCAATTTTCGTAGCGATATTTAACTTTTCCATCTTTCCGCCTAAATGGCTTTGAATAGAGAACTCTTAACAAGTTCTCAACATCCATATTCTTACTTGTGAGAAAAAAAGAGATGAAAAAGAATAACCCCATGATAAAAAGTAATGATATAGCTAGAGGGCTTAATCCCATCTGAGATAGAGTAAGTGCGAACATGGCCGCAAACTTGATGCCTTAGAGGTTCAACAGAAATATTCTAACCTGCTATAAAATAAGATCTCAATCACTACTTGATTTTTCGTATTCACTGCAAAATCCTATACATCCTTAATAGAAGGGATTGCAACATTGCATTGAATTAGATCATCTTTCCTACTAATAAATTCAACTTCAACAAAGTTCTTCGAGTTTAAACAAATGCAAATTCAACTTAGACCGATTCTTGCTGTTGAAGACTTTGAGAAAGCAATGGGAAGTGCCAGATTATCTGAGAGTGATCAAGAATTAATCGAATACATAAGATATATAGGTGTTTTTTCACAACCAAGCATTATTAGAGATTTGAGGATCAAATCAAAGCCTCCTGTTTTATCTACTCTTTGTGAGATATGTAGAAAAATTGGGGCTCAAGTTCCAGAACATTTCACAGCAATCCGCCTATGGTCCAAATCAATAAGTGCGCATGATGTGCATTGGGATGGTGATCTCATTTGCAGTACTGCTCAAAACATTGATGGTATTCCTTTAACTCCCGAAGCAGGGACTACTCCTTACGAAACTCTTGTCGTTCACAAAGAACTCTTTACGGGACTAGGTTAAATCATTAGTATTATTCTGACTTCCTTCCTTGAAGGTTCATTTAAGTTCATGAAGAACTTGGAAAGACTTTTTCTTTTTACTAAAAATTAGGACTTTATTTGAACCAAAAAGAGATATACCTGTCTGCTCTCTTAAAGTACTAAAGGTAGTCAATCCTACACCACAAGTCTCCATAAATAAGATTGGCAAAGTGCCTTCTACACCATTCATTGCTTGTAAATCAATCGCTTGTCTCACGGCCTTACTAGCTTTCTCTAGTCCTAAAGTTTCTGAAAACTCTGCCCACAAGTCATTAACTGGTTCGCAATTCGAAAGATCTAAAAAATGTCTCATGAAAAATGGATTTAATTGTCAATCCTGTTTTAGTAATTCCATCCAATGAACTTCATTGGCGTTTTTCACGCTCTTCCGGATCGGGTGGTCAAAACATCAACAAGACAGATACTAGAGTAAATCTCTCTTTCAATATTGAAAAGTCCAAGGCTTTAACTTCATATCAAAAGCATCAAATAACAAAACAACTTAGCGAGCAAATAGTAAATGCCACGATTACAGTTATCACGCAAGAGCACAGAACTCAATATAGAAACCGAAAATTAGCCCTAATGAGACTAGGGATACTTTTAGGAAAAGCGTTAGAGCCAACTCCTAAAGCAAGAAAAACCACCAAGCCTACGAAATCCTCACAAAGAAGGAGAGTTAATTCTAAGAAAAAGCATGGAGAAAAAAAACAAATCCGTGGGAGAAAAACAATGATTGAGGAGTTCTAACAAAAAATGCTGAGATGAAGTTCAGAGGATAATTTATAAAGAAAAAAGCTGTGAATTTATTAATTTCAAGGTAAAAAATGGTATCACCAATAAAACTGGTTTTTATCTATCTAACTTCTTCTGAGACAAATCTGTTTCATAATTACTCCTAAGGTCATCAAACATTGCTTCCAGAATTGCTTCTTGAGCATTGTCTACATCCTTAAGATGTTCCTTAATAGCTTCAATCTCATCATGGGTAGGCAATTGAAGAAATCTAATTCTTAGATCCTTTCTAAAGGTTTAATTAAAAGTGTCAATAGATTTTATCAAATAGCTTCTTATTGAGCATCAACTATATGAAACAGAATCAATCTCAAACAAATAAGGGCTCCATTAATTTTTAACATTAGAAGTAACACTAGGTACTTTTTCTCTGAAAGATTGAAGACGATCAGTCCGGCTATTTACTTTCAAAGTTGTATAAATACGACTTACACCCAATCGATGAACTTCATGATGACATTCTTTAACGCACTTAAATACACTTTCCCAGTCCCCTTCAATTGCTGTGCCATTTGGGCCCAATTCATGTTCTAACCCATTCTTTTCAATAATCTCCTTACAGGCTCTTATATATGGAGAGAGGGAAACACCTGCCCCAACAGGAACAAGAGACAGATCAATACTTACCCACATAAAGGCAACATAAGGCTTTATTTATAATGACAGCTCCAAAACAAAAGCTTTATTGTCGATGCGAGTATTCACTAAACTCTTAATCATTCTAAGCTTTTTCAATTATCTTGTAGGTAGATTTATACCAAGCTAATTTTACTGCTAGTGTCCGATTTCGAATTCATAGATGAACATAAAGCCTATATTGAAGAATTCTTTAACATCATTAGATAGCGCCTGTCATTTTCTTCAAGAAGAAACTGATTGTCCTGACGAAGCAATAAATCAGTTGCTTGGTGAGGCTATTGGGACCTGGCAGCTACCAAATATTGAACAATTGGATTTAGCATTAAGAAATGCAAAATCCTTTTGCACAAGATTAAAGGGTCCTCTAAGAGTCTTCACAAAACAACAGGGTCAGACAAAATAGGTTTATAAACAAAACCTTTGGGTCTTCATTGGACGAGAGACTATTCTTTCCCGCAACACTTCGAAATCGGTCAGTTATTGGAGAAGTCCTTGACGAATTCTTGCCACAACATGGAATTACACTTGAAATAGCAAGTGGGAGTGGAGAGCACGGAGTAACATTTCAGAAAAGATTCCCAAATATTATTTGGCAAACTAGCGATTCAGATCAATCTTGCAGGAGAAGTATTAATTCATGGATCAGGCATGAGAGGTTAACTGAAACAATGCCCTTAGCAATCGATTTAAGTGTTGAGAAGACTCCATGGCCTTTAACCAATACATTTATATCCAATCTAAGTTCCATTGTCTGCATCAATCTGATCCATATAGCGCACTGGGATTGCACGCGATTCTTGTTTAAAGAGTCAGGGAAGTATTTAAAATGTGGTTCACCATTAATCCTTTACGGGCCATTCAAAAGGGAGAATATTCATACAGCTGAAAGCAATGCCATTTTCGATAAATCGTTAAAGAGTCGCAATAAGCACTGGGGAATTAGGAATCTCGAAGCAGTAGATGAAATAGCCAAGAGTTCTGGCTTTAAAAGAAGCAAAGTAATTAAAATGCCTGCAAACAATTTTTCCGTAATATTCAATCGCGCCTAAAAACAAGCTCACTTCCTTCTTTTTACTATCAAGTCAAAAGACACTAGGCTGTCTCATTTAGTTCAACCTATATTTAAGAAAAAATCTGAGGATTAAAAACCAAAGGAACACCTCATTCAAAGAATTAAGTTACTAGAATTCTTTACTAAGAAAAGTATTAGGAGTCAAAGGAGGAAAAGTATATTCGATAAGAGGGCTTCCTATCTAAGAAACCTAGATTAAGGTCTTTTGCAAAGCTTTATAATTGAACTATTGATTCTCAATTAAATATAGATAGAGGGCTCTGCCACGGAATAATTCCAAGATAAATTAAAGCCATCGCAGTTTGTACTAGGAGCTATTATGATAGCTTTATAAATATAAAATTAATTAATGTATTTTAGTCAACACTAGAAAATCTTACAGCTTTTGTCGCTATCGTTTGTTTTTACCCAATCGTTGTATTAGCTTCCGTAGAGTTATTTCAAGATTATTAGATGATGACAAGGGTGGTAGCACAATAGCCCCATTGCTAAATGCTCCCAGGGCTAAATCAATTTATTTTACTAAAGCAGACTTAATTCTTTTTCATGGCATTAAAAGTAGGCGATCAAATACCTGAATTCTCTTTGTTGGATCAATCAGGAAAATTAAGAAGCAATAAAGAATTCGCAGGCAAGCCTCTTGTCCTTTTCTTTTATCCAAAAGACGATACCCCTGGCTGTACAGTAGAAGTTTGTGGCTTTCGGGATAAGTATGATCTCTTTAAAATCCTAGGCGCAAGAATATGCGGTGTAAGTAATGGAGGAGAGGAAAGTCATCTACTCTTTTCTAACAAGCATAAGCTCCAATACCCATTGCTTTGTGATGAAAAGAATTCGTTAAGAAAAGCATTTGGAGTCCCAAAGTTCCTAGGAATGGTTGATGGCAGAGTGAGCTATATCATTAATGCAGAAGGTAAGATCTGTCATATTTTTGAAGACCTCCTCAATGGTCCTGCTCATATCAAGGAAGCAATCCGAGTATTGAAAGAAATTCAATAATTTAAACAGAATGTTATTAAAGCCAGCAAATATACCTTTTCATATTCAGAATACGTTCGGCTATGTGTCTTACCAAGTCAAAGTCTAGGTCGATTGTCTCAAGAAAAGTTCTAACAGCCAAGCTAAAGGCTAGAAGAGTTAACCAATACCATCTCTAGGTTCCATCATATACAGGGACGTCTTAAATTCCTGTCTAGGAATTTTCTTTAAAAGCTTAGGGAAGTGGATCTTTCACATGGTTTTCCGAGTTAGTCTTTATACGATCTGCTTGCTGTAACTAAAACAAATACCAAAAGCCTCATTCTCAAAACATTCACAATAGAATTAATTGAATTCACAATTAAGAATTGCCAATGCTTCATTAGGTAAGCCAAGAAAGATGTCCAGCAATTGACTACCAGTAGGCGGCACAACTGCAATGCCTACAAGCTTAATCCTACCGTTTTCATTGATTACCATACCTTCCTCCTCAAAGTATTTACTAGTTACTTTCCCAGTAACAAGTGACGTCTTGACATGAAGATTAGGGAAACTAAAGATTGAGAAAATAGAAAAAACAAACCTCGACTCAAAATCAAGTGAAATCTCACCTGTTGTTAAATTCAAGGTTCCTTCAAGTTTATCCATAAGCATCTCTATCTTCAGTCCAGGAGGGATAGGGAGGGATAGGAACCTTGTATTCCTCCAAGTAAGAGGAGGTATTAAAAATGTACTAGAGTCAAATCTCAGGTATTTAATTTTTGACTGCTCTTTCAAGCAAACAAAAGCCAGTCCACCACCACTTGTTGCATCATAATCAAACGGTGGGTATGAACCGATTCTCAAACAACATTTATCAAGACTTTTTAAATACATGAAATTCTAAATGAGAAATGAACACATTTTTTCTTTATAAAGGTCGCTTTATTAGTCAATTCTTTTGAAAGAAGTAAGCACCTAAGAGTTATTAGAGCAAAGTGATGAGTTTGTGCTTATCTCCCTTTTAAAAATAATTATTCTTATTAATTGATTATCCCATAATTGCACGAAAGCAATTGAACCAGTGTATGTCTACTTATATCCGCAAACGTATTCACAGCTAGTTATTATACAATTTCACAAATGTCAGAGAAAGCAGTTGCACCTCTCTAGACGCTAGTACGGTCTGACTTTAAGCAAGTGTAGAGGCTGTCTTAGCAAGTGAACTCTTTGTAAGTCTAGCCTTTATGGGCTTAGCTGTTGTGGCTGGTGCAGCTTTCTTAGCAACTGCTTTCTTAACAGAAGTTTTTCCAGTTTTTTATAGAAACACTCAGCTATTACTACAGCAAGCACTACCTCTTCCATATCTCTTACAAAACAGCCTCGTTCTACCGAGGTTAATCAATACTCCGCATAAAGCGTCGTCATTCTCGCGGTCAATAACAAGTTTTTAGTAATCAGTCAGCCGCTAATTCAAGCAATATTGAATGTGCAGCTCATAGGAAAAAGTCAAAGCAAACCAAGTCTTTAGAAGGAATCACAGGGTTTTCATCAAGGGAAATTAATTAGTGAATGATTTTGAGTGCCAACTTTAGAGGAGATAGCTCTATCAATCGCATTCTCAAAAAAAAAAGGGGGGGGCTCTATCAAATTACTTTTACTTTGGTTTTCTGAAATTCGATCTTTTTAATTTTCTGGCGATAGATAGAAATTTTTGGATTGAAAATTAATTATTACTTAAGGCTTAAATGTACTAAAAAGGCTAGTTGTTATGAAAAAATCTAATTATAAATTATTCACACCAGGTAAAGGCAAGTGGCCGCAGCTACAAAGGAACAGTCAAAAAAGGATTCTGCTATAGAGCTGAAATACGACAGTGCTGAAGCTATGAGAATCTCAAGAAGATTTGCTCAGGAAGCAAGGAAGAACTGGCTTTGAATAATGACGCAAGTCCCAAAAATACATTGTGAGCTTTGCAAGATAGATACTCTAAGAACCTTTTGGACAAAAAAGGGAATGACATTGTGCCTCGATTGCAAAAAGAAATTGGACCAGTTAGCGACGAAAGAGGAGATTGCAAGTTAGAACTGATATTGATCCTTAATTAGGGTGAACATAAGCTCTATTCCTTGCACTTACATTGCTGTCAATGCGCAAATAGATCATTGCTTACAATATCTCAGTAGCTAGAAGCTTTGGTCATAAATCCTAGTAAATTCAATACCATCTTCTCATTAACCAAAAGGGTTTTTCTAAATGAAGATAGTTGAAAGATCATGCAAAATAGCTCCTTCTACCGCTCACCTAATGAATAAAAATTCCGAACGTGTACTAACCCTAATCATTCAGAAGCATTCGTTAGCCATTGTGGATAAGAGGGCACTCATGTTCATCCCCGGATAGTTTCTTTTTTATTGATCTTGCTTCCTTATAAAGATCCATCGTCTCTCTTCTCCCTGAAGCCTTGACAGCTTGCAGCATTACGTCTGCATACTCCTTCTTTAATTCTGTTTTTGTCATCAAGACTCCTTGTGATTTTCTTGTTTTAATGAATTGGACTTTCCAATATCACTTCTGCTGAGAGGTCTATCTCTAGCTTAATCTCGTCCGAGATCTAGGAACGCTAGCACATGTCCGTCCTTTTGCACGTCTTGACAACTATCAAACCGTTTAGCTAGTATACTTGTACTACTACAGACGAGACATGGCTTCAACCTCCTCACCTTATGCAATATTCCGTGCATCTGATTGGAGTCCTGTAGTAGCCCAACCAATCGGACTAAGGCAATGCTTAAGAATTCAGCCCAAAAAGTATTACCCAAAAAGCGATACCCAGAAGAAGAAGGCTGGTACTATCTCGAAGAAGACAGGCTCAAGTTGTCATGTTCAGCTTGCGTTCGCATGACGTGTCGTGCTCACGCATGTCTTATCCCTCAAGGTTCTCATCTAACAAGTAGATGTCCTCAATGGCATAAGAATTACGAAAACAAGTTTGCTATTTATCCTGAAGCTGCTTAACACAATGACCAAAGATCAACTCGCCCTCAAGATCGCTTTAGCAATGCACAAACCACCTCATGCACAGGTGGAAAGCATGGGTGCATATCTCAATACCTATAAGTGTTTATGCAACTACTTTCAAGAACTTTCATTAGAAGATATTGCTGGAATTGGTAATAGATACGGAGTCACGATTTAGACCTCTGACATGACAGAGGGTCGATCTGCAATTTGATTTTTACCTCTTCTGTATGGTAGAGATGGAGATAAGGAATTAACTACCCAATGTCTCAATTAAAAATTAATGTCTCTGCTAAGGCAGAAGCAATGATTGCTCAGCTCCAGAAGGAGATCTTTAACCGTCGTCGTAAAAAAATCACTGCAGAAGGTGTAGTTGAGTCTCTAGTCGAAAGCGGTGCAAAGTCTCAGTCTGACAAGCGTTATGCATCTTCTTGGAAGAATTTAATCAAGGACATTGAGAAGGCTGCTAAGGCTTCTGAAGTGCATGGCAATAAGCCAGCTAACGTCACTGCAGAAGAGTGGGCAATGCTAGTTGCAATGCGTACCCGTAAAGGTACTTCTGCTAAAAAAACAGCTTCAAAGAAGGCAGTTGCTAAGAAGCCTGCAGTAAAAAAAGCAGCGTCTAAAAAGCCTGCAGCAAAGAAAGCAGTAGCTAAGAAAGCAGTAGCTAAGAAGGATGCACCTTCAACAACAGCCAAGCCAAGAAAGGCTAGACGTGCAAAGAAAGCTCTAGCTAAGAAAACAGCTAAACTTGCTTAAAGTCAATTTATTTTTCACTTGATCTACGGCTCTCTTAAGCCACTCTTGAATGAGTGGCTTTTTTATTTTTTATAGATCAACTTCAAAATTAGAATGGTCACATTCAATATAAAAGTAATGATATTGGCAATTAATACTGGAAGAGCGTTTGTTTGTATCGCATAAATTATCCAGAACAAAAGTCCAGCTATAAAAAGGAGCAACATCACGATCGACACATCTTCTGCTTTTCTTGTTCGCCAAGTTTTGATTACTTGAGGCAAGAAGGCAATCGTGGTCAAAGCTGCGGCTATGAAACCAAAATCGTCGGGACTAAAAAGTGGCAACATTTAAAATGTTTTTTCCTATGTTGAACATCTAATAGAAAACACAACTGATATTTCTCGTTCAAAAAAGTTTTTCATCTGAAAATTTACCACATTAATAGTAATCATTTAGAGCATTTTTATAGCGAAGAGATTGTGATCTAGCACCTGGCTCCGCCGTCTTATTGAAGATGGTAGGCATTCAAAGCAAAATCTTAGCCTAAATCATAATCTAACTTGGACAAACCAGCAAAGAACTGGTAAGTCAGACATTAAACAAGAACTCCATAACATCTCCTTCATTCACAACATATTCTTTTCCTTCACTTCGAATCCAACCATTATTCTTTGCTTCTGTTAAAGATCCAGCTTCCAACAGCTTTGCATAATTAATTGTTTGAGCACGAATAAAACCTCTTTCAAAGTCAGTATGTATTACACCTGCTGCTTGGGGGGCAGTCATTCCTGAGTTAATTGTCCAAGCTTTAGTTTCCTTCTCTCCTGTAGTGAAGTACGTTCTCAATCCAAGCAAGTTATAAGATGCTCTTATTAAACTCTGCAAACCACCTTCTTGAACGCCAAGACCTTTTAGGTAATCAAATCTTTCACTTTCTTTTAACTCAATAAGTTCAGCCTCTACTTGTGCAGAGATTTTGATACATTCAGCAACTTCACTCTTAGCTAAATCCACAACATTACTTGAGTATGTATTCCCTGAAGAGAGTTCATCTTCACTGAGATTAGATGCATATATTATTGGTTTAGCTGTTAAAAGGCCTAAGGGAACTACTAACATATTCTCTTCATCAGTTAAAGATATGCTTCTAGCCGCTCCTCCTTGTTGAATTTCTAAATTAATTTTTTGCAAGATATTGTCTTCAAGTTGACTTTCTTTATTGGTCCGAATTTGTTTCTTTAAACGTTCTCTTCTCCTTTCTATTTGAGCAATATCTGACAGACCAAGTTCTAGATTGATAATCTCGATATCTCTTAATGGATCAACTGAACCTGATACATGAATAACATTCTCATCATCAAAACAACGAACAACATGCACAATCGCATCTACTTCACGAATATTAGACAAAAATTTGTTTCCTAATCCTTCACCTTGGCTAGCGCCTTCAACCAAACCAGCGATATCCACAAATTCAATTCTAGTAGGGATTAATGCTTTGCTCTTACTTAGAGATCCAAGTAAATGCAATCTGTCATCAGGGACTGATACAGTTCCTACATTTGGTTCAATCGTGCAAAATGGGAAATTAGCTGCTGTTGCTTGGGCATTCGCAACTAGAGCATTAAACAAGGTGGATTTTCCAACGTTGGGGAGTCCAACTATTCCTACTTTCAGCATCGGAAAAAATCTAAAAGCTACATTCAAGGGTTTATTCTGACAAGTTAATCGCTCTAGCGTTTTTAAACCAGCCAAAGAAAGAAACCTAAATCGACTCAAAAAAAGATCCTTCAGAAACCAATGCCAGGTCTAAATCAAAAACCAATTCTCATTCTCTTTGCTTTTGTCTTAGTTCTCACTGGCTGCAATATTCTTGGGAATGAAAGATCTGACAAAAATAAGAAGAAAGATTTATCCTTGTACACCATTATGGTTAAAGAAGGAACACTTCCTTCTTTAATTACATCAAGTGGGGAATTACAAGCAGAAAGGAGTTTAAACGTAAATCCTTTTCGGCAAGGAATAATAGAAGAAATCTATGTATCAGAAGGGGATGAAGTGTTAAAGAATCAATTACTTGCAAAAATAGAAGGGCGCGACATTCAATTCAGATTAAATATAGTTCAGACAGATTTTGAAAATTCAAAGGCTGCTTTTCAGCGTAGAGAACAATTATTTTTAGAAGGAGGGCTAAGCAAAGAGAAGTATGAAGAATTTCGAAAAGCTTTTCTTATTAGCAAAGCAAAGCTTAATCAAGTACAAGTAGAAGAGAAAGAACTATTTATAAGATCACCTTTAAAAGGAATAATTACAGCTCGGTATGCTGAGCCTGGAACATTTGTCTCTCCCAATTCATCTTTCTCAAATAGCGAAAACTCTGGTAAAAGTTCAGTCGTTGAGATTTCACAAGGATTAGAAGTTATTTCGAAAGTACCTGAAAGTGATATTGGTCGAATTCAAATTGGTCGAAAAGGTACTATTCAAGTAGAGGCTTTCCCAGATGAGCGCTTCGATTCTATTGTTACTGAAATAGCTCCAAGGGCAATCAGAAAAAACAATGTAACTTCATTTGAAGTAAAACTATCACTTGTCGATCCTCCAAAAAAACTACGTATTGGAATGACCGCAGACATAGAATTTCAAACCGGCAATTCAGGTTTTAGAACAATTGTTCCAACGGTTGCGATAGTTACGGAAAATGGAACACCTGGGGTTCTAGTAGTTGACAAAAACAAAGAGCCCTTTTTCCAGAAAGTCGAACTTGGGTCCAGCAGTGGAGATAAAACAGCCATTTTAAATGGTATCAACCCAGGTGAAAAAATTTTTATTGACATCCCTCCATGGTCAAAGAAAAAACGTAAATAAATCAGATTACAGAAACATCTAATTAAATAAGCTATGTCTCAACAAAAAGAAAAACCTATTTTGCTTCTTGTTGATGGGCACTCACTTGCATTTAGAAGTTTTTATGCCTTCAGCAAAGGTGGAGAAGGGGGGCTTCAGACCAAAGAAGGAATCCCAACAAGTGTGACGTATGGATTTCTAAAAAGCCTTTTGGATAATTGTAAATTACTCGCTCCTCAAGGAATAACCATTGCTTTTGATACAGCTGAGCCAACTTTTCGTCACAAAGCAGACCCTAACTACAAAGCAAATCGTGATGTTGCTCCAGAAATATTCTTCCAAGACCTAGAACAACTTCAACAAATACTTAATGACGATCTCAATCTTCCGATTGTCACAGCACCTGGGTATGAAGCAGATGACGTTCTAGGAACACTAGCCCAAAAGGCTTCCGAAGATGGATGGAGAGTCCGCATCCTGACTGGTGACCGAGATCTCTTCCAATTAGTAGATGATGATAGAAACATAGCCGTCCTGTACATGGGTGGAGGTCCATATGCAAAAAGTGGGAGTCCCTTACTTATAAATGAAGAGGGAGTATTGAAAAAACTTGGAGTAATTCCAAAGAAAGTAATAGACCTGAAGGCTCTAACAGGAGACAGTTCTGACAACATTCCTGGAATTAAAGGAGTTGGTCCTAAGACAGCTATTAATTTACTAAAAGAGAATGGTGACTTAGATGGAATCTTCAAATCTTTAGAATCCTTAGAAGAAAAAGGAGAACAAGCAACTCAAGGGGCTATAAAAGGTGCAGTAAAGATAAAATTACAACAGGGGAAGGAGAATGCCTACCTCTCAAGAGAATTGGCGGAAATAATAATTCAAGTTCCAATAAAAAGTCCAAAAAAATTAGAACTATCTGAAATCAATAAAGAGAGTTTAGCGACATCGCTTAAAAGACTTGAACTCTTTTCTCTTATTAATCAGATCCCAAGCTTTGTAGCTAGCTTTTCTAATGGCGGGTATAAGGCAAACAAGCGGAGAATTTCTACTAATCAGTCACACTCGAAAGTCACCGAGAAAAGAATTGAGGGAGTGAAGCTTGATGAAAATAATTCGAATCAACTTCCTAAAATAACCCCACAAATCATCGGGGACCCATTTGAACTTAAAGAACTTGTAGATCGCCTATTGAAATGTAATACCCCCTTATCTCCAGTCGCTGTTGATACAGAAACAACTGATTTAAATCCATTCAGATCTGAGCTTGTTGGTATTGGTTTTTGCTGGGGAGAAGGTCTAGATCAGATCGCCTATATACCTCTTGGGCATAATGCCCAAGAAGAATTAAATTTAAATGGGAACAAGCGCCTCAACAATCAGTTACCCCTTGCTCAAGTTATAAAAGCTCTTATACCTTGGCTGAAAAGTTCTTCACATCCAAAAGTTCTTCAAAATGCCAAGTATGATCGTTTAGTTTTCCTCCACAATGGAATTCCTCTGGAAGGTGTTGTGATTGATACTCTGCTTGCAGATTATCTTTGTAATTCAACTAATAAGCATAGCCTCGAAGAAATAACCAAAAGACAATTCGGATATACTCCTACAAGCTTTAAGCAACTTGTAGGGAAAGGACAAACTTTTAAAGACGTTGATATTAAAGATGCAAGTATCTACTGTGGCATGGATGTATACCTAACAAGAAAGCTTTCTTTTGTAATTAAATCTCAACTTCAAGAAATGGGATCAGAGTTGATCGGACTTTTAGAAAATGTAGAGCAACCTCTTGAGCCAATCCTTGCAGAAATGGAAGCAAGGGGAATCTGTGTAGATATTCCTTACCTAGCTGAATTATCAAATGAATTGCACCAGAGACTAAAGAAACTAGAAAACCAAGCTTATAAAGAAGCGGGCATTGAGTTTAACCTTAATTCTCCTAAACAACTTGGTGAAATTCTTTTTAACACGTTGGCTCTTGATAAGAAAAAGTCTCGCAAAACAAAAACCGGCTGGAGTACAGATGCAAATGTTCTCGAGAAGCTTGAAAAAGACCATCCTTTAATACCACCATTAATAGAACACCGGACACTTAACAAGCTTGTGAGCACTTATGTAGATGCGCTTCCCCTTTTAGTTGAGAAAGAAACCGGCAGAGTTCATACAGATTTCAATCAAGCAGTAACTGCAACAGGTCGTTTAAGTAGTAGCAACCCAAATCTTCAGAATATTCCTATCCGAACTGAATTTAGTAGGCGTATAAGGAAGGCATTCCTTCCCCAAGAGAACTGGAAACTAATAAGCGCAGATTATTCTCAAATTGAATTACGAATCCTTGCTCATCTTTCAGGCGAAGAAATCCTTCAAGAGGCCTATAAGAATGGAGACGATGTTCATACTCTTACGGCAAGAATCCTCTTAGACAAAGAGTCCATTACCCCTGAAGAAAGACGATTAGGCAAAACAATTAATTTTGGTGTGATATATGGAATGGGAGCTCAACGTTTCGCAAGATCAGCAGGTGTTAGCTCTTCAGAAGCAAAAGATTTCTTAATCAAATACAAAGAACGGTATCCAAAAGTCTTCGGATTCCTAGAACTTCAAGAGAGACTTGCCTTAAGCAAAGGCTACGTAAAAACCTTGCTGGGAAGGCGTAGACATTTTTCTTTTGACAAAAATGGACTAGGGCGCCTACTTGGTAGTGATCCTATGAGCATAGACCTTAAGGTTGCGAGACGTGCAGGCATGGAAGCGCAACAACTTAGAGCAGCTGCAAATGCTCCTATTCAAGGTTCTAGTGCCGATATTATTAAGATAGCCATGGTGCAACTAGCTACAAAGATCAAAGAGAATGGTTTCCCTGCTAATCTCCTCTTGCAAGTTCATGATGAATTAGTTTTAGAAGCCGATCCAACTGTCGTAAAGGAAGTTAAAAGTTTAGTCGTCACTACAATGGAAAAGGCTGTATACCTTTCTGTTCCACTAGTTGTACAAGCAGCTATTGGAGATAATTGGATGGATACAAAATGAAAATTATTTCCATCAAAACCTCTAAATAGCAAAGTGTCTTTAAAGCTAACAAACTCCCTCACAAGGAAACTAGAAACTTTCAGGTCGCTAAATCCAGGTGAAGTAAGTATTTATTGTTGCGGAGTTACTGTTTACGATCTTTGTCATTTAGGTCATGCACGAAGCTATATCGTCTGGGATGTTTTAAGACGGTTCTTAATTTCACAAGGCTATCAGGTCACTTTCATACAGAATTTCACAGACATTGACGACAAAATTCTTGCTAAAGCTTCAAAGGAAAACTCAACAATGACTCAAGTTAGTGAGAAGAATATTAAAGAATTCCATCAAGATATGGATACTCTGGGCATTTTGAGGCCAAGTCGTATGCCTCGAGCAACAAGATGCCTTGATGGTATCAGAAAGATGATTCAGAAATTAGAAGAGAAAGGAGCGGCTTATTCAGTTGACGGAGATGTGTATTTTGCTGTTATGAAACATAGCGAGTACGGAAAGCTAAGTGGTCGTGACTTATCTGAGCAGCAGCTAAATGCCGATGGGAGAATAGATAAAAAGGAAGGAGCCAGAAAAAAACACCCCTTTGACTTTGCACTTTGGAAAACAGCTAAAGAAGGAGAGCCCAGCTTTTCTTCACCATGGGGGCACGGTCGTCCTGGCTGGCATATTGAATGCTCCGCAATGGTGCTCCAAGAACTCGGTGAAACTATAGATATTCATCTTGGTGGATCTGATTTAATCTTTCCACATCATGAAAATGAAATTGCTCAGTCAGAAATAGCTAACGATAAAAAACTAGCAAACTATTGGCTTCATAACGGAATGGTCAACGTTGGAGGTCAGAAAATGAGTAAATCACTAGGGAACTTTACAACTATCAGATCTCTCTTACGAGAGGGGATATCTCCTATGACTCTTAGACTATTCATTCTTCAAGCTCACTACAGGAAACCTTTAGATTTCACAAAAGAATCTATTGAAGCTGCTTCAACAGGTTGGCAAAGACTCAACAGTGCTCTTTGTCTAGGGTTGATTAGTCATCAGAAACTCAAATGGCCAAAGCCAGTTGCTCAACAAAAGACTATTAGCTACCTCAATTCATATGTCTCTTCCGAGAGTATGTTTTCTAAAGCTTCTCAACAATTTAAAGATGCACTAGAAGATGATCTAAACACTTCAATAGCAATATCTGTATTATTTGACCTTGGCCGACCTCTAAGATCACTAGCCAATCAAATCGAAAGAGGTGTATCAGATTTAGGGACAGAAAAAAATAATAAAAAGCTTCACTTAAGGTGGATGTTGCTAGTAAGCCTTGCAAATATTTTAGGCCTTCAACCTGAACTACCCCAAGGGAGAGAACCTAATCAAGGTCATGTATGTAGTGAGTCCGAAATAATAGTGGCAATAAAAGAACGTAAAGCTGCCAAATTGTCTAGGAATTTTACTAAAGCCGATAACATAAGAAAAGAGCTAAAAGATAAAGGGATTGAATTGATTGATAAGAAAGATGGCGTAACAGATTGGATTAGAAAGTAAGTTATCTCTACATTAAATTCGCAGATCATTAACTTTTTCGCCTGAATCAAACCATCAAGTGAGAGACTAATGGAAACTGTTTGAACATCGTGAAAGCAATCAGTGTACTGGGATCCACTGGTTCGATTGGCACCCAAACTCTCGAAATAGCCCATGAGTGCCCAGATCAATTCAAAGTAGTTGCTTTAACAGCAGGCAATAATCTTGATTTGCTTATTGATCAAATCAAAAAGCACCAACCAGAGGTAGTTGCACTTGCTGAGAGTAAAAACTTACCTGAACTCCAAAAGCGCTTACAAAATTTACCTAATAAAGAAAAACCTAAAGAGATTCCTCACTTAGTAGCTGGGAAAGAAGGCCTGCAAATAGCAGCTTCATGGGAGACAGCAGACCTTGTTGTTACTGGAATAGTAGGTTGTGCAGGACTTTTACCAACTCTAGCTGCAATAAAAGCAGGCAAAGATATTGCACTAGCAAACAAAGAAACCTTGATTGCAGCTGGCCCAGTTGTGCTACCAGCACTAAAGAAAAGTGGTAGTCGATTACTCCCAGCTGATTCAGAACATTCAGCGATATTCCAATGCTTGCAAGGGACTCCTTTTACAGACACCGCGCGCCTCTCAACTGGAGTTCCAACACCTGGTTTAAGGAATATTCAACTGACAGCTTCTGGAGGAGCTTTCCGTGACTGGTCTACAGAAGCTTTGAAAAATGCCACTGTAAAAGATGCTACTAGTCATCCAAATTGGAGCATGGGGAAGAAAATCACTGTTGATTCAGCCACACTAATGAATAAAGGTCTTGAAGTAATAGAAGCACATTATTTATTTGGCCTTGATTACGACCACATAGAAATAGTTATTCACCCTCAAAGTATTATTCATTCAATGGTTGAATTAACTGATTCATCCGTTCTAGCTCAAATGGGTTGGCCAGACATGAAGCTTCCAATCTTATATGCCATGAGTTGGCCAAATAGAGTTGAAACAAAATGGAAAAGACTAAAGCTGCCAGAAATAGGACAATTAACTTTCCGTGATCCAGATACATCAAAATATCCATGCATGCAACTTGCTTATTCTGCTGGGAAAGCTGCCGGTACAATGCCAGCTGTTCTTAATGCAGCCAATGAAGAAGCAGTTGCTCTTTTTCTAAAAGAAAAAATCCATTTTCTAAATATTCCAAAAGTAATTGAAAAGACATGTGAGAAGCACAAACAAGATCTAAAAGCAGACCCTCAACTAGATGATGTAATTGAAGTAGATACATGGGCTCGGCAAGAAGTCAAGTCTCTAGTAGAAAAAGGTACTGATGAGATCACAATGTCTACTATTGGAGAATGAACCTTCAAGTAAGTCACCATCTCTTACTATGTGTACCACAGAAAGCATCATCATTATGTTGTGACCCAGAGGAAAGCAAACAGAGTTGGGAACAACTTAAACTAATTTTAAAAAGACTAAAGCTCGAGGATCCTAAACGACCAGAAGGAATTGTTTTACGTAGCAAGGTTAATTGCTTAAGAGTATGTAAGTCTGGGCCAATTCTTTTAATCTGGCCAGAAGGGATCTGGTATCAGTACGTTTTTCAGGATCGAATTGAAGCAATAGTCAAAAGCCACATCATAGAGGGAAAACCAAAAAAAGAATGGCTACTCAAAAGAACTCCACTAAAAGGTTTAGGCTACAAGTTTGATCAGCCAACTCCTCACAACTTCATCGCCCCAACATCCATTTAAGCCATGAAAGCCATTATGCCCCCCATAGCTAGTTAATAAAATATCTGAAGTAGGAGTTATCTTTTTATTTTTTATTTGTGCAAGTAAATCCTCGATAGATTGAGAGGGGACCCATGGATCGTCCATGGAATGTAAAAACAGTGTCTTTGGAATACTTTTAAAACCATTTGTGAGAAAAGAGTTTATAGGGGAAGACTGTTTATAGTAGTCATCAACATTTTCAAACCCCCATCTTGGAGCAGTTATGGATGAATCAAATGCTCGTATAGATGAGGTAATTGAAAGCTTCCAAGGATTTCTTTGTTCTAAAAACTCTCTTTCGAACTCTGTCAACCCAAATGGGTCTTCGAGAGTTTGTTGAATTAATCTCTTCAACAACCATGCCTGATAAAAACTATTACGAGGTCTCTCAATAGATGCGCTACACGCTTCTAAATCTAATGGACTACTAATACAAACTAATGCATCTAAAGCAACCTCTCCTTCATAAGATTCAAATCCCAAACAAGCATTTAATAAAATAGTTCCCCCTAAGGAAAGACCTACTCCAAAAAGCGGAATCGGTCCATTTGAACAACCCAAGTTATTCCCTAGCAAATTACAAATTTCTCTAGCTTTCTCTATACAAGGAAGTAAGTCAGCATTGCAATTGGCTGAATATGTTCCTGAAGCAAACTTCCGACCAGGATCAGCTCCCCGGAGATTCAATCTCAAGACTGCAAAACCTGAGTTCAGTAATTTAGAAGCCATGCGTCGAAGTCCTCTTCTTCGACTTGAACCTCCCAATCCATGAAGCATTAAGATTAAGCCTTTAGGGCGCAAGGAGTTTGAAGGTCTATTTAAGAAAGCAATTAGATGCTCTTTTTCTTTACTCCCAGAGCATTTAGAAGGTACCTCTATTAGAACAAGTTCTCCATTTTGAAGGAATAAATTCTCATCAACAAAAGTGTCTCTTAAAGTTTGAAGATCTCCTCCAATCCAAGGGAAACGCTGTTTAAAAGGGTTAGCCCCTGTACATTCAAGAGTATGTATAGAATTTTCAGTTCTTACCACTAATACCTAGTTCTTTAAGTTCCACCAAAAGATCACCTAAGACTTTTTTTGCATCACCAAACACCATAGATGTATTGGCTAAGTCGAACAAATCATTCTTAATGCCTGAGTACCCGGCACTCATGCCTCTTTTAATAACAAATACAGTACGTGCCTCTTGAACATCAAGTACTGGCATCCCATATAAAGGAGAACTAGGGTCATTCTTAGCTTGAGGATTAACAACATCATTAGCTCCTAATACAAGAACAACATCTGTCGCAGGAAATTCAGGATTAGCAACATCCATTTCCTTTAATTGTTCATATGGAACATCTGCCTCTGCCAAAAGGACATTCATATGTCCGGGCATTCTCCCAGCCACAGGATGAATAGCATAGGTCACATCAACCCCACTACCTTCCAAAGCTCTTGTTACTTCTCTCAGTGTATGTTGAGCCTGAGCTACAGCCAAGCCGTATCCAGGTACAATCACAACTCGTTCTGCCGCTTCAAGTGTCAAAGCACACTCTTCGACGCTGCAACTAGTAATATTTAAATAATCTCCTGAGCCAGACGAGTCTGTGGCAACAGTAGCGCCAAGTGCACCTCCAAATAAAACTGAAACTAGAGACCTATTCATGCCATTGCACATCACTTGAGTAAGAATCAATCCAGCAGCCCCTACCATTGCTCCAGCAACTATGAGCAATTGGCTCCCTACAACAAATCCCGCTGCTGCAGCTGCTACACCTGAATAG
The DNA here is from genome assembly GCA_003214695.1 of Prochlorococcus sp. AG-412-P08. GTDB lineage: Bacteria > Cyanobacteriota > Cyanobacteriia > PCC-6307 > Cyanobiaceae > Prochlorococcus_E. The sequence continues at coordinate 47,620 of QCLI01000007.1, forward strand.
CTGTTCAAAAGTGAGATAACTACAGGCATATCAGCACCGCCAATAGGAAGTGTCACACCAACACCCAGAAAAGCAGAACTGATCACTAATAACAACAGTCCACTATCACTCCCATTCAAAAGGGAACTAATAGATACAAGTGAGATAACCCCTAGTCCAATATTTATAAAATGACGTATCTTGCTTTGCATCCATGCAGGAGTAGGTAACCATCCTTGCAATTTGGCCATAGCAACTATTGATCCAGTAAAAGTTATAGACCCAACAAAAACAGAAATTACAATTGAAATCTTTTCAACTAGGTCCATATTCAAGGTCTCTTCGGGACTACTTAGCGGGAAAATAGCCACAGCTAAAGCAACCAACAAAGATGACATCCCTCCACATCCATTAAAAAGAGCTACCGTCTCCGGCATGGCAGTCATGGCAACTTTTTTAGCTACTAATGCTCCCAAGAAGGTGCCTACGATCGAACCTGCAATTATCCAGAACCATGAATTAAAAGGAATTCCAGAGTCCCCTAAAGACTCAACAAAAACACCTACTGCAGCAAGCGTCATTGCAATTGCTGCTAGTCGATTAGCCTCACGCGCTGAACGAACCTTGGATAAGCCTTTAATACCTAGGGCCAAAAGAAAAACAGCTAAAAGATCAATCGAAAACTTCAGAATCTCAAAAAAGTTCATTAATAAATCTCCTTATTTACGTGTGGATTTACGACTGAACATTGCAAGCATCCTGTCTGTTACAAGGAAGCCTCCAACAACATTGAAAAGAGCAAATCCCAAAGAAACCGATCCCATAACTAACAATGGAAGATTATCTCCGGCTTTTATTATCAATGTAAGAGCAGCAATCATTGTTATTCCAGAAATTGCATTTGCTCCACTCATTAGAGGAGTATGTAAAGTAGGCGGAACTTTTCCTATTAATTCCAAGCCTAAAAGACTTCCTAGCAAAAGCACCCAAAACGCTTCACTTAAAAAAGACATTAATTTAATCCTCCTGAATTCATTAATTGATTTTGACGAATAAGACCATCTTTGCTTATCAACGCTCCTTTTATTAATTCATCTTCAGCATCCAGGACAAGATGTCCATCATTAATTAAAGGGCTAATTAAAGCAAACAAATTTCTAGCATATAAAGAGCTTGCGTGATTAGGGATAGTGCAAGGCAAATCAGAGGCCCCTATAAGCTTTACCCCCTTTCGTAAGATAGTTTCCCCAGGTCGAGTCCCTTCGCAATTTCCTCCTTGGGCAACAGCAAGATCTACGACAACTGCTCCTACCCTCATTTGATCTAGCATTTCTTCATCAATAAGACGAGGCGCCTTCTTCCCTGGTACTTGAGCAGTACAAATAGCCACATCAGCTTCCGCTAACTGAGAGACAAGTTGCTTTCTCTGAGAAGCAAGAAAAGCCTGTGAAACCTGATTCGCATACACAGCAGATCCAGAAGGTTCATCTTTAACTTCAGGAGGTTCAATAAATCTGCCCCCTAAGGACTCAACTTGTTCCTTGACTGCTGGACGAATATCGCTCACATAAACAACAGCTCCTAAGCGCTTAGCTGTTGCGACTGCCTGCAAACCTGCAACACCAGCTCCTAGTACAACTACTTTGGCAGGCTGCACAGTCCCAGCAGCTGTCATAAGCATAGGGAAATATCTATCAAGAGCACTTGCCCCTAACAAGACTGCCTTATAGCCCGCAATATTAGCCTGAGAAGAAAGTGCATCAGCAGCCTGAGCTCTGCTAATTCTTGGTAAAAGTTCTAAAGATAAAGCTGACAACTCTCCTTTCTCTAAATTATTAGCAAGGGTTTGGTTGCCATATGGGGCCAATAACCCAACTAATAAAGTTCTAGGCTTAAGCTTTGACAAAAAGTCTTCGCTAGGAGAATTAACACATAGGACTAAATCAACGTTCTGATAAGAATCTTCACCTGCATCAGAAAACGAATCAGCTCCAGCATTGAAATAACTATCATCGAGGAAACCAGCAAGGGCTCCTGCTCCTTGCTGAATAGAGACTTTGAAACCAATGGAAATTAATTTCTTAACAGTCTCCGGAGTTGCTGCGACACGGGTTTCGCCTAAGGCAGCCTCAATTGGAATTAAAATTCTTGGCAAGTTAAAAACCATTTACCAAATCCAGATTAAGACTGAAAAGGTTTGAAGACCACGATTTTTGTTGAAAAAACCTTTTCCTTGCTCAGGATTGTGGCTAACAAGAAATAAGAACCTAAACACTTAGGAAGAATATGAGCCTAAAAGCAATCGAATGTCCAGACGGTGTATGTCATAGCCATCATGGTGGGCATGCTGTACCTCGCACGGCAATGAAGCAAAACTTGCAAACTCATGGGAGAGAATGGTGCGAGCGTCTTGCAGAGAGAATTTATGAAATGTCAGTAGATACATATTCTCAGACTGTAATGCCAAGCTTGCATTCATCTGGATGGCAAAGAAGACATTTAGATTGGGAATTCAAGCTCGCAGACAAAAATTCCGAGCCAGATGAAACTTTAGTTGAAGGAATAATCAACGCAACAGAAAGTTTCCTTCGTAGTAGTGAAGTTCATCGTTTATTTATTCAAGAACTCGTCCAGGGAACATTTGACGAAGCCACTGAAGATCACCTCAGATCCAAAGCTGTCAAATCACTAATCGAGGAAGAAATCATGGTGATGCTTGACAACAGGGAAGAAGAGCTTCTAGATCGTTTAACTAAAAAGCTTATAGATGGATCTAAAGGAGATTTAAATCTTGCAAAGCAGTCTGCTTTAGAAGGAATCTCAGAAGTAAAAAAATTACTTTTAAATCACGCTGAGTCAATTTAAAAAGAAAAACACTACTCAAATGGTGTAACAACAGATATATATATTTTTTCTTAAGATTCCCAAAACCCCAGTAAAGACGTTCGATATATAAAGACTTTATTAAGACAATAATTCTATTTGTGCAGAAAACGCCTTCTTGTATAAATAGCACACTAATAAGAGTGGCTGCCATGCAAAGGTAACCTCGTCTCGAGGAAATCAAATGGAACAACCTCTAGAAAGACGAATAAACATTTCTAGCTGTTGGGCATCTAGCAGGATTTCACTTTTAGATAGCATTGAACGCTATGAAGATAGTTATGCAATTACTCAAGAATTTCGCGAATGGATAATTTGCTTAGAAAGTAAGTCAGCTCACTTAGAGGATTCATTGCTTAAAGTTCCCAACTCATTTATTTCCTTAAAAAATGCAACAAGTGAAACAGATGAATTACTCGAGTTTTAAGAAAGAAAATACTAAGATTTTTTATTAGCTAATTATATATTTTCAATTAAAAAAATATCCTCAGGTAATTTTTTTGGAAATTAATTATACCAAAAATCATATAAGATAACTTCATATTTTTAATCGCAGAAAGACTTGTCTATTGAAAACCTTGTGATAATTGGATCAGGTCCTGCAGGTTATACAGCTGCAATTTATGCAGCTAGAGCAAATCTCCAACCTTTATTAATAACAGGTTTCGAACGAGGTGGCATCCCTGGAGGTCAATTGATGACAACAACATTTGTAGAGAACTACCCAGGCTTCCCTGATGGAATTATGGGTCCAGATTTAATGGATTTAATAAAGGCTCAGGCTTTAAGATGGGGTACTAACCTTTTAGAAGTCGATGCCGAACAAGTTGAACTCAATCAAAGTCCTTTCAGGATTAAGACCTCAGTTAAAACAATAACTTCTCACGCCTTAATAATCGCAACTGGAGCAAAGGCCAATAAATTAGGTCTCCCAAGCGAAAAAAAATTTTGGAGCAATGGGATTAGTGCCTGTGCAATATGCGATGGAGCTACTCCTCAATTTAGAAATGAAGATTTAGCAGTAGTTGGAGGAGGAGACTCTGCATGTGAAGAAGCTGTTTACTTAACAAAATATGGAAGCCATGTTCATTTAATAGTTCGGTCTGATCACCTGAAGGCAAGTAAATCAATGTGTGACCGCGTTGAAGCTAATAAAAGTATTACTATTCATTGGCAAACGGAACTTATTGATGTTGAAGGCGAAAGCTGGGTTCAGAAACTAAAAGTCAAGAAATTTGGCTCTGACAATAAAGAATCAATCAACGTAAAAGGTCTTTTTTATGCCATTGGCCATACTCCCAACACTGATCTATTTAAAGGACAGCTTTCAATCAATAGTCATGGCTATATCAAAACTGATGCCGGAAGACCCGAGACATCTGTAAATGGGGTTTTTGCAGCAGGTGATGTAGCCGATCAAGAGTGGCGCCAGGGCATAACGGCTGCAGGAAGCGGATGTAAAGCTGCCTTAGCTGCTGAGAGGTGGCTTTCCCGCAACAATCTCTCCTCACTTATCCAAAGAAAAAACTTAGAGCCTAAAAAAGCGCAAAAACCAGATGAATTAGTTACTTCATCAAAGGAGAACTTCCAGATTGATAGCCTATGGCAAAAAGGAAGCTATGCATTAAGGAAGCTGTATCACGAGAGTTCAAATCTAATTTTAGTTGTTTACACATCCCCAAATTGTGGGCCATGTCATATTCTTAAACCTCAGCTAAAAAGAGTCATCCAAGAACTTAAAGGCAGTGTCCAAGGCATTGAAATCGATATTGACGAAGAACACGATATCGCCAAGCAAGCAGGTGTTAATGGAACTCCAACAGTCCAACTATTCCAAAAAAAAGAGCTTAAGGCTCAATGGAAAGGAGTAAGGCAAAGGAGTGAGTTTAAGAAGGAAATAATTAGCCTTTTAAAATAATGCACAAACAAATATATTTATCTTCTACGAGGTCCCCCAGACTTATTTCCACCTGGTCTATTTCCTTGTCTTGCCCCTCCTGCACCTGCATTTCTTTCTCTATAGGTAATGCGTCCTCGAGTTAAATCGTACGGACTTATCTCCACAAGAACTTTATCTCCTGCTAATAATTTAATCCTAAATTTAGTAAGCTTCCCTGCCGCTCTGCATAAGCATTGGTGACCCTCAGGTTGTTCAAGTGTGACTAAATAAAAGCCATTTCCTTGCTCTTTCTCTATAACTCCTGATGTTTCAATCATTCGGGTAAGACTACTTTTAAAAGATAATAATAATTATATTCAAAAATCACCATTAATTAATCATCGTTACTAGCTCAGGACTTCTTGTAATTCTCTAACTGTCTGCAATTGTCCATAATAATAGTTGGCAAGAGCCCTTCTATCCGAATCATTAAGACCATCAAAGGCTTCAAATCCAATATTCTTCCATAATTCACTTCCACATGCTCTATCAAGCTCTTTAGTGGCCTCAGAAGCAAGATTTTCTAATCTTCTATTTAAATTCTTAACTTGAACTGCAGACATAAAAAAAACCAATCACAATAAGATAGTACAAACAAACTATAAAAAATCAAGCTTTTGTCTCTTAAAAGGGAAGTTTTTTCCTCTGTTCTCTATTAAGGTCTGCTTCCATCTCCCGAAGTCGCTTAAGTATTACGTCGTAATACTCCTTTATGTATACATCTAATGTTGTTGTATTGGAAGGGTCTAAGCCGAAAGTTTTATATGTTTCTTCCATTGGGGCGTCTAGTCTTACTCCACTGCCACTGACATCAGCAAAGTCAAGGCGTTCAGCAACATTTAAACTTGCTTGAAAGAAAGAAACTAAAGTCTTAGCGACGCCGATCAATGCAGGGGAGACTCTAAGAATCTTTGCTTTCTTATCACTGACCCTCTCACACAAGCTTGCTACCTCTTCGCTCTTCCAGGCTTTAGGGCCAACTACTGCATAGGTTCCTCTAATTGTTTGAGGTCTATTCAAAGCTGCAATAACAAAAGCGGCCATGTCCTCTGTATTCATATAAGCAATCTCACTTGAATTACCACTAATCCATACAGGTTGACTATCCAAAATTGGAATAGCAAATTGCCCAATCACGCCTTGCATAAAAGCAGCCCCTTGCAAAATAGTGAATTCAAGCGAAGAGTCTTGAAGCAATCTTTCTGTGCAATATTTAATATCCATCAATGGAACATTTCTAAATTTTTCAGCAGCCAACAAAGAGAGAAAAACAACTCTTTTAACTCCTGCAGCATCACACGCTCTATAAAGATTTAATTTTCCGTCCCAATCTGTTTCATAAACACTTCTTGAATCATCTGGTCTACTCGTAGCTGAATCTATAACAGCATCTACTCCTTTCAATGCATATTTAATATCATCTGGGTTCAACAAATCTCCTTGGGTTAACTCGCACCCCCACTCCTGAAGATAGGAGGCTTTACGAGGTCTCCTGACCATGCATCGCACTTGAAAACCCGCATCAATAGCCTTTTTGGCTATCTGTCTTCCAAGTGTTCCCGTGCTGCCAATAATTAATACCTTCATCCCAGATGTCATCCCCAATCAGAAGCATAATGGTAAGAATTGAAAAACGTGAAAAGAATCATTTGCCCTGAAGCTTAAGCAAAAGCGCTCCTCCAAGAAGCCCTGCAGGAATTAACACCCAGAAAATTGCAGCTGTTCCAAAAATTTCTGAAGCCATTTAAAAGTTTTAAGTCATGACATAATTTAAACCCCTGGAATATAAATACCAAAGATATTTGGACTAATAGCAATAAATCCCTCACAGCAGGTAAGCCTGCTTAAATCGTTTTTATTCCCTAATAAATTCTATTTATCCATATTTATTTTCATGAAAAATTGAAAAATTAGGAAATATCGTGGGTTTTGTTTAGCCTAACTTTTAACAAAAATAAATTCCTTTCCCATTGGATTCAAAACAACCTAAAGGGAATCAAAAGAATTCCTCAAACATTAATGCTCAATGGGGTAAAGCAAATTATTGGAAATGGGGTAAATTTTATTGTCATTGGAAAGTTCTTGGCGAAGAAGGCAAACGAGCTATAGTTTTCCTTCATGGGTTTGGAGCAAGTAGCTCTCATTGGAGGTTTAACGCAAATTATTTTGCCAAACGTGGCTTTAGAGTATATGCAATCGATCTCATTGGATTTGGTGAATCCGAGCAACCAGGTCCCAGCAAAATTAAGAAATTAGACAATTGCTTTTGGGCTATCCAAGTAGCAGCCTTTTTAGAAGAGATCGTGTATAAAAAGAATTCCGGGAAAGCAATCCTAATAGGTAACTCACTTGGAGGTTTAGTTGCTATAACAACTCAAGCACTATACCCAGGTCTTGTCAGTGCTGTCGTAGCAGCACCTTTGCCAGATCCTGCATTGGCTCAATCCATACAAGTATCCTTGCCTAATTGGCTTGAAAAATTCAAGAACAAATTAATTCATATATTCTTTAATTTAATACCATTAGAGTTATTAATTCCAATAATTTTAAAAACAAAGTTAATTAATATTGCCCTTCAATCAGCCTATTTCTCTTCAATAAAGTACGATTCAGAGCTTTTGGAAATAGTAGTTAAACCTGCTCTAAGAAATTCAGCTCCAAGAGCACTTAGAGCAATGTGCATAGGCATGTCAACTCGTAAAAAAACTTGTACTGCGCCATTTTTAATCAACAAAATTGAAACCACCCAAAATCAGCCTCAAATTCTTATTGCATGGGGAAGAAAAGATAACTTTGTTCCACTGAGCATTGGCAAGAAAGTAATAAATCAATTTCCTTGGATAAAATTTTTCATTTTTGAAACCACTGGTCATTGTCCTCATGATGAATCTCCAAGCGATTTCAACCAATACGTTTTAAATTGGTTGAGAACCAATCTGAGAGAATCTATACAAAAACAATGAAGCACACTCTTTCCGTATTAGTAGAAGATCAATCAGGAGCACTTAGCAGAATTTCTGGATTATTTGCTCGCAGAGGTTTTAACATCGACAGTCTTGCAGTTGGACCTGCTGAAGCAGCTGGCATTTCACGCTTAACAATGGTTGTTGAGGGAGATGATCGAGCACTTCAACAAATGTCAAAACAATTAGACAAATTGCTTAATGTACTCAATGTAATTGATCTGACAACATTGCCTGCAGTAGAAAGAGAGCTGATGCTTTTAAAAGTTTCGGCAACATCTGAAAACCGAGCAGGTGTTCTTGATCTAGTCCAAGTCTTTAGAGCCAAAGTAGTCGATGTTTCAGACGAAGCTCTAACACTAGAAGTGGTAGGAGATCCAGGCAAACTTGTAGCATTAGAAAAGCTTTTAAAGCCATTTGGAATACTTGAGATAGCAAGAACTGGAAAAGTTGCCTTGGAAAGAGCTTCTGGTATTAATACAGAGATGTTGAAATCATCTTCAAAAAGAACAAATATTCCAGCTTAGGGTTGAATTAATTTGAGGGAATTTATACGAAACAAAATTAGTTTTTAATTACTTTCATATTTAGTATTAGATCACCTTCATTCAAAGAATCAACAACATTCATACCATCAGCCACTCGTCCAAAAACAGCATACCTTCCATCAAGCTCAGGCAAATCTTTCAATGATATATAAAACTGAATACTAGCTGAATTCAACAATTGTGATCTAGCCATTGACAAGGCACCACGCAGATGATTCAACTCAATTCTGTTAAAGTCATCATACTTAGAAATAAGCTTATTATACCTAGGTTTATCCTCTCCCTTTAGTTTAATCTCTAAAGGAATCTGATTTATGCTAAAACTCTCTTTTTTCTTTATATAACTCTCATCTTTAGATTTTAGACTAGATTCTAAATTATATGCTAAATCCTTGTAGCCACCTTGAATTATAAATGGGTAAGGCCTTCTTATAACTCTGTTAAAAATTGTTCCTTTATAAAATCCTTTCTCAACAAGAAACAAGAAGTTTGAAGCAGTTAAAGGAGCAAGTTCAGCATTTAACTCTAAGATAATTTCACCCTTACTAGTATACATTTTAATTTTTATAATTTTATTAATGCAATTATCATTCAGCAAGGTAAGACACAAATCATCAGGTGTTTCACTTAATGGCTTATGACAACCAAAGAGACTTAAAGAGATCATTAAACAAGCAAGGAAGCTTCTATTAAATAAGAAACTCATCTTTCTCTTATTAATAGAGTCTAACTTGATAGTCCTTCAAGATTAACTTTTAGAAAACGTGCTAGTTCTGCTCCCTCCTGCTCCAATACTAAAAGAGGCTGAGGCCCTCCAACCTCACTAATAGGAAGATCTTTCCTTCCCTGCAGCCTTAGGCAAATTCTTCGTCTAGGGTTAAACCCTTCTCGAATCTCAAGCTTTACTGCCTGAATATCTTTAATCGGAACCTCAATTAAAATTCGCTTGAAATAACCCTGCCTAGAAAGCTCTAGCGACCCTTTTCCTTTATCAAAACGATTAAAACCAGAGCCATAATCAACTTTAATCAAAGCCCACAAATAGCAAGCCATAATCGTTCCGAGTAATCCATAGAAAGCCATGAATAAGCCTTGGGGAACAAAGATTAAAGTTGAGGCACTACCAAAAGGCAAAAGTTCCCTGCCGAAAAAACTTGATAATGCGGCCAAGGAGAAACCAATCCCACCAATTGTCAACATTCCAGCAACTAAATAATTTGAAGTTTTCCTTGAACCTTTAACAATTTGTTCAAGAAATTTTTCAGAAGTTTCAACAGACGCTTGGGACTCCGGGAGATCAGCTGACATAACAGGTCACAACTGAAACTATTGTCCATTATAGAAGCTCAAAAAACATAAAAAGGTATTTGTTTGTTTGATTAGCAATACAACAACGGATTTCATCTGATAAAAATTTCCCCCGTCTTGCCTTGGTAATTGTTAAAGTCTCGGGCGTATCCCAAAAGCTCAGCAACGTTGCTCTCATGACGATAGCTGTTGGTAGCGCCCAAGATAGAGGATGGTTTGACGTCCTCGATGACTGGCTTAAGCGCGACCGATTCGTATTTGTTGGTTGGTCTGGTCTTCTTCTCTTCCCTACTGCCTATTTGGCTATCGGTGGATGGTTTTTAGGCACAACCTTCGTAACTTCCTGGTACACCCACGGTGTAGCCAGCTCCTATTTAGAAGGATGTAATTTCCTTACTGCTGCTGTTAGTACTCCTGGCGATGCCATGGGTCACAGCCTTTTGTTCCTATGGGGACCAGAGGCTCAAGGCAGTCTTGTTCGCTGGCTTCAACTAGGCGGACTATGGAATTTCGTCGTTCTTCATGGTGCATTTAGCCTGATTGGCTTCATGCTGCGTCAGTTTGAAATCGCAAGACTTGTAGGCATTAGGCCTTATAACGCTTTAGCTTTTTCTGCTGTTATAGCTGTTTTCTGTGCATGTTTCCTTATTTATCCATTAGGGCAACACAGTTTTTTCTTTGCTCCATCTTTTGGGGTTGCAGCTATTTTCCGCTTCATCTTATTTATTCAAGGCTTCCATAACATCACTTTGAATCCATTTCATATGATGGGTGTTGCAGGAATTCTTGGCGGTGCTCTTCTTTGTGCAATTCACGGGGCAACAGTTCAAAACACCCTGTATGAAGACACCAGTATTTATACAAACGGTAAGGTTCAAAGCACTACTTTCAGAGCTTTTGACCCGACTCAGGAAGAAGAAACTTACTCCATGATTACTGCAAACAGATTTTGGAGTCAGATCTTTGGTATTGCTTTCTCAAACAAACGTTTCCTTCACTTCTTAATGCTCTTCGTACCTGTTATGGGTATGTGGTGTGCTGCTATAGGTATCGTTGGACTAGCTCTAAACCTTAGGGCGTATGACTTCGTTAGCCAAGAAATCAGAGCAGCTGAAGACCCTGAGTTTGAAACTTTCTATACCAAAAACATACTTTTGAATGAAGGTATGAGAGCCTGGATGTCTTCTGTGGACCAACCACACGAAAATTTTGTATTCCCTGAGGAGGTACTCCCACGTGGAAACGCCCTTTAATAGTCTTCTAAAAGCTCCTAATCAGAGTATTGATGAAACAGGATATGCCTGGTATGCAGGTAATGCTCGTTTAATCAATTTATCTGGAAAATTATTAGGAGCTCATATTGCTCACACAGGACTAATGGTGTTCTGGGCAGGAGCAATGATGCTATACGAGGTGAGTCATTTCACCTTTGACAAGCCAATGTGGGAGCAAGGTTTAATTCTTCTTCCTCACGTTGCAATGTTTGGCTATGGCATAGGACCTGGTGGAGAAGTAGTCGACATCATGCCTTACTTCCAAGCAGGTGTGGTTCATCTAGTTTCTTCTGCAATTCTTGGATTTGGTGGTATTTATCACTCTCTAGCCGGACCTGACAAACTAGAAGAGGAGTTCCCCTTCTTCTCCACCGATTGGAGAGACAAAGATCAAATGACAACCATTCTTGGTCGTCATTTATGTGTCCTTGGATTAGGTTCATTAGCTTTTGCAATTAACTGGCAGTTCCTTGGTGGTCTTTATGACACATGGGCTCCAGGTGGTGGAGAGGTTCGCTTAATCACTCCAACAACAGATCCTGGAATTATCTTTGGATATCTTTTCCAAACCCCTTGGGGTGGTGGTGGAAATATGGTTGGTGTTAACTCTGTCGAGGACATTGTTGGCGGACACTATTACTTAGGAATCATTGAACTCTTAGGTGGTCACTTCCATATGCAAACAAAGCCATTTGGCTGGGCACGTAGGGCATTTATTTGGAATGGAGAAGCATTACTTAGTTATGCACTAGGTGGTTTATGTGTAGCAAGCTTCTATGCATCTACCTTTGTGTGGTTTAACAACACAGCTTATCCATCTGAATTCTATGGACCAACCAATGCTGAAGCCTCTCAGGCACAAAGTTTCACGTTCCTCGTTAGAGACCAAAGGATAGGAGCAAATGTTGGCACCACTATGGGTCCTACAGGTTTAGGAAAATACCTAATGAGATCTCCTACTGGAGAAATCATATTTGGTGGTGAAACAATGCGTTTCTGGGATTTCCGGGGACCTTGGCTTGAACCGCTAAGAGGAGAAAATGGATTAAGTCTAGACAAGATCCAAAACGATATTCAGCCTTGGCAAGTTCGTAGAGCAGCTGAATACATGACTCATGCACCAAATGCTTCTATTAACTCTGTTGGTGGAATCATTACTGAGCCAAATGCTGTTAACTTCGTTAACTTGCGCCAATGGCTTGCATCAGCTCATTTCTTCCTAGGCTGGTTTACCTTTATTGGCCATCTTTGGCATGCTGGAAGAGCAAGAGCAGCTGCAGGTGGATTTGAGAAAGGTATTGATAGAAAAACTGAGCCAGCACTTTCTATGGCTGACTTAGATTAATCAATTATCTTTGATTAAAAAAGCTCCCTTTAATTGGGAGCTTTTTTTTGTCTCAAAAGATTCCAGATATCTGAACAATCTTTTAGATAAATGATATTGAAGCTTTAACTAAAGCTTTCCTAAGCCAAGGGAGACTAAGACCTACAACATTGCTGTAACATCCATCAATAGTTTCTACAAAAAAAGCTCCCTTCCCTTCTATAGCAAAGCCACCCGCACAATTCATTGGTTCATCAGTGTCAACATAAGCTGCTATTTCAGGAGATTCTAATTTTGCAAAATGAACTTTAGTGCTTATGACCTCACTAATTATTCCATCAAAATCTCTATTTCTAAAATCGTTGTGGCCAATATGACTCCTATACATTAAAGAATGTCCAGTATGGAGCTCACCAGACTCTGAGGACATCCTTCTCCACCTATTGAGAGCTTCTTCTTTGCTACGAGGTTTTCCAAAAATTTCACCTTTAAATTCAAACAAAGAATCACACCCTAAAACAGCTTCTACCTTATTGTTAGAGTTACATTCCTCACTGTTCGATAAAATCTTCAAGACAACAGCTTCAGCTTTTTTATAAGAAAGCTTCTTAACTAAACTCTTTGCATTTCTATCTGTGATTTTATCCTCATCAAAGTTACTTACAATTACTTCAAATTCAATTCCTGAGCGCTGAAGTAACTCTTTTCTACCTTTTGATCTAGAGGCAAGTATCAACACAAGATTCAATCAAATGGACCTTATAGATAAGCATATTATTAGTAGAAGTACTAGTGCAATAAGATGCCTTCCACTAAACTCAGATTTTTATAAAGACATTCAAATATCTGGATTATCAGCAGAACAGGTTTTTAATCTGAAAGGAAGGTACATTTCAAAAAAATTCTTTAAATTGAAAAATGCTGAAGAGGTAGAGATGCACTTCCTTTGGCTAATAAAAATTGGTGTTCTAAGAAGAGAAGTTGATGGGCAAGGTTTAACTTCTAAAGTCCGTCTAACACCTCTAGGGAGACTTGTCTTAGAAAATGATCAAAAGCTTCCTAATCAAAAAGTCTCATTATTTGAATTAGTTAAACACTCGCTTTATAGATTTTTCATTCTTCCGTGAACCCACAAACATCAAAGTCTAATACTCTAATGATCCTTGGGACTTGCAGTGGAGCAGGTAAATCCCTAATAACCACGGCTATTTGTAGATACCTTTACCGGAAAGGAGAAAACCCTATTCCATTTAAAGGTCAAAACATGAGCAACAATGCCTGGGTAGATAAAAACAATGGTGAGATGGCATATTCTCAGGCTGTTCAAGCCTGGGCTGCAGGAGCAGAACCTATTTCTGCAATGAACCCAGTTTTGTTAAAGCCTCAGGGAGATTGCACTAGTGAAGTAATTCATCTGGGTAAAAGTGTCGGAATCTCAAAAGCGGCAACATATTATGAAGAGTGGTTCGTATCAGGGTGGAATGCAATTAAGCATGGTTTAACAGAACTCAACTCTGTCAATAATTTCACTCGGCTCGTTCTTGAGGGTGCTGGAAGTCCAGTTGAAGTCAACCTGCAGCATAGAGATCTAACAAATTTAAGATTAGCAAACCACTTAAAGGCAAACTGTGTTCTAGTTGCAGATATTGAAAGAGGAGGTGTATTTGCTCAAATAATAGGGACACTTGCTCTTCTTAAGCCAAATGAAAGAGATCTAATAAAAGGGATAATTATAAATAGATTTCGAGGAGACATTGCTTTATTTGATGAAGGACGCAAATGGATTGAGAATGAAACGAAAAAACCTGTTTTAGGTATCCTGCCTTGGTTAAATGAGATTTTCCCCCCAGAAGACTCATTGGATTTATTAGAGAGAAAAAGCATAAAGTCCAATACTGAAATTAAGATTGTGGTAATAAGGCTTCCATCTTTAAGCAACTTCTCTGATTTAGACCCCCTTGAAGCCGAGCCTTCTGTTCAATTGATCTGGATTGCTCCAGGCGAGCAGTTAGGCAATCCCAATGCAGTGATCATTCCTGGAAGTAAGCAAACTTTGAAAGACTTAGAGAAAATTCAAGCAAGTGGACTTGGGGAACAAATAAAAGCTTTTGCAACTTCCGGAGGAATTGTCTTTGGAATATGCGGAGGTCTTCAAATGCTTGGGAACGAGCTAGAAGACCCATTAGGACTTGAGAATTCTTTACAAGAAAAGTTAAATTATAAATTCTCTGGACTCAGGCTCCTATCAATAAAAACTATTTTCGAACGTAAGAAAACCTTGGCTAGGAGAAATGTAATTGCTCAATGGCCTAAGAAATCAGAGGTTTCAGGGTTTGAATTACATCACGGAAAAAGTTTGCTAAATAAGTCCTTAGAGAATGACCTTTCGCCTCTTCCAATGTTTAATACCCCTGATTTAGGATGGAGTAGTGCTAAAAAAAGTCATTTAAATGTAGCAGGATCTTATTTACATGGAATCTTTGAGAATGGAGAATGGAGAAGATTGTGGCTAAACGAAGTAAGGAGGAGTTCAAAGCTCAAGGGCTTGCCAATTATTAACTACAATCACAGCGAAAAAAGAGAAGAAATCATTGAACGATTAACAGATGTTCTCGAAGAAAACATTAATCTAGCACCACTAATTAACAGCTAAATATTTTTAATATGAAAATAAATTGGCCAAATGGTATTAGCTCAAAAGTAACTGTTGGAGCTGATTGGTTAGAAGAAGCTAAAAAAGCAGGTATTGATATCCCAACAGGTTGTCTCAATGGTAGCTGTGGCGCATGCGAAATTGAAGTGAATGGTAAAGTGATTCGAGCTTGTGTTAATACAATTAAAGGTTCAAAGAAAAGTGAACTTGAGGTTAAATTCTTTTATGATCCATTCTGGTGAAAGGTTCTTGATTACTTCATAATGATAGACATAGTAAAATAAACAGTTCTTTCTTTCAATAACTCTAAAGCTACCTAATTTTAATCTTCTACCACATATCTTCTTCCTTAGAATCTTTTTCGTTTTTTCGCTTTTCCAATAAATTCTTTCTTTTCTCTAATTCTTCTTCTTCAGGGGTTAATTGCTCTATTTGATTTCCTTTTCTGACAATAAGAATCTTATCTTGGAAATCATCCTTAAAAAATTCCTTCATTTCCAACCAAGCCTCTTTCTCCTCCTGATTACCTACAGTACCTTTGATTTGATCATCAATTGAAATCCTAACGAAATTTCTCAGATCATCTTCCGACATATTGTTTAAACGACTTTCCACATATAGATCCTTTAATTTATCTAATTGCAAATCATTTAAATCCTTAAAATTAATTTCTTCGTTAGACACTAATCTTTACTGATATTATTTAATTAATATAATACTACCTCAAGATGAGAGAAATGCTTGGTAAGGTTTTGATCTAATTCATAGGTTAAAATTAATAAGATAAATCAGGCTTAATAGCGGCTAACTCAAAATCAAGTCTTAAGAGGTCTTTACAGAATTAGTCTCTGTTTCTTTTAGGGTAAATTTGTGCGAAGTACTAAAAATAAGAAAGGGCCACTATTCCATTTCGTCAAAAAGGGCTTTTAAAGAATTGAGTTAATGGTTTAAACGGGTTGAGTTCCATTTAGAAAATTCCTGGGATAATTTGCCCAGTCAATACATAGGGACCTACAGCTGCAACAAAGCCTATCATTGCTGCCCAGCCATTAAATTTCTCTGCCTCAGGTGTCATGAGTATTTTTAGGATATGAAGGAAATATAAAATATCCATCTAAGATTCGTGGCTTTTAATGGATAAAGACCATTCAGGAAAAGTTATTAGAGAGATTAGAAAGTCAAATCTATTAAAATCAATTATTCCCTTGACAAATAAAATAGCTATCGAGAGGAGAGGGATTTAGAAACAACTTCTAGGCTAAAATTTGACTTTATCTAGGATTCCTAGGGAGCATTTTTACTCTGGTTTTTATAATAATAGAAAGATAAGATAAGAAGAGTTAGCTTAATTCTCAAGTGAGTTATCCAGCAACTCAGATTTACCAAATAGGTATTTTTACATTATGTTTTTTAGCTGGTAGCATAGTCTATGCATACATTAGAAAAGTCGACTTTAGTAAGTTTTTCGAGTCTTTAACAAAGGATGAATTGTGAGATTATTTCGAAAAAAAAATAATGATATTACTATGCAAATAACTACTAATTTTCTTAAGTATTATGCCTCACCATAAACCAAAGAGAATGGTTATAAATAAAGATATTGATGGTTATTATTTCCTAAACTAGCTACAATGCGAAGAACTCAGCTGAATATTGTCATTGATCCTAAGCTCTTAAATGCTCTTAAACGAGAGTCAATAAAATCAGGTGATACTTTATCTAATAAAGTATCTGAACTAATAACCCAGTTTCTTTCTAAACAAAAAGATAGCAGTTCACTGAGTCGAGTAGATCAGCTTGAAAGAAAGATCCTAGTCTTAGAAAGAAAGGTCTTAGATCTTTCAACAGAGAAGCAAAAAGCAACTCCCTTTAATGAAGTTGAATCTAAGAATTACTCTGAATTCATGAGAGAAATCTTCTATCAAAAAATCAATAAAGAGAAAAGTATTACTAAAAGAAAAGCTTTTAATGAATTAGTTAAGCAGGTTGAATATTTCCATCAATGGAATGACTTTTATACTCTCAGGCTTAAGGAAATTTTATTTGTAGATGATTACGATCCATTTTCAGCCAAAGAACTTAACAACTTAACTATTGGGAAAGAGTGTCCATGCCCTATACGTACTGGTCTAATTAATTGGATAGAGGGAACCAATAAAGGTCACTGCTCTTGCTCCAATCTTAAGTTCCCATCCCAACAAGAAATTTGTGAGAATGGATCTATTTTAGCAAAAAATATCATTTGAAGATTAATAAATAGAAGTAATGAAAAGTACGTATATTTTGAAATTCAAAACCTACAAAAATAATTTGATATAGGGAACTAGAATACAAGCAACCAACAAGGCGTAGTTTTTGGCAATGAGAACCATTGGTAACACAAGCTGTTGTATTTTCAAAAACCTAACTAATCCTAAACCAGAAATTAGTAAAATCCAGTCAGGAGCAGGCTATTGAACTTTCAGGACATAATTTCAGAGCTCAATAATTTCTGGAGTAATCAAGGCTGTCTTTTACTCCAACCCTATGACACAGAAAAGGGTGCCGGAACAATGAGTCCTCACACAGTTTTAAGAGCCATCGGACCGGAGCCATGGTCAGTTGCATACCCCGAGCCATGCCGCAGGCCTACTGATGGGAGATATGGTGAAAATCCAAACAGAGCACAGCACTACTTCCAATATCAAGTACTTATAAAACCATCACCTGATGAGATTCAAGATAAGTATCTTTCCTCACTTGAGGCAATAGGAATTAACCCAAGTGATCACGATATTCGTTTTGTAGAAGACAATTGGGAATCACCAACCTTAGGAGCATGGGGAGTTGGTTGGGAAGTTTGGTTGGATGGCATGGAGGTAACACAATTTACCTATTTCCAACAATGCGGAGGTATAGATTGTCGGCCAGTTTCCATCGAAATTACCTACGGCTTAGAACGTATAGCTATGTACCTTCAGAAAGTTGAGAGTATTTGGAATTTAAAGTGGAATAATTCCTATACATATGGAGATATTTGGTTGCCTTTTGAAAAAGAAAACTGTCAGTTTAATTTTGAAGATTCTAACCCAGATCGCCTAACCAAACTCTTTGATATATATGAAGCAGAAGCCAAATCTTTGCTATCAAAAGAATTACCGGCTCCAGCATTAGATTTTGTTCTAAAATGTAGTCATACATTTAATCTTCTAGAAGCTAGAGGTGTGATTTCGGTTACTGAAAGGACCGCCACAATTACACGCATTCGCAATCTGGCTCGAAATGTTGCAGAGTTGTGGATTGCCGAAAGAAAGAAACTAGGATTCCCGCTTCTAGAAAGAAAAAACAAAGCCATCACGAATGATTAGCTACCTTAACGTATTAATTGATACTTCTAACTGTTCTTTTTGCTTCTTCT
>QCLI01000008.1 GCA_003214695.1 Prochlorococcus sp. AG-412-P08
ATTCGCCTATTTTGCCTTTAACTAAAGCAACATGCTCTGTGCCGTCTAATTCATTGGTGTAACCAATTGCCTGGAAATTACCAAAAATACTGGGTAGTTTAGTTTCTGCTTTCTTATATACGAAACGTTCATTTTCGAGCCTGTATTTTATTAAATCGGCAATGCTTATAATTTTCAGCCCCCAGTTTTTAGCATATTTTCTTAATTCTGGTAGTCGAGCCATTGAACCATCCGAATTCTGAATTTCACAGATAACTCCAGCTGCAGATAATCCAGATAATTGAGAAAGGTCTACAGCCGCTTCAGTATGTCCAGCCCTTTTTAATACACCACCTTTGTTAGCCCTTAAAGGAAACACATGTCCTGGTCTTCTTAAGTGACCTGGCTTAGCTTTGGAATTTAAGGCTACTTGAATGGTCCTTGCTCTATCTTCTGCTGATATTCCTGTTGAAACTCCAAATTCCGGGCCAGCATCAATACTTACAGTGAATGCTGTTTGATTTGAATCAGTATTTCTATCAACCATTAAGGGTAGGTCTAATAGATCTAGCTTTTCTCCGTCCATCGCTAAACAAATTAATCCCCTTGCTTCCTTTGCCATAAAATTAATTTGTTGAGGAGTCGCAAATTGAGCGGCACAAATAAGATCACCCTCATTTTCCCGACTTTCGTCGTCAACTACAACGACACACTCACCATTTCTTATAGCAGCTAGAGCATCTGCTATTTGATCAAATGCCAGTTTTGTCGAATCCATTGATTTCAAGGTTTACCCCTTTTAGATGGTGAAGAGTTATTGTGTTTTTAAACTCATTAATAAGTTCATAGTAATTATGAGAACCTATATTATTAGTTTATGGACCAAATAAACAATAATCTAACGCGTGTTGCTGTGATAGGGGCTTCTGGGTATGGTGGTCTTCAGACCATAAGATTACTAAAAGATCATCCCTTTTTTCAGATTAGCTATCTTGCAGGTAAAAAGACTAGTAATAAAAAATGGAATCAATTATGTCCTTTTCTTCCTTTAAAAGATGACCCTACTATTCAACCTATAAATATAGAACAAATAGCTTCTAGTAGCGATATTGCCATATTGAGTCTACCGAATGGACTTTCAGCTGAATTAACTCCAAAACTTTTAGATTCTAATATTAAAGTTATTGATCTTTCAGCAGACTTTAGGTATCGATCATTATCCAAGTGGAAGGAAATTTATTCAATGGTATCAAGCAAAACTGAACGGAAGGATAAAGAACTCTGTGCTCGAGCTATTTATGGTTTACCAGAATGGAATGGCAGTAATATTTCAAAAGCAAATTTAGTTGCTTCTCCTGGATGTTTCCCAACGGCAAGCCTTCTTTTACTTATTCCATTTCTTAAGCAAGGCCTTATAGAGAAAGATGGTATTATTATTGATGCTAAATCTGGAACATCAGGAGGAGGTAGAGAGGCTAAAGAGCATTTATTATTGTCAGAAGCTTCAGAAACATTCTCTCCCTATGCAGTTATTGGACATAGGCATACATCCGAAATTGAACAAGAATTAAGCTTAGTATCAGGTACAGATATTAATTTACAATTTACGCCACATTTGCTTCCAATGGTAAGAGGTATATTATGTACAGTTTATGCTCGATTAAGGGATCCCTGTCTTACAGCTGAAGATTGTAAAATAGTCTTAGAAGCTCTTTATCGAAAGCACAACAATATAGAGATTCTACCTGTAGGAACGTACCCGAATACAAAATGGGTCAGATATACAAATAAAGCACAATTAAGTGTTCAAGTTGACAAGCGAACTGGAAGAGTTGTTCTCATGTCTTCTATAGATAATTTATTAAAAGGTCAGGCAGGGCAAGCTATACAATCATTGAATTTGATGTATGGTCTAGATGCTGATATGGGCCTCCCAATTAATAACTTCTATCCATAAAACTAATTATTTCTCCATTCCTTGGCCGCTAAAGCTATACCTAAACTAATAATCTTATGCTCATAATACTGTACAGATGAAAGCAAACTAATGTCATTATCATTAGCTAATACTGGTAAGGCAGCTTGTATAATAATTTTACCTGAATCTAATTCCTGATCAACTAGATGTACAGTACAGCCAGTTATAGTTACCTTGCTTTTTAAAGTCTCAAGAATTGCATTGCTTCCTTTAAAACTTGGTAGTAATGAAGGATGTAAATTAACCACTCTTCCTTTAAATTCACTTAGCAGGATATTTGTAACTATTCTCATCCAACCCACCATAACAATTCCTTCGACATTGTACTGTTTGATTGTATTTAATATAGCGCGATCGAATTCCTCACGATTGTTATAATCCTGGTGCTTATGGATGATAAAAGGCACTGAATACCTTTTTGCTACATTAATTGCACCACAATCTGATTTGTTTACAATAAGACATTTGATATTGGCATCTAATTTATTACTTTTTATATCAACAAGAATTCTTTCAAAGTTACTTCCTTTGCCAGATGCCAATACAGCTAATTCTAATTTTGGCGTAAAACTAGGTATTTCAATAGGAGAAGGATTGATAAAACCACGCATTTCTAGCTTCACCAAGACCTAGTTGAAATTCATGTTATCTTTATTATATTGCGATTTTCAATATTAATAATTTAAATTATAGTTCCAAGACCATATAAGTTGTTTTTTGAATAATTATCGATTTTATCTCCTACATCATTCATACTGGTAATACTATATTGTTGAGCGTTGGATTAGTCCGATATGACATATATGAATTTCCCTGATTTCGAGAAGAACAATTCACAAAATCAATGGAATCGCTTTTGCGAACTTCTTTTTTTTGATAACGAGATAGGTTTGTGGCTTGATATCAGCAGAATGACCTTATCTGCAACAGATTTTGAAAGCCTACAGAAACCTTTTGATAAAGCTTTCTCCTCAATGCAAGAGTTAGAAAATGGAGCAATAGCAAATCTTGATGAGAATAGGCAAGTGGGCCATTATTGGCTTAGAGATCCTTCTCTTGCTCCTTCAAAAAAAATCACTGAATCGATATCGAATGAAAGGAATAAAATAAAAAACTTTGGAGAGGAGATTTTAAGTGGGGCCTTGAAGACTGATCAGGGCAGTAATTTTACTGATGTTCTTTGGATAGGTATAGGTGGAAGTGGCTTAGGGCCTCTTTTATTAGTTAATGCATTGCAGATTAAAGGCAAAGGCTTAAATTTTACTTTCCTGGATAATGTAGATCCAAATGGAATTTACCAGAAATTAGATTCTTTAAAAGATAAGTTAGAAACAACATTATTTGTTGTTGTTAGTAAGTCAGGAGGTACGCCAGAACCACAAATTGCAATGGATCAAACTAAGAATTTCCTAACTTCCCATGGATACGACTGGGCATCGAGAGCAGTAGCAATAACTATGGCTAATAGTGCCCTTGACAAAAAAGCTTTGTCTGAGAATTGGCTTAACAGATTTGATCTACCCGATTGGGTTGGAGGCAGAACAAGTATTACTGGAGCAGTAGGACTTCTTCCACTTGTTTTAATTGGCAGCAGTGGTGACGATTTTCTTAATGGGGCAAAAAAAATGGATGAAATAACAAGAAGAAGGGATTTGAATATTAATCCAGCAGCATTGCTATCAGCCTCTTGGTTTTTTTCTGGTCAGGGCAAGGGTAGAAGGGACATGGTTGTTCTCCCATATCAGGATAGTTTAGAGGTTTTTAGTAAGTATCTTCAACAGTTAGTTATGGAATCACTTGGCAAGGAACTTGATAGAGACGCAAATAAAGTTAATCAGGGGCTAGCTGTTTATGGCAACAAAGGATCAACTGATCAACATGCTTATGTGCAGCAATTAAGAGATGGATTAGATAATTTCTTTGTTTCCTTTATTGAAATTCTTGAAGATAATAGTCATGTTCCGAAAATTAATAAGAAGGCGCCTGGTGATTACTTGTCAGGTTTTTTGCAAGGTACAAGACTAGCCTTATCTGAGAATGATAGGCAAAGCCTTACTATTACATTGAGAAAGTTCAATGCTTATTCACTAGGCTCATTAATTGCTTTATTTGAAAGAGCCGTTGGTCTGTATGCTGAACTAATAAATATTAATGCATATCATCAACCTGGTGTTGAGGCTGGTAAAAAAGCAGCATCCAATATATTAGAGTTACAGTCTAATATTGAATCAGTACTTGAAAGCAAAGAAAGATATTCAATTTATGAGATACAAAAATTAATTCCAACCTCTTCAGCTGAATCAATTTTTATAATATTAAGGCATCTTATCTCTAACAATATGAACTATAAAATAGAGGGAGATTGGTCGTCACCCACATCATTGAAAATTCAAAAGAATAACTAGATAACAATATTTATAAGTTTACCTTTAATAATTATTAGTCTTTTAGTAACTTGACCTTTTAACCACTTTTTAGCAACCTGACTATTAAGAGATTGTTTCTTTATTTGTTCTTCATTATAGTTACTTGGGATCATTATAAATCCCCTAACTTTCCCATTTACCTGGATAATTAACTTATATTCCTCTTCTACTAGTACTGTAGAATCATAATCCAACCAAGATTCATTGTGAATGCTTTTTTCTTTACCAAGCATTTTCCATAATTCCTCAGATAAATGCGGAGCAAATGGTGCGATTAGTAGTGTTAGTGCTGTCATACCTTGATTTATCACTAATGGTTTACATTTATCCCTAAATTCATATAAGGCATTTAATAGTATCATTATCTCTGATATGGCTGTGTTAAATTGTGAATTTAGTTCCAGATCTTTTGTTACTTCTTTAATCGCTCTGTGAATTATTCTTGTTAATTGCTTATCCTCTTTAGTGAGATCCTTAGGCTTAACTGATGGCGATACATATTTTAATTCAAAATTAGTTCTAGTATCAGTAAAGATTCTCCAAATTCTATTTATAAATCTAAATTGTCCTTCAACATCTGATTCATTCCATTCTAAGTCCTTTTCGGGAGGAGCCTTAAATAATATAAATAATCTTGCAGTATCTGCTCCATATTTATTAATAACCTCTGAAGGTTCTACTCCATTGTACTTTGATTTAGACATCTTTTCATATATTATATCGAGATTATCTCCTGTATCTGGATCAATAGGATTAAGCGGGTCTTTGATTAATTTAGAGGCTACATATTTATGCGTAACCTTATTTTTATAGGTTAGACCTTGTACCATACCCTGCGTTAGAAGGTTTCTAAATGGTTCATCTATATTAATTAATTTTGTGCTTTTTAGAGCCTTGACAAGGAATCTTGAATATAACAAATGAAGAATAGCATGCTCAATTCCACCAACATATTGGTCGACAGGTAGCCATTTATCTATTAAATCAGAACTAAATGGTTTATTAGAGTTTTTATTATCAACATATCTGAGAAAATACCATGAAGAACACATGAAGGTATCCATAGTATCAGTCTCGGCAGTTGCTTGTTTCTGACATTTTGGACAAATAATTTTTTCAGCTTTATTTTTCATAGTCGAATTATTATTACTTGGACTATCTAATTTTATTGGTAAGGATTCTTTATCAACACCTACGACACCACATGACTTGCAGTGAATTACAGGTATTGGACAACCCCAAAATCTTTGCCTCGATATTAACCAATCTCGTAATTTATAACTTACTTTTCTATTAGCCCAGCCTTTTTCCTCTCCAAATTCGATAATTTTACTTTTAGCTATATCTGAATCAAGGCCTGTGAAATCTCCCGAATTAATTAAAATACCTTTTTGTGTATAAGCTTTATTTAATTGTTCCTTTGAACTGTCTTTAGAATCTTGTATGACATATGTAATTGGGAGGGAATACTTTGTCGCAAAATCGTAATCTCTATCATCATGAGCTGGTACTCCCATTACTGCTCCCGTAGCATAAGTTGACAGGACATAATCTCCTACCCAAATAGGGATTATTTCACCATTAACAGGGTTTATGGCATCTCTCCCTATATAAATACCAGTTTTAGTTTTAGTTTCAGAGGTTCTATCTTGATCACTAAGGTTGTTGATACTTTCTCTAAAATCTTTAAGAGCTTGCTTATAATTTATATCTATAATATCATCAATAATTGAATGTTCAGGTGAAATAACAATATAATTAGCTCCAAAAAGCGTATCTGCTCTAGTTGTAAAAATTTTAATCTTTTGATTAACGTTTGAATCTTTTATTAAAAAGTCAATTTCAGCTCCTATAGATTTTCCAATCCAATTTTCTTGCATTACTTTAACATTTTCTGGCCAACCTTTTAAGTTATTTAGATCTTGTAAAAGTTCTTCAGCATAATCCGTTATTTTAAGAAACCATTGTTTTAATTTTCTTTTTTCTACTTTAGCCCCAGATCTCCAAGATCTTCCATTTGAGTCTACTTGTTCATTAGCTAAAACAGTTTTGTCAATTGGGTCCCAATTAACTGTTGCAGATTTTTGATAGGCAAGGCCTGCGTTAAATAATTCTAGGAAAATATATTGTGTCCATTTATAGTAATCTTCATGACATGTCCTTATCTCTTTATCCCAATCTATTGATAGTCCAAGCCTTTTAAGTTGTTTCCTCATTTGATCTATATTTGTATTCGTCCAAGTATTAGCTTCAATTCCCCTTTCTCTTGCTGCATTCTCAGCTGGTAAGCCAAATGCATCCCAACCCATTGGATGCAAAACAGCTTCTCCTTTCATACGATGAAGCCTTGCTATGACATCTGTTATTACATAATTACGCACATGCCCCATGTGTAGGGATCCTGACGGATAAGGGAACATGGATAGAGCATAAAAAGTCTTTTGGTTGGCGATAGGCTTCTTTGTTCTATATAAATTTGACTTTGTCCATTGCTTTTGCCACTTCTGCTCTATTTCAACGGCCTTGTAGCTATTAAAGGAAGATTCGAGAGAAATCTGAGGTTGGAGTTCTGATGTCACTTATGTTTTATTAAATATAGTAATGCTTATACTCCATTCTTACTAGTAAGGTATTTATTAATTTTAAATAAGCCATAGACTCTTGCTGTTATATTAAAAGCTATAGATATATAGGATATGAAATCCATAAACTTCGCAAAATATCAAGGCATAGGTAATGATTTCATCATAATTGACTCTCGAGGTACAGATCTACATCAATCTCTAATTGCTTCCAAAAAAAAAATAGTTAGCAATATATGTGATAGGCATTTTGGGGTAGGTGCCGATGGATTGATATTGCTTATGGATTCTAATAATGGTGCAGATGCTCGAATGGAAATATTTAATTCTGACGGTACAATTGCTGAAATGTGTGGAAATGGAATACGGTGTCTAGCTAATTATATTAAAGATCAAAGCGACAAGGAAGTATCTGATAATTGTATTATTCAGACGTTAGCTGGAAATATAATGGCCTCTTTTTCTATCTCTGGTAACGTTATAATTGATATGGGAACTCCTAAGTTTACACCATTAGAAATACCAACTAATTTAAAATTAGATAGCAATAATATAGCCTCTGGGGATGTTGTTCTTGACGGCACAACTTTAAAAGTATATGCAGCAAGTATGGGTAATCCACATGCTATTACCTATGTAGATACCATAGAATCGATACCATTTGAAGCATGGGGCAAACAATTAGAAAATCATTCCCTTTTCCCAAATAAAACAAATGTTCATTTTGTCGAAATTATAAATAGGGCTAAATTGAGAATAAAGGTATGGGAAAGGGGCTGTGGAGCTACCCTCGCTTGTGGAACTGGTGCATGTGCTGTTTTAGCTGTTACATATAGGTTGAATTTATGTAATAAAGAAGCATTGATTCAACTTCCAGGAGGTTCTCTAGATATAAATTGGCCATCACATGATGGTCCTATTCTTATGAGTGGTCCTGCTAAGTTTGTTTATAGTGGAAATATAGATATAGACTTACATAGTTGAGATGAGATCCTTAAAAGATATTATTTACTTAGACGCATCAGCAACTTGTCCTCCTCATGAAAAGGTTATACGTGAGGTTTTGAAAGTAGAAAAAAATCACTGGGCTAACCCTTCAAGTTTACATACACTAGGGATACAGGCTTTAGATATATTAGAAAGAAGTCGTAATTCAATAGCTAAGAGCTTTAACGTTTTACCAGAACAGGTACTAATTACATCTGGAGCAACTGAATCCTCTAATTTGGCATTAAAGGGATATGCAAGTTCACTTTCCCCAGGAAGAATGATTATTAGTTCTGTTGAGCACCCTTCCGTCCAATCTGTCGCAAATTCCTTAAAAAAAGATGGATGGACTATCCAATATTGGCCTGTTGATAATCAAGGATTGATTGACATTAATCTCTTGGATGAACTTTTATCTCCGCCAACAAAATTAGTATCTTTAATTTGGGGACAAAATGAGATTGGTACACTTCAACCAATTAATATTATTGCTACTGAATGCAAGAAGAGAAAAATATTTTTTCATACTGATGGGACTCAGGTCATATCTCAAGGTTTATTTGATTTTAGTCAACTAGAAATAGGTGCACTTTCAGCATCCGCTCACAAGTTTAGAGGACCAAAAGGTATAGGGTTTCTTCTCATTGATAAGCAATACTTAGGATTAATAAGCCCAATCCAAGGTGGAGGAGGACAGGAGTATGGACTTAGATCAGGGACACAATCAGTTTCTTTAGCTCATGGAATGGCAATTGCTCTTCAGCAAATTTCATTTCATATTGATATAATTAATAAAAAAGCGAAATTTCCTTCTACTCGAACCTCATCACTAACTAGCACCCTATTGTCACGTTTATTAAATTTACAAGGTATTTCACTTACAGGTCATCCTGAAAATAGATTACCAAATTTAATCTCGCTTATTATATGCTCTAAGAATAATATACCTATCTCTGGAAGAATGTTGGTTCGAGAACTTTCTAATTATGGAATATTTGTAAGCAGTGGTAGTGCTTGTTCTTCAGCTAAGAATAACTCTAGTACTGTATTGGAGGCAATAAATATCGATAAAAAGTTAATTCAATCAAGCTTACGTATTAGCTTGGGAAGCTGGTTGACAGATTTAGATTTTGATTATATTACTAATACTATTACTAAAACTATAGAAAAAATCGCACTAATCAAATAATGCCCTCAGAAAACCTAGTCTTACCTTCTGATTTATTACAGTGTGAAGAAGCATTATTGGATTCATTACTTACCAGCAAAAAAAGTAGTTCCTTTAGTCGATTAGCAGTCAATTTGAAGTTTGAGGGATTAAAAATAGACCCTGTTATATTCCGACTTATAAAACGATTAGATTCAGCTTTGATTAAAAGTTGTATAGCATATTCTGATGTAGGTAGCTCTGCGCTCGCTAAAAGAGACTACCCCAATTTCAGTGATAGGATTTTTACATTTAAAGACCTAATATCTAATCAGAAGTTCGATTTAGACACACTAATTATAGCAGTATCTCCACAACCATATGACTTTGATCAGTTTGAGGATATGTCAATTAACAATGATAATGACATCCTGATGATCAATGGAAGATTAGAAGAAACATCTATTGGAGTAGGACTTGTTGGTAGAGAAAAGCGTGTAAGATTTATAAGATCTTGGGAATATATTTTTTGGTTAGAACCACTACCGAACGGAGCAATATATCGTAATTATCCTTCAGAATGGAAAGTCTTTAAATATACAAGAGATGGTTACATTTATAAGAATGCCTATTCCAAATACCCTGCCAGTGATTTATTAGATCTAGTTTTAAACTAATATTTTGAATTATTTATGAAAATTAAAAACTTTGTCTATTATATTATCCTTGTTATTATACTAATATTCATAGTAAATAAGAATAACATTAGGTATTTATTTCTATTATTAAATTCCAGATATACAGATCTCTATTCCTTTTTTAATAAGCCAAATTCACGAATTAATATTTGTTTTTCTCTTCAAGACAAATTAACTAATCTAGTTGGCAAAAATAATGAAAATATAGCAATAACTATATTAGACTCTAATCATAATATTATTTCCGATATTAATGGTAATAAGTTATTTATACCAGCCTCAAATCAAAAGCTTTATTCGTCAGCATATGCTCTTCATAAAAAGGGACCTTTTTATAGACTTGAGACTAATATATACAAGAATTCAAGAGGATATTATGAGATAACAGGAAGTGGAGATCCAGATATAAGCATTAATCACATAAGAATACTTGCTAATCAAATTAAGACTAACCCTTATTTAACTTATCCAAGAAGTTCACTTATATTATATGAAGAACCACAAGATTTATGGTGGCCAGAAACATGGTCTATTCCAGATAGAAAAGAAGATTATGGAGCACCTATTACTCGTTTAGCGTTAAATGGCAATGCAGAAGATTTAGCAGTGCAGAATCCGTTGTTTAGATTTAAATCCTTCTCATCTTCAATTCTACTAAATAATAATATTACAATTGATATTCTTACAAAATCTCAACAATCCTTCAACCAAGGATTAAATCGAAAACTACTTTTAAGCTTACCTTCAGCACCTCTATATATGTTGATGAATTTAGCCAATTCTGAAAGTCACAACTTTAGCAGTGAGATACTTTTACGCAATACTTCTAATAGTTGGAATAATAAGATTGCTACACAAAAGCTTTCTAAATGGGTTGAATCTATAGGCGTTGAAAAAGAACAATTTAAGTTTGCAGATGGTAGTGGTTTGTCTCGGGATAATAGAACGACTACAAAAGCACTTTCTCATGTTCTAGCTTTTATGGACAAGCATCGTTATAGTAATTATTACATTTCATCAATGTCTTTAATTGGAAAACGTGGAACATTGCGCAATCAATATGCTATGCATGGCTCATCAATTAGGTTTCACGGTAAATCAGGGACTTTAAGTGATGTACGTTCCTTATCCGGCTACCTATATACTCCTTCACGTAAAAGTATAGTTAGCATTATTCAAAATAATAAAGTCTTAGATGAGACTATATTTAGTAATATCCTCTCCGTTTTAAGTTCTGAATATAATTGTAGTTAGCTATATATAATATCGAACTTTTCATAAAGATCTTTTGCTATAATCCTAGGAACCATATGGTCAACATTCCCACCAAACATAGCTACCTCTTTTACAACAGAACTACTTAAAAAGCTATGATGTGCATCTGTAGCAAGGAAAATAGTTTCTATTGAGGCGTCTATCGATCTATTTGTATGAGCAATTTGAAGCTCGTATTCAAAGTCACTCATTGCTCTGAGGCCACGTAATATTAGATCCACCTGAAATTTTTTAGCACAATCAACAGTTAAGCCTTTGTAGGAAATTATCTCAATTTTACTTAATTGATTTGTTGCTTGCTTTATTTGCTCAAGTCTTCTATTTACGGTAAAGGTTGACTTTTTTGTTGGGTTCTCAAGAACAGCGATAATTACTTCCCCAAAGGAATCAATGGCGCGTTCGATTAGATCAAGATGTCCAAATGTTAGTGGATCGAAACTACCAGGGTAGAGAACTTTCATGATTTACTTCCTAGTTTGATCATATTTTTGATTAAGTGATTACAGTTAGGATACTTAATGGCATTCCATGGAACTTAATTTAGAAGCAAAAAAGACTCTTCTCAGAAAGATACCCCACGGATTATTTATTTGCACTGTTCGTGAAGGTGACGAGATCAATGGTTTTACAGCAAGTTGGGTAACACAGGGTTCGTTTGTTCCACCTTTAGTTGTTATGGCTGTAAGGGCGGATGGCTCCAGTCATGGAATGATAAATCGTACTAAGAAATTCTGCCTCAACGTACTTAGATCAGATCAAAAAGAACTTGCAGCTATATTCTTTAAACCGCAGAAAGGGCTTGGTGGTCGTTTCGAATCAACAGTTTATACTTTTGGTGAGAACGGTCTCCCAGTTTTGGAGGATGGTATAGGGGGTCTCGAATGTAATGTCATCAATTCTATTGAACATGGTGACCATACTGTTTTTGTTGCCGAAGTGGTTTCAGCTGTTGTCCATAACGACACCGATCCATTAATTTTATCCGAAACAGGATGGAGTTACGGAGGATAACTTAACTTTGTCCTTTAATAAAGCTAAAATATCACTTATAGAAGATAAGGATAAGGTTAAAAGGATTATTAGTTTAATTCCTGCTTTGCCAGGTTGCTATATAATGAAGGATAATTCTGAAAGAATACTATATATAGGTAAATCTAAAAGCTTAAGAAGCAGAGTAAGCTCATATTTTAGAAACAAATCTGGTTTATCACCAAGAATATCTCTTATGGTGAGACAAATTTTTGATATAGAATATATTATTACTGATACAGAAAATGAAGCACTTACACTAGAGTCTAATTTAATTAAAAACAATAAACCTTACTATAATATACTATTAAAAGACGATAAAAAATACCCATATTTATGTATTACATGGAGTGATGATTACCCTAGAATATTTATTACAAGAAGGAGGCGTGATAGGCATATAAAGGATCGATATTATGGACCTTATGTTGATGTCACTCTCCTTAGAAATACACTAAATGTTATAAAAAAAGTCTTTCCAATTAGACAGCGATTTAGGCCATTGTACAAAGATAAGACTTGTTTGAATTATTCAATAGGTAAGTGCCCTGGAGTATGCCAGGAGATTGTAAGTGCAGAAGTCTATAGGGAAACAATTAAACGTATATCTATGGTCTTTCAAGGAAGGACAGAAGAACTGAATTCTATACTTCATTCTAGGATGTTATCTTACTCGTCAAAATTAGAATATGAAAAGGCTAATGAAATAAAGCTTCAGATTGAGGGATTAAATAAACTTAGCGAATCACAGAAAATTACTGATCCCGACTCTTCTATCAATAGGGATATTATAGCATTTGCTAGTAATGAAATAATAACATGCGTACAGCTTTTTCAAATAAGGTCTGGCAAAATAATTGGAAGATTAGCATTTTCAGCCGATACCTCTAACCATACTCCTAGTAATGTTATCAGGCGGGTAATAGAAGAGCATTATAGTGATATTGATCCTGTAGAGATACCCTCGGAAATTATTATTGAAACCTCTTTTGATAATATATATTTAATAGAAGAATGGCTTACCGAATTAAAAGCAAATAAAGTTAGATTGTTTACACCCAAGCGAAATATTAAAGCGAGACTTGTTAACTTAGTTAAGAAAAATGCAGAAGTAGAGCTTAAGAGACTATCTCAAGGAATTGAAAAAGCCTCTGAATCCCTTGAAGAATTGTCTATACTTTTAGATTTGCCTAGAAAACCAAGAAGAATAGAAGGTTATGATATAAGCCACATTCAAGGTAGTGATGCTGTAGGTTCACAGGTTGTTTTTGTAGATGGCTTACCAGCTAGGCACCATTATAGAAAATATAAAATTAAGTCAGAGGCTATAAAGGTTGGCTATAATAATGATTATTTAGCAATAGGCGAAGTTATAAAAAGGAGATTTAGAAGGTGGTCAATTTATAAGAAGGAGGGGATGCTAATTTCAGACTTAATGAATCATAAGGCTTCAGTATTTGATCCTATGTTGGTTCAGGATTTTCCTGACTTAGTAATGATTGATGGAGGAAAAGGTCAGCTTAACTCTGCGTTAAAAGCGCTTTCAGAATTAAATCTTGAAAATGATATCCGCATATGCTCTCTAGCTAAAAAGAGAGAAGAGTTGTTTGTCCCCGGCCAAAGTAAGGCTATTTCTTCATCTAAAGAAGATACAGGCCTATTGCTTTTGCGAAGACTTCGAGATGAAGCTCATAGGTTCGCGATTTCCTTTCATCGAGATCGTAGATCCAAAGGGATAAGAAGATCAGAGCTTTCTGGAATTCCTGGTGTAGGGCCTAAAAGAATAAAAGTATTATTAGAACATTTCCAATCTATGCAAGCTATAAGAATGGCATCTAAAGATCAGCTTTCAAAAGTTGAAGGCCTAGGCAATGAATTAGCAAATACTATTTGGTCATATTTCAATAACTAACTATGGTATTTAAAAACCGATAAAATATAACAAATTTTATAATCAATCATTATATGAGATGACATTTAATAAATTCTGTCTATCATAAATATACTATAATTAGTAATATGACTTTGCCACCAGAGGCATATTTATGGTTTAAATCTCTCCATATTATTGGAGTAGTTGTTTGGTTTGCGGGTCTCTTTTATCTTGTTAGACTTTTTATTTATCATGTAGAGGCTAAGGAGCTGGAAGGTGATGTAAAGCATGCCTTTGTCAATCAATATTCATTAATGGAAAAGAGATTGGCCAATATTATTACTACTCCTGGCATGATACTTGC
Source organism: Prochlorococcus sp. AG-412-P08 (assembly GCA_003214695.1). Taxonomy (GTDB): domain Bacteria; phylum Cyanobacteriota; class Cyanobacteriia; order PCC-6307; family Cyanobiaceae; genus Prochlorococcus_E. The sequence continues at coordinate 14,339 of QCLI01000008.1, forward strand.
AGTCAGCATGGCGGTAGGATTGTTAATACTTCAACCAACCTGGTTATCTGAACGGTGGATGCAAGTAAAGCTGATTTTTGTTGCCCTGCTAATTTGTTATCATTTTTATTGTTATAAATTAATGCATTCCTTAGCTAATAATAAATGTCTGTGGACAGGGAAGCAATTAAGGATACTTAATGAGCTTCCCACACTGTTTCTAGTGATTGTTGTTATGTTAGTTGTATTTAAAAATAATTTTCCCACTAGTTCAGCTACCTGGTTAATAGTTGGACTTGTAGTATTTATGGCACTTTCTATACAATTCTATGCTAGATATCGACGTTTACGTAACAGTTAAATATCTATTAAACTGTGTCTATAAATCATCCTATTGTTGATGTATTATCTAATATTGATAGTCTGAGTTGCCCTAGAAGTATCAATTTTCATTGCCATACTACAGCTAGTGATGGTAGCATGGACCCTATAGAACTTATTAAACAGGCGTCTACTTTAGGCCTAAATCATTTAGCAATAACAGATCATCATTCTATCGATGGTTATCTAAAAATAAAAAGGTACCTTGAAGAATCAAATTTCTCCACATCTCCTACTAATTTATGGACTGGCATAGAAATTAGTTGCCTATTAAAAGGTTGTTTAGTACACGTTATAGGATTGGGCTTCGATATATACTCTCAACCTATTCAACCATATTTACATGGAGAAGCCGTCACAGGTTCATCCTTAAGAGCTGAAAATGTGGTCAAAGCTATTAGTAAATCAAGTGGAATCTCTATTTTGGCTCATCCCGCTAGGTACAGGATCGATTTCCTATCCTTAATTCACGAGGCTCATCTTATTGGTATCAATGGTCTTGAAGTATGGTATGACTATGATCTATCTCCCAAGTGGAGTCCTTCTCGATTAGTCTGCAAATCTATTAGTCAACTAGCTGTGAAATATAATATGTTGTCTTCTTGTGGAACTGATACCCATGGTTATTCACTTTTAGGTAGGTAATAATATATATAGGTTCATTCCTAGAAATTAAATTCTTCTATATTTTTTTCAGATAATAATACTATTTCTTTTATGAGTTTGAGTTCTTCCTCATTTGCATTCCACATACCTCTATTGGCTGCCTCAAGGAATCGTTCTGTTATATCTCTGAGTACCCAAGGATTTTCATTCATAAAGAATTTGAGTGTATCTTCATCCTTTAGCCAACTTTTAAGTATTGATGAATAAGTCCAATCAGAAACTACATCAGTAGTCGCGTCATAGGCAAAAAGGTAATCTAAACTAGCTGACATTTCAAAGGCACCTTTATACCCATGCTCTTTAATCCCTTCAATCCATTTTGGATTTAATAATCTAGATCTTATAACTTTATCGATTTCTTTTTGTAATTTGTGTACTTTGGGACGATTATGTCTAGAATTATCTCCAAAATATATGTTTGGCTGTTTGCCAGAGACTTTCTTTACTGCATTTGATAATCCTCCATGGAATTGATAATAGTCATCAGAGTCTAATAAATCGTGTTCTCTATTATCCTGGTTATGCATCACTACACTTATATTTTTAAGAGTTTGTTCCAGTTCTTTCTTGTTACTTACAGGTTCATTAGAATCATTATACTGCCACTTACTATGCTCAATAAAACAATTAGCCAGTTCTTCTTGGCTATCCCAACTCGATAGGCTTATGAATTCCTGTATGCCTGTTCCATAGCCTTCTGGGGATGATCCATATACCCTAGCGACAGGTTCTCCATTCCTATTTGCAAATGCATAAGGGTTGAGTTCTTCTGGTTCGTTTAATGATCTTATTTTTGCTTGTGCTTTATTAACCAAAGCAATTAAATTGGGGAAAGCATCTCTAAATAATCCAGATATCCTAAGCGTTACATCTACGCGTGGTCTATTTAATATATTTAGAGGTATAACTTCAATGTCAATTAATCTGCGTGTTACTCTGTCCCAGACAGGCTGGATGCCAATTAATGCTAAAAGTTGCGCAATGTCCTCTCCACCGTTTCTCATAGTAGAAGTAGCCCAAACAGAAAGTGCAAGATGAGTTAAATTTGCTCCATTCTCTAATACATATAATTCTGTGATCAATTCAGCGCTACGACGTCCAAGGTCCCATGCAGATTCTGTTGGTAAGGAACGTAAATCGACACTGTAGAAATTCTTTCCAGTTGGTAGGACATCTGAGTCTCCTCTTGTTGGTGCACCAGAAGGACCACTTGGAATTCGTAATCCTTTAAAGGAATTTTTGACAGCCAGCATTTCCCTCTTAGGGGAAGCTAGAATTTTAGGTATAATATTATTTTTTAGATGATTTATTGATGGGTTAATAATATCTTCATCTATGAAGTATTGTAATTCATCTATAATCAAATTTGTTTGATTAGGACCATCAATTGCCTCAGCTTTTAAAAGATAAAAAGCTACTATATATTGAGCTTGGTTTGTGATCCAATTTATAAAATCTCCTTTAATCCTCATTCTAGTACTCGTTAAATGTGAAAGTTTCTCTAAATCTTTCTTGTCAATTTCATCTTCCTCAGCATCACTCCAAGGATCTATATCAATTTTTAAATAAGAAGCTAATGCCTGTGTTATACCAATAGTTTTTAAGCTAGGGGGTAGAAATATTGATAAAGTTAATTCTATTAACTTTGAATTACTTGGCAAAGAACCATATACATGCAATCCTGATCTTATTTGTGATTCTTTTAGCTCACATAAATAGCCTTCGATTTTATTATAGAGATTTTCCTTATGTAAACTTAAGTTATCGTTATTAGAGCGTGGAAATATATTTGTAAGGTTGAGATCCTTAATAAGTTTATCTAGCCTAGCTCTTATTATCTTCATGCGACTTGAATCTAGTATCTTAGCTTCGTGATATTCGTCTAATAAATATTCGACCTCGATAAGATCATTTGTAAGACCAGACCTTGCTAAAGGAGGTGTTAAATGATCTAAAATAGTCGTATGAGTTCTTCTTTTAGCCTGAGAACCTTCACCAGGGTCATTAACAATAAAAGTGTAAAAATATGGTAGAGGAGGAATAATAATTTGTGGGAAGCAGTTTGGACCCAATCCAACACTTTTACCTGGCAACCATTCTGCAGTGCCATGTTTACCCATATGTAAAATTAAATTAGCTTTAAATTCATTTGTAATCCAGTGATATTGAGCAAGGTACCGATGCGGAGGCGCAAGTGTTGGTGAGTGAATATCATCTATGTTATCTTCTGTATATCCTCTAGAAGGTTGTATTAAAAGTACAATATTACCAAACTGAACTCCATGAATAGCAAAACCAGCTTTTTCTAATTCCTTAGATTCATGTGGTTTTTTCCATGATTTAACTACTTTTTCTCTTACTTTCTCTGGCAATCCTTCCCAATATTTAATATATTTATCGAGGGATAGATAAGCAAGTGCTGGATTGGATCTAGTCTCTTGTGAGTTTGTCCTATGAGAAAGTATTAATCTCATTAATTCCTTAGGTTCTTTTGGTAAACTATCTTCTCCAAGATAATATCCCTCATTCTGAAGAAGTTTTAGAATAGATAAGATACTTGCTGGTGTGTCTAATCCAACGCCGTTTGCTATCCTTCCATCTCTAATTGGGTAATTCGACAACATTAATATTGCTTTTATGTCTTTCTTCTGTGCTTTTTGTAAGTATATCCATGACGACGTAAAGGAAACAATCCAACTGAGGTTTTTATTATCTGCTTTTAACTTATATATAGGAAAGTAGAGTGATAAATCATCTTCAATCTTTTCTTTAAAAGCTGCTATTTTGGTATTGATTCGACCATCTAGTTCTGGCATTACTACCTGCATTGACAGATCTAGAGGATCTATACCTCTAGAAGATTTTTCCCATTGCTTTTTTGGTTTATTAGACGTTAGTATTTGAAATACTGGTAGGTTTAATTTGTCCCATATCTGCGAGCCATCAGAAGAATCCTCGAAGTTAACAGAAGCAAAGGATGTAGCAGTTATAATACAACTAAGATTCTCATTTTTAAAAAGTGTAAGTATTCTCTTTTGTACATATTCTTTTTTTAAACTACTTACCCAAATAGCCCTTGGATTAATCCCCTCATTCCTCAATAATGTTAATAGTTTATATGCATATTCTGAATTTCCTGAATTAAGCATTGAGCTATAAAAAATAATTCCAACTTTATTACCTTTGCCTTTCTTCCAATCCCATAAATAAGGGTCTTCTAATTCAGTTACCTTAAATTGATTTATGTTAACCTCTTTATTCTCTAAATAATCGGATATTATTTTAAGGAATATTTTCATATTTTCAAATCCACCTACTCTTAGTAATTTGCCCAGTTTTCTTGATATATCAAAATTTATATTACCCATACCATTTAACTCAACCTCTTCCTCTTCTGTTCCAGATAGGATTATTAGCTTCCTATTAATTGTATCTTTAGAAGCCCAAACTAATAATTGTTCAAATCCATAGGACCAATCGGAGCGGCTTCCCAGGAATCTAACTATTATTATTATGGCTTTAGAGCCTGTGGTAGAAATATAGTGGTCAATTTGCGCATTATGTTTAAGAGAATTGAGGTGAATAGCTCTTATTTCATATCCTTGCTTAACAGCCTTTTTCTCTTGGAGAACATAAGCTAATGTTGAAACATCTGAAGCTGCAGATGTAAGGAAGAGGACAGGCGCATAGGGTTGCTCAATTAGTGATAAATTTTCAGAAGGTTCTTCAGTTGGAATACTGGCGATTCTATGCATTAACCTATTATCTAAGTTGGTTGGTCTAATCGTGAAAAACCGTAAAAGAAAGATGAGCAAGGGTTTTTATTGTTATGCATGATTTTCTTCCATATGCTTGGTTCAAAGGCAAGTGCGTACCATTTGAAGAAGCAAAAATATCTATAGCAACCCATGCTCTCCATTATGGGACTGGGGCTTTTGGTGGAATGAGGGCTATCCCAGATCCCTCTGATTCTGAAAAATTCCTTTTATTTAGGCTAGATAGACACGCTAAGAGGCTGTCCCAAAGCGCACGTCTTCTCCTTACCGAATTAAGCGAAGAAACCATTATTAATAGTATCGAAAAGTGGATTCAAGTAAACAAGCCTTCAAAACCTATTTATATAAGACCATTTGTTTTTACAAGTGATCTGGGTATTGCCCCAAGGTTACATAATATAGAAACAGACTTTTTCATTTATGGTTTAGAGCTTGGAGACTATCTTTCTCCGGAAGGGGTTACTTGCCGAATTAGCAGTTGGCAGAGACAAGAAGATTCTTCCTTGCCATTGAGAGGAAAAATAAGCGGAGCGTATATAACAAGCTCCCTGGCTAAGACAGAGGCTGTTAAATCGGGATTTGACGAGGCACTATTATTAAACTCAAGAGGCAAAGTTAGTGAGGCAAGTGGTATGAACTTGTTTCTTGTTAGAGATGGTAACCTGATTACTCCAGGTGTTGATCAAGATATCCTAGAAGGTATTACAAGGGCAAGTGTGATAGAAATTGCTAATTATTTGAATATAAACGTAATAGAAAGACCAGTCGATAAAACTGAGCTTTTTATAGCAGATGAAGTTTTTCTTACTGGCACGGCAGCAAAAATTACTCCAGTAAAGAAAATAGAAACTACGGTGCTTAAAAATGATCGTCCTATAATGATGAAACTAAAAAGCTTACTTATCAATATTACCGAAAATAAATCAGAGGTTTTTCGCGATTGGGTTAGCACAATTGACTTAAGAGGTGATTAATTAAGAGCATTACTTTTATGATATATTCTAAATGACATGATTAGCTTTACAGATTACTTTAATTCTAATTTGAAGCCTATAATAGTTTTTGATGGAGCTATGGGAACAGCTCTTCAAGATCAGAATCTACAGGCGAAGGATTTTGGAGGACCAGAACTAGAGGGTTGTAATGAGAATTTAGTTAGGTCAAATCCAGAAGCTGTTAAGTTGGTACATAGAAGTTATTTAGAAGCTGGCTGCGATGTCATAGAAACAAATACATTTGGAGCCACCTCTATAGTTTTGGAAGAATATAACCTACAAAATGATGTATATGAAATAAACCTTAAGGCTGCTAAGTTAGCAAAAGAATTAGCAATAAAATATACTACGAAAAATAAGCCAAGATTCGTAGCAGGATCTATTGGTCCTACAACTAAACTACCTACACTTGGACATATTAAATTTGATGCACTGGTTGATTCCTATATGGAGCAAGTTGAAGCACTTATAGATGGAGATGTAGACTTAATTGTTATTGAAACATGCCAAGATGTTCTCCAAATAAAGTGTGCAATTAATGGAGTAAATAAAGCTATGATTTCTAGGAATAAACGACTTCCTATAATGGTTTCAGTAACCATGGAGACTACAGGAACTATGTTACTTGGCACTGAAATATCAGCAGTTATAAATATACTGGAGCCTTTTAAAATAGATATTTTAGGGATTAATTGTGCTACAGGCCCTGCAGAAATGAAATCACATATAGAATATTTAAGTGCAGAATCACCATTTGAAATTAGTTGTGTGCCCAATGCAGGCCTTCCTGAAAATATATCTGGAAAAGCCCACTATAGATTGACTCCAATAGAATTAAAAATGCAATTAATGCATTTTATAAATGATTTAGGAGTTCGTATTGTAGGAGGTTGTTGTGGCACTACTCCTGAACATATTAAATCATTAGTTGACCTAACTAGCGACATAAAGGATTCAACCCTACTAGCTAGGTCTAATAATAATAGAAGAAAAGGTATCTCATCAGTATATGAAATGACAGAATATAATCAAGATAGTTCATTCCTAATAGTAGGAGAACGTTTAAATGCAAGTGGATCAAAAAAAGTTAGAGACCTTCTAAATGAAAATGACTGGGATGGACTAATTCAGGTTGCTAAAACTCAATTAAAGGAGCATGCTCATGTAATTGATGTAAATGTAGACTATGTCGGAAGAGATGGAGAAGAAGATATGGAGGAATTGGTTTCAAGATTAGTTACTAATATAAATCTCCCCTTAATGTTGGATTCTACCGATTTTCGAAAAATGGAGCGGGGATTAAAACGAGCTGGAGGTAAATGTATTCTCAACTCTACTAATTATGAAGATGGTAATGATCGATTCTTTAAAGTTCTAGACCTCTGTAAGGCTTATGGTTCAGCCGTAGTTATTGGTACAATTGACGAAAATGGCATGGCCCGCGGCCATGAGGAAAAATTAGAAATAGTTAAGAGATCCTATATAGATACTATTGAATATGGCATAAGTGATTCGGATATTTTTTATGATCCATTAGTCCTTCCAATTTCTACAGGTTTAGAGGAGGATCGTAAAAATGCTAGTGAAACAATTAAGGCTATAGCTAAAATAGACAATTTATATCCAAATGTTCATATCATTCTTGGAATATCTAACGTAAGTTTTGGTTTAAACCCAGCAGCTCGCATCACTTTAAACTCTGTATTTCTAGATGAATGTTTAAAGGTTGGACTAGATTCAGCTATTGTATCTCCGGCTAAGATTCTCCCACTCCAAAAAATAACCAAGGATCAACTAAAAGTTTGTTTAGATCTTATCTATGATAGACGTAAATTCGAGGATGGTATATGCACTTATGATCCATTAACTCACTTAACTAATTTATTCTCTAATATTTCTCCTCAAAGTCTTAAACAACGAACAAGCGAATTAAAGAAGCTTCCCTTAGAGGAACGGCTAAAGAAACATATTATAGATGGAGAAAAGGTAGATCTTGAGGATAATTTGAATTCTGCACTTAAACTATATGAACCCTTACATATAATAAATAATTATTTATTGGATGGGATGAAGGTAGTAGGTGATTTATTTGGCTCAGGAAAAATGCAACTCCCCTTTGTATTACAGGCTGCTGAGACTATGAAATATGCAGTATCAATTTTAGAACCTCACATGGAAAGTGATGAACAAGGTATCCAATCAAAGGGCACCTTCTTGATAGCAACTGTTAAAGGAGATGTACATGATATTGGTAAGAATCTAGTAGATATTATATTATCTAATAATGGCTATAAAGTGATAAACCTTGGTATAAAACAAGATATCTCAGAAATCATTGGAGCACAAAATAAATACCAAGCAGATTGCATAGCAATGAGTGGATTACTAGTTAAATCGACAGCTTTTATGAAGGATAATCTTGAAGCTCTTAATAAAGAAGGAATTTCCGTACCGGTAATTCTTGGAGGCGCAGCACTTACTCCTAAATTTGTAAATGGGGATTGTAATAGTGTTTATTCTGGCATAGTTATTTATGGCAAAGATGCTTTTACTGATTTAAGATTTATGGACGAGTATATGAAAGCAAAGAATTCTAATAAGTGGAATGATAAAGTAGGTTTTATAGATTCTTTACCTGAAGGAATATCTATTAAGCAAAAAGAAATACAAGACGAACCTAAAATTGATAATAAACGTATTTCGCAAACAAGTACTTCTAAGGTACTTAACATTTCCACAGTTAGATCTCCATTTATAAAGAAGGAACTTCCTATCGTTCCTCCATTTGTGGGAACTAGAGTATTACAATATAATGAGTTAGATGTAGACAAATTATTTTACTTATTAGATAAAAATGCCCTATTTTCAAGCCAGTGGCAATTCAAAAAAGCCAAGGATCAAACTAAAGCTGATCATATTAGGTTTCTCGATTCAAAAGCTTCTAAAATCCTTTCCGATTGGAAATATAGAGTTATAGAGGAACAACTAATTAACCCATCTCTCGTTTATGGTTATTTTCCGTGTATGCGGTTTGGTAATCAGTTAAGGGTATATTCATTTAATCAAACAAGATTACTAGGTACTTTTAATTTTCCTAGACAGAAAGGAAAGAGTCAATATTGTATTTCTGATTATTTTAATGAAAATCTGAATAGCAAACCTATAGATTTCCTTCCTATGCAGGCAGTAACTATGGGCCAAGTAGCTTCTGAATTTGCCCAGTTTCTTTTTAAAGAAGATAGATATTCTGATTATTTATATTTCCATGGCCTGACTGTGCAGTTAGCAGAGGCATTAGCTGAATATTGTCACTCATTAATAAGAATCGAATGTGGATTCTCATTAGAGGAACCAGATGATATTAGAGGTATACTTGCGCAAAGATATAGAGGTTGCAGATACTCATTTGGATATCCAGCTTGCCCAAATGTTAGTGATTCTAGAAAGCAATTAGATTGGCTTGAAGCTTCTCGCATTGGATTAACTATTGACCAGTCTGATCAACTTATACCTGAACAAAGCACCACGGCTATTATAGCGTTGCATTCAAAGGCTAAATACTTCAGTGCCTGAGATAAACTCTTAGTTTGATTCGCAACATATTTCTTCCATCATTAAAATTATTTCTTCTTGAAATGTATCCATTTCATCGGAGTCACTTAGGTCCACGCCCTCACCAGCGGCATTTTGAATTAATTCCTGGTAATGAAAAGCGCCTTCGCCATTTGCCAGAAATTCAATTGCTGCTTTTTCACCACTTTCACGAAATGCTTCGCAAAGAGCGATGAAAGCAGTGTCTTCTGAGAACTCCCAATCCATTGAGGAGATATTACTGATTGATTCCTAGACCTTCCCCCCCCTATTACGTCAAGTATTTTTCTTAAGAAGCTGGTAATATTTAATGAAGGTAAGACATTTTTTTTTGTTTGTTTGGTGAAAATAGTCTTCTAACAAGGCTTTTCATAAAGATAGGCTTTATTTATTTTTTCAAAATAAATTTACTCTGAGAAGAAATTTAAAATGTAATTAAGTAAAAGTGACGGGACAATTGACGAGAATTTGCTCGCGCATAGGCCTCTAGGCGACCCAGCAAGCGCCTTACGCGTACTTTTGGCATATTTTGATCTGAATTTCAGCTTTGAGCAGCTTAAGCCATAAAATTAAGTCGAGAAGAGATTCTTCAGTTGCAAGCTAAATTGCTCTTATATATTTGCTTCGCGAAAAATGCAAGTATTTCCATTAATCTAATTTGTTATAAATTGATTGATATATTACTTGTCTGTATGATAAAGACTAATATAGTGAGGCTTATTTAATTTAAACCTTATAATATTATCTGAATCATTGATATGGTTATCAAAAGAAAAGAAAAATATTGGCAGAAATCTCTAGAAATTAGTCAATTAGCTTTAACTACAAAAAGTCTGCAACCACTTTCTACAGAATCTAAAAAATTATTGTTAGGAAATAATTTATCTTATGAATATAGGAAAATAAAGTCTATAAATTTCAAGTTATCTAGTTTTATAGGACCAAAATTAAATCCTTTTTTACCATGGGATAGAAATCTTGAGATAGATATGATAGGAAACGATCATGTCCTTATTCTTAACAAGTTTCCAGTCCAGGCTGGTCATATGCTATTAATTACAAGTTCATGGAAACCTCAGGATGGATGGTTAGATAGTAGTGACTTCAAATCATTATTATCAATAGAACTAGATACATCTGGTCTCTGGTTTTTTAATAGTGGCCCTAAAGCTGGCGCAAGTCAAACTCATAGACACCTTCAACTGCTTAGACGTACGGATTTAGAAATGATTTGTCCGTTTGAGAGTTGCTATAAGGAGCCAGCTTCATCAACCTTCAGAGAAAGTAGTTTACTCAGCAAAAATATATTTGTGAGAACAAGAAATAATGACAGAGAGTCTGATTTGTACTTAAACTACCTTGAACTTACTTCAATGGCTGGATTAGGTAATCCTAACAATTTTTTAAAGCCATTGTTCCCCTATAACCTATTGATATCTCCATCATGGATTGCATTAATTAGAAGATCAAAAGAATTTGCATACGGTTATGGATTAAATGCTCTAGCTTTTGCTGGATATTTCCTTGGAACAGTTAATTCAGATGAAAGATGGTTTAAAGAAAATGGACCAATAAATTTATTAGAAGCTGTAGTTGATACAAATTTATTCTGATAGCTGTGAATCTCTACCTATTTGTTGTTCCAATGTCTTTATTGAAGCTGATATAGCCGATATTCTTCTTTCTAGTGAATCCCTATACATTGTTAGCATTTCAAGTTTCCTTTTGTGAAAATAAGTCCTTCTTTTCTCCGGAGAACTAGCTGATGTACAAATTTCAGAAATGAACATAATTGAGAAAATATTTTTTTTATCATAGTTAAAAAATACAAATGTTGTGATCATTGTATTTTCATCATCTTTATTTGCCAACTTAAACGCATCACACAAAATTAAGGAAAAATAATCACTCTATCAAAATGTAAATAAGAATTTACTCATACCGTCCAAACCATAATAGACACTTAATGTAAATTCAGTTGTTCTTCAACAGTGCCATCATCGGATCATGAAGGATTAAGGAGAATATCAGTAGATCTTCCAATCGATTTAATAGATCGGTTTGACGAATTAAAAAATCAATGGGGCTTAAGAAGACGAGGAGCAGTATTAGAAAGATTATTAGAGACTCTATTTGATGATGAGAATACAGAAAAAGAAAAGGATTTGCCTTTTACTTCAACTTCTATAGTTAATCTAGAGGAAAATCAACTTGAAATAAAAGACATACAAGAAAAAAGCTATATTGATGATAATGCAATCATATTAATTAACTCCGAAAAAATAGAAAAGGTATCATCGAATTCAAAAGAAACAAAAGTAGAATTAAATCTGGGCAAAAATAGTGACGTATCTAAGCTTAAGAATAGGCAAACTAAAGGTATCGACCTGCCAGGGTTCATAAGAAAAAAGACAGAGCGACTGAAAACAAGCCTAGGTAAAACACAAAGTTTTGATAAAGACTATCACTCAATTATCCATTCAATTAACCAATCTGTTCTTCAGGAATGTATAGACGAATCAATTTCACACTGGGTTGCTCTATATGGTAACAAACCAAAGGATGAGGTAATAGAAGCTGGGATGATATGGATTGCTAGGGAAATTTGGCCATATCTTGATGATACTGAGAACCTTCCCTTTACTTGGTTTGCTGCTAATAAACTAATGACAAGATTCTGTCCTTCTTGGGTGAAGAAAGAACCTTCATTTCAATTAATAATGGTGATTGCCGGCGTACTAGAAGATCCATTTGCAACAAATACTTTACGGGATAGAATTCCTACCCTTATAAGAAGATTTGTAAATAGCTTTAAACGAAGACAAAATGTTACCTCATTCCAAACACTTGAATCAACAATGACAATTCATGGCGCGCTTCGATTACTAGATTTACCAGTAACTGCGGGCAAGTCAATATCTCTATCTACAGTTAGAGATGCATATAAAAAACTTGCTCTTTCAAATCATCCAGACTCTGGGGGTTCAACAGAAGCTATGCGCAAAGTTAATGAAGCTTATCAACTACTTAAAGATCTCTATAAAAAGAAGGATAAGTAGTATCAATAGTCTCATATAGGACTCACTCCTGGTCCAATAAAGGGTCTCAGTTGAGAGTTACTATACGCTACTTTGTTATTATCTAGGCCGTCGATGAAACATATAAGCCAAGACTTATTCATATGGAAATCTATAATTTCAGTATGATTTTTTTTAGTTTTTTTCCTTTAAATTTACTTATTTGTATATCCCTCTATAGCTAGATACATTTGAAATCGCTTTTTATTAGGCATTAGCCTAACTGAAATCATTTTATCAGCCAATTACGGACAAAATTCGGCCAGATTATATATACACATGGAAAATCATTGCACTGCAATGGTTTTCAGTGCTGCGTAACTGCCTGATAGACAGTTACGCAGCACTGAGGGGATATTCTCGGACCCAGTTAGAAATTGAATTCGTCGCGTTCGTTGTGTTTCGTATTGCTTAGATGGGACTCAGATATAGACCCAGATTGGTTCTTATTTGAGACTAGGTAGATAGGTTTTCGGGTTTTAGATTACCCTTTAAATTAAATCTGTAAATACAACGATCCTCAAGGCTTCCTATTTAGACTGGTTTACCAGTCTCGCATGAGTCCCACTTATGGACTTATAGTGAGTCTAAAATGCTACTGACGATACGTTGCACTTCGGCTAATTTGTTTATATGAGCACTAGTAGAATTTGTTGATCTCAGCCTCGTTATTTTCTGGCAGTGTCATTAAAGTGTTTTGCCATGATCTTGATAAATTGGGAATAGGGATATGTAAGTTTGAGTCGATAGTTATTTTTGTCCATGGTCTAATTCCAGGAGATTTAGCAGAAGTTACCTGCACATATAAAAAAGGCAATCTTTGGTATGCTGAGTTAAATAAACTTATCAATAAATCTATTTACAGGAGAGAACCTCCATGTAAGGTTTTTAATGATTGTGGTGGATGCTCTCTTCAACAGATTGATTATAAGTATCAAGTCCAAATTAAGAATAAATCCCTTTTGGATAATTTACAAAGGATTGGAAGTTTGACTAATCTTCCAGCTATTAATAGCATATCATCTTCTCAAATATATAATTATCGCAATAAAGCCATTATTCCAGTTAGAGCAAATAAGCAAACCGGAATAATTTCAGGTTATTACAGGCCTGGGAGTCATGAGATTGTAAATATAGAGAATTGCCCAGTTATATACGAGGACCTAAATTCTGTTTTCATTACTATAAAGTCTATTATTAATAATAAAGGGTTAAAGGCAGACCCTGATAGTATTGAGAAGGGTTATCTCAGACATATTGTTTTAAAACAGGCCTATTATACAGGGGAGATTCAGGTTGGTTTTATTTCAGGTCATCCACTAAATGATGAATTCAATTCAATTGCAATTGAATTGTCTAGGAATTTCCCACAAATAGTCAGTATAGTAAACAATATCCAACCATTAAACACTAATAAAATATTTGGTATTACGACTAATGTTTTATACGGAAGAGAATATATATTTGAGCTATTTTGTAATCTCAAATTTATTATCGGTATTCAGACCTTTTTTCAAGTTAACATTAAAGAGGCACAGCGAGCTATAGACCTTATAAGAAAGGATGTCAAAGCTAACGTAACTACAAACAAAGTAATAGATGCATATTCTGGCATTGGCACAATATCTCTTCCTGTTTCTTCATTAGGTATTGAAGTCATAGGTATAGAACAAAATAATGATTCCTATAATTATTCATTAATTAATAAAGCAAATAATTCACTAAATTCCGTTGAATTCATACATGGAGATGTTCAGAATCATCTTATTGACCTTTTGAGTAGTTCTGATTATTTAATTGTGGATCCGCCAAGAAAAGGTTTGTCTGAAAAGGTTTTAAAAACTATAATAACTAAGAAGCCAAAGCATATAAGTTATCTTAGCTGTAACTCAGCAACACTCTCTCGAGATCTCAAGATTTTGTGCAATCATAATTTATATTTTCTTAGGTCAATCTACACATTTGATTTCTTCCCTCAGACAACACATCTCGAATCCTTAGTATTTTTAAGTTTAACTACTTCTTAACTCTATATGCAATTTTGACTTGAGCTGTTTCATTATGTTTTCTTGTATTGGTTCAATCTCCTGTTCAGTCAATGTATTTTTTTTACTTCTATATATAATTCTAAATGCCTGACTAATTTTTCCTTCAGGAAGACCTTTCCCTTCATATCTATCAATTAACTCTACTTTTTCTAGATAAGGTTTACCAGCTTTTCTTATAATATTTATTAAGTCTGCACATCTTATATTTTTATCTATTAATAGGGATATATCTCTTTCCATAGTAGGTACTGTAGGGAAGGGTTTATATTTAGTGACTAATCTACCTTTTCTATTGGTTGCTAAGAGCATTAATTCTAGATCAATCTCAAATAAATAAATACTTTTTGTTAGTCCAAATTTTTCTGAGAAGGTAGGGTGGAATTGACCAAATTTACCTAGCAATTTACCTTCTAAAATTAATTTCGAGGATTTACCTGGATGGAATAATGGGTCTTCATTTAATTCTTGGTCAATTACACTTAAATTAAGGCTTTTAAAAACCGAACCTAGGAGACCTCTTGCTTCATAATAATCTATAGAGTCTTTTTTAGTTGATTCTTGCCATTTCCCGAATGTTCTGTTACCTGTGATTGCTCCAGATATAAGTTTTCGTTCTTTTATTTGCTCTTTTTCCTGTAAATATATTGACCCTATTTCGAATATCCAACATCCGGTTTGTCCTGCATTAATATTTCTTTTGCAAATGGATAGATGCTCTTCCCAAAGATTATTTCTAAGGCAACTTGTTTCTGAAAGCAGTGGATTAGTTAAAGATATTCTATTTTTAGATACTTTGTCAGTTGCTACTAAAGACATAGTTGTAATCTCCTGTAGTCCAGAGGATGTAAATAACTGCCTTATACTTCGTTCTGTTTTTTGTCGATTTGTAAGCCCTCCAGGCTTTATGGGATCTGGTAAACTTGAATCAAACCTTTCATATCCAACTATTCTAGCTACTTCTTCTATTAAATCTATTTCTCTGTTTAGATCATTACATCTTATGGCAGGGACAATTACCTCCCACCCTTCCTTGACAGGTAATAAAGAACATCCAAGTCTTATTAGAGCATCTTTGATTTCAGAATCACTTAAATTATTTTTAATGTAATCCACTGTATTGTTTGTATCAATATCTTCTGATTGTTTATCTATTACAGGAGATAAAACCCTTCCAAGAATATTATGGACCTTATTTCTATTCAATAATATTGCTTTAGAATTAGAATGAGTATCATTTATTGCCCAGTTATTATCTAGTTTGCAATCAAATTGACTTAATAATAGGTCAATTGCTCTTTGAGCTGCTGGTATGGTTTGTTCGGGTGAAATACCCTTCTCATATCTGCTACTTGATTCAGTTCTAAGACCTATTTCTCTGGAAGTTATTCTTACAGCTTCTGGTTTAAATAAAGCTGCTTCTAGCCAAATTGATTTTGTATGAGTATTTACTGCACAGTCTTTACTTCCTACGATACCTGCTATAGCAATTATTTTATCAGCGCATGTTATAACACTACATTTATTTGATAATACGTAAATCTTATCATCAATTCCCGTGCACTTTTCTCCTTCCTTAGCTTTTCTAAAACCGAAATCTTTAATAGTAGCTCTTCTACCAATTAATCTGTCTATTAAATCTGCATCATAAGCATGCAAGGGTTGTCCTTGTTCAATCATTACATAGTTTGCTATATCAACTATTGCATTAATTGGCTTTAATTGAATATTATTTAGTCGATCTTTAATCCATTTTTTTGATTTTTCTTCCCCTCTAACATTCTCTATACGACGTAGGGTAAAATTCCCATTGGAAGGCACCATCTCGGTTGATTTATTAACTGGATCAAATAGCGAAATATTTTGCTCTTTCGATATTTTAGGTAGATTCAATTTCGTTTGTTTTAAGGCAGAAACCTCCCTCGCAATTCCAATCATTGACATTCCGTCAGGCCTATTTGCTGTAATGGCTAGGTCTAAAATAATGTCATTTAGCCCAAGTGCCTCGGCTGGAGATGAACCAAGAGGAGGAATTTCGCTAATCATTTCCTCAAGGATTGCTATTCCCTGGTCTTGTGAATTGATACCAATTTCAGTCAATGAACAAATCATTCCTTGACTCAATACACCTCTCAATTGACTAACTTTTATTTTGAGATCAATTGCTTTTAGGTAACTTCCTTCCAAAGCAACAAGTACATGAATGCCTTCTTTTACGTTAGGAGCTCCGCAGACAATTTGTAATTGATTTGTTTCTCCAACATTAACCTTGCATATACGAAGCTTATCAGCATTTGGATGAGGGGAAACCTCCTCAACTATGCCGACAACAATTCCTTTTATCGAATCCTCGAGATCTTCCAACTCTTCTACTTCAAATCCTGACATAGAAAGAGATTCTGCTATTTCGTTAACTCCGCAAGGGATATCAACTAATTCTTTTAACCAAGATAACGAAACCTTCATTTTAATTTTTGACTATTCATTGATCCTACGGTTTCAAAGCATTATTGGAAAATGATCACCTCAGCTTGTAGGATTAATGTTTGTACCAAGTATCGCAGAAGCGACACTACGTCCTTATGGCTAAAAACAAGGGCGTCCGGATCGTAATCACTCTTGAGTGTTCCGAATGCCGGTCCAATCCCTCAAAACGTTCTCCAGGTGTGTCTAGATACACAACTGAGAAGAATAGAAGAAACACTACAGAAAGACTTGAAATCAAGAAATTCTGTCCACATTGCAATAAAGCAACTCCTCATAAGGAGATTAAGTAACACCTCATTAGTTTTATTGATTACATTGTATTTAAAAAATGCCTACTTCTTTCTTTAAAAAAAAGCTATCCCCTATCAAGCCTGGTGATCCAATTGATTACAAGGATGTAGAAACCCTTAAGAAATTTATTACCGAACGTGGAAAAATTTTACCAAGACGCCTAACAGGACTTACAGCTAAACAACAAAGAGACCTAACAACAGCAGTAAAGAGAGCACGGATAATTGCATTGCTACCATTTGTTAATTCTGAAGGCTAATTAGCTTCACAGAGGCTGAGGTATAGATATAGGTTATATATCCTCAAACTTCCTATTATCAAGAAAAGTCATCATTATCAGGAATCTGTTAAAGAAATAGAGGAAATAATTCAAAGGAATAAAGATATTCTCTTGAATTTTTATTTATATAAAGACTATCTAGACCTAACACATTTAAAAACCTATACCATAGATGATATTGGTGCTCATGAAATTGATGATGCTATTTCATATGAATATATATCATCAAATCATATATTTTGGATCCATATAGCTTGTCCAGCAATTTCTGTAGATATTAATTCTAAAATAGCAAAAGATGCTCTAGCAAAAGCCTCTACCATATATATGCTAGAGAAGACCGAATATATGTTTCCTCCTCTACTAATTAAGAACAATCTAAGTCTATTATCGGGAAATAACCGTATAGTGCTAAGTCTTAAGATTGAACTTGACGAAAAATTTATTATTAGAAAATATAGCTTTCATAAAGCTATTATAAGTCCGCGATATTCTCTATCCTACGAAGATGCAGATGAAATACTTGATCTTCAACCAAGAGAAGAGTCGGAATTATTAGCTATAGAAAGAATTACTAAGCAGCATTCACTAGAGAGGCACAATAATGGAGCTATAACAATCTCAGAACCTGAAGGTTATATTTCAAAAATAAAAGCTGAATATATTTTATGCCAACGCTCTAGAACAGCATCTAGGAAATTAGTTAGTGAATCAATGATTATATATGGGGAATTTGTAGCTAAGTATTGTATAGATAGAAATATACCAGTACCTTACAGGAATCAGTCAAAACCAGTTAAGTCAAGAATCACTCAAGTTATGGAATCATCAAACGTACATATAAAAAACTTTCAGTTAAGGAATTCACTCCCAAAGACAACAATAGATATGAAAGTAAAGGGCCACAATAGTCTAGGCCTAGAAGGATATGTACAAGCTACTTCTCCATTAAGAAGATACTTAGATTATCTTACTCAATGCCAATTAATTAAGTACATTAACAATGAAGATCTCTTAGATGTAGAATTTATAGCTAGTAGAATTAAGTCATTTAATAAAAAGCAAAGAGAAAATATTATAATTTTTAGGGATGATAGGAGAAGAAGCCTATTAAATTGGTTCAAGCTTAATAATCAGATTTATTGGACAGTCCTTTTTATGCAATGGCTTAATAAAAAAAAATCAATTGCCTTAATATATTTTTGTGATCTTAGAGTTGATATGAGTTGTCAGTTAGATTTTGTCGAAGGCGCAGAGTTGGGAGATAAGTTTAAGATTTCTATTGAATTTATCAACACTGAACTCGATATTCTCCGTACTAAACTGTATTGTTAATAATCTATATCTACTATATAATATATATACAAGATAAGATTAAGCTTCGCAATAGAGGCTATAAAGCAAACAAATGTCAAATATAACGATTACCACACCCTTATATTATGTTAACGATAAACCTCACCTCGGTAGTATATACACAACAATTGCATCAGATGCCTACGCAAGGTTTCAGAGATTAAATGGAAATAAAGTAATGTTTATTACAGGTGTGGATGAACACGGTCAAAAAATACAGAGAACAGCTGAATTAAATAAAACAACCCCTATAAACCACTGCAATACAATTTCTCAAAAATATAAGTCACTCTGGGAGAAATGGTCCATATCTAATGATTGTTTTATTAGGACCACCGATCCCCATCATCAAAAATTGGTTGAACAATTTTTTCAACGAGTTCAGTCTAAAGGAGACATACGCATAGGCAATCAACAAGGCTGGTATTGCGTTGGGTGCGAGGAATACAAGGAAGAGTCAAAAGACTCGAGTAAGCCCATTTGCCCTATTCATTTAAAGGAACTTGAATGGAGAGATGAAGAGAATTTATTTTTTTGTCTATCAAATTACCAGACTCAAATTGAGAATATATTACAAAACCCAGAATTTATCCAACCCAAATCAAGACGGAACGAAATTATTAAATTTGTTTCCAAGGGTCTAAAAGATTTTTCAATCTCAAGATTAAACTTAGAGTGGGGAATACCAGTGCCTGGTTTTGATGGACACACCTTTTATGTTTGGTTTGACGCACTACTAGGGTATATTTCTGCTCTACTGCCAAAAGGGGAAGAAGTTGATTTAGACGATATAAATAACTTTAGCTGGCCACCAGAAATACACATTATAGGAAAGGATATTTTGCGCTTCCACGCTGTTTACTGGCCAGCAATGTTACTCTCGGCTGACTTGGATTTACCAAGAAAAGTTTTTGGGCATGGTTTCTTAACTAGAGAGGGCCAGAAGATGGGCAAATCGTTAGGGAATGTTCTGGATCCCGAGTTGCTTCTAAATAAGTATGGAGAAGATGCTATCAGATGGTATTTATTAAGTGATTTTAGATTTGGACAGGATGGAGATTTTCAACAAAAAAGATTTATAGACCTAGTTAATAATGATTTAGCAAATACAATTGGAAATTTGTTAAACAGGACTTCATCCATGAGCCGTAAGTGGTTTACAAACAAAGTTCCCGATTTTACTTATGATTCAAATGAAGAGGAATTGAAGAATCTTTCAAATAGTACAATAATAGAAGTAAAAGGATATCTTGATAATTTATGTTTTAAGGAAGCTTGTTCATCAATTCTTAATTTAGCTTCCTCAGCTAATCTCTATTTAAATGATAATAAACCTTGGACCCTGATTAAGGAAGTTAAAAATATAGAAAGGGTAGGATTTTGCCTTTATAATGTACTAGAAACAATAAGAATTGTCGCGATTTTAATTAATCCGTTAGTACCAAACCTAAGCAAGGATATTTTATATCAATTGTCATATAATCATAATCAGATAAACTGGAATATTGATCTTGAATGGGGCAAATTAAAAAAATCATCCTCCTTGCCAAAACCATCCCCTATTCTTGTCAAACTAGAAGATGAATAAATTGCAAATATCCAAACGTGTAAGTTACGTATTTTTACTTGCAATTTTTCTATCAGCCTGTTCCAATGAGCCTGATAACAAACAAATCTCCTCCTTTAAATTTAATGATATATATGTAGAACAATTAGATAAGAATGGAATAAAGCAATTCACCTTTAAGACTAAAAAAGCTAAAATAAATGAACTAGATAAATCAATAAAGGCAAAGGATTCTCTAGTTATTTTTTTTCAAGGGAACAAACCAAACTACAAGTTAACATCTAATACTTCTAACTTAACAGGTAATGGAGAGAAAATTCTACTAGATTCAGGAATTGAGATGATCAGCTTATTGAATAATGATTTTTCATTAAAAGCAGATAGTATTCTTTGGATTAAGGAATTAGCTCAAGCAACAATTGAAGGAAATATTGTAGTTAAAATCAAAGGCTCTAGTTTTTTAGCAAAGAAGGCTATTTATAATCATAAACAAAATACAGTTAAATTTACAGGGATTGATGAATATAATTATTCAAACTTGAACAACAAAGCAAAAATAAGTCTCATGGCTGAGAATGCCATGTGGAGGGGTGATATTAATACTTTAACCTTTACTAATAATGAAAGTAAGGTTTTAACAAAAATATTTATTTATAAATAGTTATTATTTAAAGATTACAGATATCTTCTTTGACCACCCTTCCAGCCAAATTTCATCTGATTTTGTAAAACACCTTTCTGACCAGCCGCCTACGATTAGCCAACAGTCTGAAGACACTGGCAGAACTATTACAGCTGGTAAATCCTTTAAAATTGTGTCAAACTCTTCCTTACCAGGATAAAACTTAGTACTCACTAACGATATATATTTAGATTTCTGTTTAGAAGCTAAGCATATATTACCAGGTTTAAAAATCTCCTCAGAAATAATACCTCTTTTCAATATTGTTGCACCTTTATTATATATTAGTACTGTTACAGAAGCTGTTGCAGTTAATATCATATGAGTACCCCAGGCTAATTCATTTTTTTCTTCCTGAGTTAATTCATCTGAGATGTAGAAGCCCTCTTTTGCATTTATTGTTAACTTACTATTTGGTTTATATGTTGGTGTTTGTTGGATATATCCTATTAGTAAAATCGTCATTGATGTTAAAGCTGATATTACCTCAGATCTAATTATTACAGGGGAGAGTTCATTTATAGTAATAGCATTGATTAAAGTTAGACCAAACATAATCAAGCCAATAGTAATTGATATATTAGATGAAATATTCATTTATTTATAGCTTAATTTGATTGAATGTATAAGCTCAAGCATTAGTAAAATAAATTTGCTTAGGATTGATAATCCTATTATTTAAGTTAGTTTGTAATGATTATAGACAAACTAAGCAAAAAATGCCAAAGTAGAGGAAATTATTTTTTAATAGCTGTGATAAGAAGAAATCTCCAAATATTTTGTATTTCTTTGTCTCTTGTGGCTTGCCTTGTTTTAGCTAAACCCTCAAGTGCTATATCAGCTACAACAAAATTCAATCATTTACATTCAAATACAATCCCTTTTGCAGCTCTTAATTATGAGA
The DNA here is from genome assembly GCA_003214695.1 of Prochlorococcus sp. AG-412-P08. Lineage (GTDB taxonomy): Bacteria > Cyanobacteriota > Cyanobacteriia > PCC-6307 > Cyanobiaceae > Prochlorococcus_E. The sequence goes on from QCLI01000008.1 coordinate 36,416, forward strand.
TTAAGGAGTCAACCTCGCTTACAGCTCCTATAACAGATCCCAATTTTAATGTTATGAGGAAAAAGGAATTAGGTAGATCATTGGCTATCCCATTAGTCATAGGTGTTCTTATAATTGCCATTGTTGCTCCATTAGCTACCTGGTGGTTCTTCTCAAAATAAATCTATATCTTTAAGGTGGTTAATAATAATTCCAATGGTATTATTTTAATATCCGGACCTGTCAAAAGTGGTAAGAGCTGTTTTGCAGAAAAAATGTTAATAAATAAGCATGATGTAACCTATTTAGCTACTGGAATATTAGATGATGGTACAAAATCTTGGGAAAATAGAATTATAAAACATCGTAAGTCAAGGCCAATTACCTGGAAAACAATAGAGTCTACAGATATCATATCAGCAATAGCAAAAATAACTAGTAACAGTACTCTATTAATTGATTCGATTGGGGGTTTTGTTAGTGCCTATCTTGAATTATCTGAAGAAGATTGGCTTATACTTCTTCAAAATACAATTACAGCTATAAAGTCCTTTGAAGGTCTAGTTGTTTTAGTAGCGGAGGAAGTTGGATGGGGGGTATGTCCTCCTACTATTATTGGTAACTTGTTTATAGATAGACTTGGGTTAACTATAACTGAGGTAGGTTCAATTGCTACTCAATCCTGGCTTGTTCTACATGGACGTGCAATAAATCTTTCTCAAAATAGTATTCCTATATGATTAAATCATTGTCAGCAAGAAGTTTTAGAGTAGGAATTTTTGAACCAAGAATTCCTCAGAATACAGGAAACATTGGTAGAACATGTCTCGCTTACAATCTTCCTCTTGATTTGATTAAGCCCTTAGTTTTTTCAATAGAAGATAAATATCTTAAGAGAGCCGGCTTAGACTACTGGAAAAATATAGATTTAAATCTACATGAAAATTTTGAATTCTATAAGAGATATAATATAAATTCTAGGATCATAGGTTTTAGTAAGAAAGATGGAATAGATCTTAGTCTATTTAAATTTAAAAATAACGATTGCTTATTATTTGGTAGAGAGGATACAGGTTTACCGCAATCAATCAGAGATAAATGTCATACAATCTGTACAATTCCTATGCCTGGAATAGCCAGTAGTGAAGACAAAAAAGGTGTAAGGAGCCTAAACATATCAGTTGCTTGTGGAATTGCTATCTTTAATGCTTACCTATCTTGTAGAGATTAAGAGGGAGGTTTTTTTTCGTTCCAGAAAATCTATCGAAGATAATTTTAGCTAGAGGTGTCCTTTGACTATGATGATTATCTAATTTTTTTCTAATAAGCCTATACCGAATTTGTCTGTATAAAGCATAAAAATGGGAGATTATGTTTTATACAGAATAAGCAGGAGAAGTACTTGGAATAATTTCAACGCTGGTTTATTATATATTGGTAACACCTGTCAGTGTAGCTCAGCCGGTTAGAGCACAGCATTCATAACGCTGAGGTCGAGAGTTCAAGTCTCTCCACTGACATTTTATAATTATATTATTTTCTTAGAAGGTATAGCCAGTAAAAATACAATATTATTGTTTTTAATATCAAAAAATTATAATATACAATTGCTTTCTTGCAATAAAAAAACAATATGCAAATATATTAATAATCCTTATTGCTAGTAGTAAAATTGTTATGAGTTCTTGGTAATGGATGCTTAATCAGTTCATTTTTAAGAAATGAAATAATTCGAGTATGGGAGGTTGAATTAAATTTTCTAAGGACGGACATGTCCCATTTTGTTTGACTCATGTGTCCAAGATTAGAAGAGCAGGTGTGTTCAGCATTGACCTCACATTTATTTATTTTCTATGTTAAATTATAAGAGGTTTGTAGACAAAATCCAAGCAAACCTAAAATTCATTAATTAATGATCATGACAGAAGGCTGTTTAAGAGTTGGCCAAGAGGCACCAGTTTTCACTGCAGAAGCAGTTATAGATCAAGAGTTCAAGCAAATAACCCTATCTGATTACAGAGGGAAATGGGTAGTCTTGTTTTTCTATCCCTTAGATTTCACCTTTGTCTGTCCAACAGAAATAACTGCTTTCAGTGATAGATTCAGTGATTTCTCCTCAAAAAACACAGAAATTCTTGGTGTCTCTGTTGATAGTGTGCATTGTCACCTTGCTTGGATACAAACTCCTAGAAATAGAGGAGGTATAGGGGATATAGCATATCCTTTAATCTCAGATCTAAAAAGGGAAATAGCTAGTGCTTATAATGTCCTTAATGATGATGGAGAAGCCGATAGAGGCTTGTTCCTAATAAATCCCGAGGGTGTAATAATGCATAGCACAGTTAATAAGGCTCCTGTAGGTAGGAATGTAGATGAAACATTAAGAGTATTGCAGGGGTATCAGTATGTTGCTTCTAACCCAGATCAAGTATGCCCAGCAAACTGGACGCCAGGAGATAAAACTATGTTGCCTGATCCAAAAGGAAGTAAGGAATACTTTTCTTCACTTTAATTACTTTCTATCAGCCAATTTTTTAATTACCTTAACTAGAGATTCCAAAAGCCAATCCAAAAGAAAATATTGTTAATTGCAATAGGGTTTTAATATAATTATAATTGTAATTATTAAAGTAATTACAATATAAATCTGATAAACCTGTTCCGAATATCATATAGTTAAGTAAAGCACATAGCAAAATATTTAAAGATGCAATTGTTAGGATTAGGCATATAAATATTCTATCCTGACTAAAAATAAATGCATTGATAGAGTTTATTGAACTAAGGTTCAAATGGTCTATCTTAAAAATATACACTGTTAAAATTACATATAAAGGAATGTTATTTAAATAAAGTAAAATTATACTATTTCTACTAGCAAGAGAAAATAATACTATAATCATATAAATCAGCAGGAAATACGGATTAAAAACATATTCTATTAAGTGTGAAAGCTGTGAAGAAGAATTAAGATAGTCAAAGGTTGTATAATTATCTATAAGATACTTGAAAGAAAATACAAATATCAGATAAATAATCGTTAGCATTATTAGTAAATATGCTACGTATTTATTAATTGGTAATGTTTCCTCTGTTGTAGAAATACTCTTAGTAATTGAAATTAATTTATTCCATGATTTGTACCATTTCCATATTATAAAGAATGGAATAAAACAAATAACAGATGACAGTATGTGGTACATGGTTAAATAATTAGAGTTACTATTCCACTCATAGCCTGATAAAAGATGTACCTTGTGAAGAAATTGCCCCCAAAGTAAATAGAACATTATAAAAAGAAAATTCAGAAAGAAATTATTAAATGAAATCCTTATGCCTAATAAATCTTCTAAGAAGCTCTTCATAGTTAGTCTGTGTAGGAGTTAGTGGCTGTTTTAAATAGTGTTTCAAAACGTTCTTTAGTGAATACTTCCTCCTCTAAAAGTGATGCCGCCATAATGTCTAATACATTTAGGTAGGGGGTTATTTTTTGTTTGGCTTTTTCTTGTGAATCTCTTATTAATGTAGTTATTAGACTATCTATTTGCTTATTTGTCCTATTTGCGTAAATAGATTTTGATCCCAGTAAACTGGATTCAAAGCCTTTTGCCAACTTATCAATAACTATTGAAATTGGCCCTAAGTCTGAAAAGCCATATTTAGTGACCATTTTGTTAGCTAGTAATGTTGCTTCATCCAATTGATTTGATGATATTTGAGTGATTTCGGATTTTCCAAAAATGAGTTCCTCTGCAGCTCTTCCGCCTAGAGAAACCATAAGTTTATTTTCAAGGTATCTTTTAGAGAAATATCCATCTTCGCTATTTTGAGTTAAATTGGTAAACCTTGTATTTCCAGTTAGGCTTCCACTTCTTCTAAGTATTGTTATCTTGTCCACTGAATCAGCAGATGGAGTTAAATAGGCAACAAGCGCTTTGCCTATCTCGTGATAAGCAATTATCCTTAATTGATTTAAGCTCTTAAGGGGATAGTCTCTTAAGCCCAGTGTAATTCTATCTAGAGACTTCTCTAATTGTTTTTCTCCTATTCTTTTCTTGTTTTCTCGAGCTGTAATTATAGCTGCTTCATTTAAGAAATTAGATAGATCTGCTCCAGAAAAACCGGGTGTTCGTATAGCCCATTCCTTAAGAATAACATTGTCACATAATGGTTTTGAAAGAGCATGAATAGACAAAATATCTTCTCTACCTTTTCTATCTGGAAGAGATACATTTATTCTTCTATCAAATCTACCTGGCCTAATTAATGCTGGGTCTAATACTTCCTCCCTATTAGTAGCAGCTATGACAATTACACCAGAGTTTTGTGGAAAACCATCCATTTCTATGAGTAACTGATTAAGTGTTTGTTCTCTTTCATCATTACCACCTCCAATTCCAGAACCTCTCTTTCGTCCAATTGAATCTATTTCATCAATAAAAATAATACTTGGAGATTTACGCTTAGCTTGAGCAAAAAGACTACTCACTCGGCTTGCTCCGATTCCAACAAATAATTCTACAAATTGGGAGGCAGAAGTAGAAATAAAGGGCACACCAGCTTCTCCTGCTAGGGCCTTCGCTAGTAATGTTTTACCTGTTCCAGGAGGGCCAGTTAAAAGAAAACCCTTAGGAATACTAGCTCCTAAATTATTATATTTATCAGGTATTTTCAAAAAAGAAACTATCTCTTTTACTTCTTCTAGAGCCTCTGGAATACCTGCTATATCATCAAAACGGGTAACTATATTTATTGTATCTTCAAAAGAAGCTTTCCCACTCAAAAAAGAAATACTTTTATTAGCTAATTTTGCAGACTTCTTGATTAATATTATACATAATAAAATAAATATAAAACCAAGAGTAAAACTTGCAGTAAAGGAAGCGAAAGTCTCTTCAGCCCTTCCATCTCTAACTTCTAATACAATACCATTTGATTCTGCAGTCTCAAGTACTGTTTGATCATTAGGGAAAATAGGAATTATTTTTGACTGACCATCTTTGTATTTAGCATGGACTTCTCTTCTAGATGGAATAAGGATCAGTGATTCGATATTTTGAGATGCCATGTCTTCTAATAGGCTGCTATAGCTATTAGAATCATTATCTTTATTTGAAATAAACCTCGAAAACACTTTCTTAGGGACGTGGCACTGAACAATTATATTAATTTAAATTCGAAAATTTTAATTATTGAGCTTTATATTTTTGTTTCCCAAGCCTCATATATTTGACTAAAGGCCTTCGAGGGACAGATAATATAAGATTGGTAATTAATTAAAATGGCTGTACCAAAGAAAAAGACATCAAAAGGTAAAAGAAATCAACGCCATTCCGTTTGGAAGGCAAAAGCCGGAGATGCGGCTAAGAAAGCATTATCACTAGGCAAATCGATACTTAGTGGGCGTGCTCAAGGTTTTGTCTACCCTGTGCAGGAAGAGGGTGACGACGAATAAGGCTCTATTTAGCTCCTATAGATGGTATAGATTAATAACGGCTGCTATGAGCCAAGTTTAAATGCCTCTAATACAATTGCGTAAGTAATACCAATTCTAAAATTATCGACAATTAGCAGTAATGGAAATTGATTTAGCCTTATTAAATTTCTTCTATATCTAATTGCTATTTCGAGAAGAAAACATAAAAGGCCAACTACTAAAATTCTTTGACGAAATTCCTCAAGATAATAAGCTGTAATTGTACTGGCTAAATAGAAACCAATTAATACTGACAGCAATCCTACACTTCTGCTTCTCCATGGCCCAATTAGGGAATTATTTAAACCCTTAAATAAGGACTTAACAAAAGAATCATAATTAGTTTTATAGACTTTCATAAAGCTTTAATTAATTTATTAATTAATTAATGATTGTAGAGATTTGTAGGTAATAATAGAATCTAGTCTATTTCCTTGTAGTGCAACAGAAGCATTATCTTGATCTCCTAGACTATCAACGACTAGCTGAGTTTCAATTATACCTTCTGGAATTTTTGTTAACCAGGGTGACAAGGTAATTAGTGTTTTAAGCGTAGATGCTGAGGCTGCCTGGTAACCAATTAAGGAATCCTCAATGGCTAATGAATTAATAGGTTCGGCACCACTATTTTTGATGGCCTTAAAATAAGCTTCTGGGTGAGGCTTAAGCTCTAGAACATCCTCAAATGTTGTATATCCTCCAAAGGGGGATACACTTCGAGGAAATAATTTTTTTAATAAGGCTTTAACTGCTAATTTTGAAGAAGTTGTTACAATCCATTGATTAGTATTTTTAGCATAAAGCTCTAACACAAGTCTCATAACTCCTCTCCTTAGGCTTATACTTCCAGAATGCAATATTTCCTGATAATACTTTTGTTTTTGTTGATGCAATAAATTAATTGTTCTAATATCTAGTTTAACGTTCTTTTCTCTTGCAAAATACTTAATTCTATTTTTACCACCTGGAATGGAAAGTAACCTACTATAAGTGTTCTTGTCCCACGTCCAGTCTAGTTGGAATTCTGAAAATGATTGGTTAAAAGCTTTCCTGTGGCCCATCATCTCTGTATCAGCCATGGTGCCATCTAGATCCCAAAAAACAGTATGCAAACGATTCATTCTCTAATCTCAATTTTGGTACAAGAAGTTAATAGGATTTATTGAGGTATTAATATGTCTGATCATATCTGGAATGTACCTAAAAACCTAAATATTGAATCATTATCAGATATTCCTCTTTCAAGTAAGCTAAAAGAGGTTTTAATTAGAAGGGGACTTACTAACCCTAAGGCTATTAATAATTATCTGAATCCACAGCCGCTGCCCGAATCGGCGAAACATTTTCCAGATTTAGATAAAGCAACAAATAAGATAATTAATTCAGTAAAAACGTGCCAATCTATTGCTATTTGTGGAGACTACGATGCTGACGGAATGACTAGTACAGCTCTCCTTGTAGATGTGTTGTCAAAAATAAAAGGCAGGCCAGTACCATTTATTCCTTCAAGACAGAATGAAGGTTATGGTTTAAATATCTCATTAGTTAATAAAGTTGCAAAAGCAGGGATAAAGTTAATTATTACAGTAGACAATGGTGTCTCTGCTAATAGAGCAATTCAGCATGCCAATAATTTAGGAATAGAGCTAATAATTACAGATCATCATAAGATTAATTGTAATTTAAGTAACATTTTTGCATTAATTCATCCAGACACTACACCTAAGGATTCTCCCTATAGAAGTATTGCTGGAGTAGGGGTAACCTATATTTTAGCTGAAAGTATTGCAAATACATTTAAAGGTAGGGATTCTCTAGCTATTGCTAGAGACCTTTTATGTATAGGGACAATTGCAGATATGGCAAGCTTAACAGGAGCTAATAGATACTGGTTAAAAAAATGGATTAAGAATATTCAAAATACAGAATGCATCGGTTTAAAAGGTTTGATGAAGAATGCAAAAATCTATAATAAGTCAATTACATCACATGATATTGGTTTTAAAATTGCTCCACGAATAAACTCAATAGGTAGAATAGATGATCCAAAGTTAATTATAGAACTTCTTCTTGAAAAGGATGAATCTAAATTGTCTGAAAAATTATCGACCTGTGAAGAAATAAATAAACGGCGTAAGTTTATTACTTCTAGTGTTGAAAAAGAAGCTCTCAAGATAGTAACAGCAGACAATAAGTACATTAACTCATTCATACTATTAGCTCAACCTCATTGGAATCCTGGTGTTATAGGCTTAGTAGCATCAAGATTAATGGATAAGTTTAATAGACCTACGGCCATCCTGACCAGCGACGGAGAGGGAAACTTCAGAGGTTCCGCTAGATCTCCTAAAAATTTCGATATTGTTGAGGCTCTTAATAGTTGCTCAGATTTATTAGAACAATATGGAGGTCATTCTGCAGCTGCAGGTTTCACTGTTAAAGCTAGAAATTTAATGAAACTAGAGAATAAACTTCAATCAATTTCTAATAATTGGATAACTAATAAAGAAAATCTATTTAGATTGAACCCAGAGTCAAATCTATCTTTTAATGATATAAATACAAAATTATTAGAAGATATTAGCAAGCTAGAACCTTTTGGAATTAACAATAGTAAACCTATATTCTGGAGCCGAGGTTGCGAGGTTTTATCTTCATACTACGGTTATTTGGATCAATTGATATTAAAATTATACCAATGTGGTAAAACAATTGAAGCCATAAAATGGGGAGGCATTAAAGATAAGAGTTGCCTACCAAAAAAAATAGATATCGTATTTAACATCGAAACTAAATCAACAAAGAAGGGAATTATTCCATTGTTAAATATAGTTGATATAAATAAATATTCAGAAGAAATTCAATTTAAAATAAATAAAAGGAAATATAGATGCATGTTAGATAATAATAATACGATAATTATTAGGAATCAAGAAAATGATTGCATAAAATATGTACTTGGTAACAAGGAAGAGTATAATAAGTTTACCAAATCAAACGGTACATATATTAAGGAGCTAATAGATATAAGCATATCTATACTTGGAGTTAATATTAATACTTAGTTTATTTCTTTTTCAAATTTAAGTATGAAAAGGTATTTATGCTCCTCTTCTATAGAATACTAGGGCAATGATTGCTGGACCTGCTAGTGCTACAGCAGCAAGAGGCAAAAGGTTTCCCATTGAAGTGAGTTTAATTTAAGTTATTTTTATTATAAATCTATGGAGGTTATAATTGAGATTGGTTTATTATTTGTAATTACTCTGTTGCAATGAGTAATAGCAAGGCATTAAAGCGAGAAATTATGGCTAAGCAGGTAAAATGGAGCTGTTCAGATTATTGCGGTGCATGTTGCAAACTTGACCCAGTTCAGCGTCAGGAGGCTTTAGGAGCTCTTTCTCAAAAAGAACAGACCCTTTATTTATCTATGGTTGCAAAAGATGGATGGTGCCATCATTTTGATAAGGTTTCTAGGAAATGCACTATCTACAAGAATAGGCCTAGCTTTTGTGATGTAAAAAAATTTTCGCATAATTTTCAAGTAGAAAACGATAAATTTGACCAGTTTGCAATTTCCTGTTGTAAGCAACAAATAAGATATTTATATGGCGGTAGGAGTCTTGAAATGAAAAACTTTATCAAGATTAATTCTTCCAAAAATTAATCTATATGACATCAAATAAGTCTAATAAAAAATTGCTAAATAAAGAGAATCTATCTAATAACGGTTTTCTCCAAACTTTTATTACCACATTCACAACAGTCTTTATTGCAGAGTTAGGAGATAAGACACAGATAGCCACATTACTTCTATCTGCAGATACTGGCAGGCCATTATACGTCTTTATTGCAGCTGCATTGGCTCTTATTCTCTCCAGCTTAATTGGTGTTATCCTCGGGACCTATATATCAAGTAAAATTAGTCAAAACACCTTTAATAAAGTTGCTGGAGGTATTATGATCTTTATTAGTATATATATCTTTTTTAATGTATTTAAAATTTATTTCTCTTAGTTTTACCTGAAATGTCAATTACTATTTTCTTTTCAATATTTCTGACAATTTTCATAGCTGAATTGGGAGATAAAACTCAAATAGCAACTTTAGCTATTAGTGGATCTAGCAACTGGCCATTGGCAGTTTTCCTTGGGTCATCCTTCGCTTTGGTGCTTGCTTCATTGTTAGGGGTCTTATTAGGTGGCTCTATAGCAAAATTAATACCTGAACTTCTAATAGAGCTTATTGCTGCAGTAGGTTTCATGCTTATAGGACTGAATCTCGTAATGACAGGCCAGGAAAATGAGGGTAGGGATTCGACTGAATAATGATAAATAACCTTTGAAGTTTCATAAAATTCCATTCTGCTTAAAGCCTTAGAATATACTTAATGAGCAACTGTACTTAATTACCTACTCAAAGTACAGATCATCTAATCATGTTTACGGTAGCCAAAATACTTGAAATGTTACCCAGAGAGGGTGGTGTAGAGTTAAAAACCTTGGAAAAAATGCTCAAGTTAACCAAGAAGATAGAGAGAGCTAGGCTTGATATTGCCTTAAATGCGCTTACAAAGCTAAAAATTATTGAAAAAGATAATGAAAATTTTGTAAAAAGATCCTTAGATGAGAAGGTAATCAAAGCTTCTATTCGGTGCAGTAGCAAAGGTTATTGTTTTGCAGTTAGAGATGATGGAGAAGAAGATATCTACATACGTGAGAACTTCCTTAACCATGCCTGGCATGGAGACAAAGTACTTGTAAAGATAACGAAGGAAGGCGTCAGGCGAAGATCACCTGAAGGTGAGGTTCTTTGCATATTACAAAGGACAAGAACAAATATACTTGCTTCTCTTGTAATAAATGATGGCCATCTAACAGCCAAGCCTCTCGATGAAAGAATATTATCAACAATAGAATTACCAGAAAAGGACTCTAAATACCTCAACACAAATAATGAAAATAATATTATAGATGTTAAAATAAATAGGTTTCCGTTAGCTCAATTATTAGCTAAGGGAGAAATTGTTAGAAAATTAAGCTTAGATGGTGGGCCTGAGGGTGATTTAGAGATCATTAAAACCAAATATAATTTGTCCACCAATGACAAGCCTCCTAATGTTGCAATTAAGAAGCCTCTAACTAAACAACGTAAGAACTTAGAAGAGCAGCCTTCATTATTATTTAGAGCATGGCATTCAGACGAATCACCTCTCTTACCTTCTATTTATGCAGAACCAAGTGAAGGAGGCTTTAAATTATGGGTCCATGTCCCAGCTGTTAGTGAAAGAATTAATTTAGGTAGTAAATTAGACGAGTGGATTAAGAATCGGTCAAAATCAATTTGCTTAGGCAATACTTGGCAAAATCTACTAAGTTCTAAACTGCTTGATGAGGCTGGTTTTAAAGTTGATGAAATTAATAGTGCTATAACAATAGAAGTGTTTATTAATAAAGAAGGCGAGGCCACCAATTGGGATTTTTATCTAAGTACAATAAAACCTGTTGCAATAATAAATGAAGAGAAGTTAAATATTTTAATTAAGAGAAAACCTGGAGCTAAAACCATTCCAGCTAAATTAAAGTCAATTAAAAATTCCATAAATACCATTGAATCAATAATATTCCTCTCCAATTTATTAAATAATACCCTAATGGAAGCTGGCCTTATAGAATTGGATTCTGACCTACCAAAAATTAGCAACTTAAAAGATTTAATCTATTCATCTCCAGGGTTAGACCTAGATGGTTGGATGCCCTCATTTATGATGAGCGATCCACAATCTATCATTAGTTTACTCACTAAGTATTCAAATATAATACTATCTAAGCATTTTAAAGCCTATAATATCGATTCAATAAACCTATCAAAACCCTTCCAAGAGAATTTACAAGTCAACGATATTATTAAATCAGCTTTATTACTTGACACGCAAATAACTCTAGATGACGAAGGAACTGTAAGTTTGACAGAATTATTGAAATCAATAAAAGCTAGTCCAAATAAGCATTTCATACAAAAATTAGCAAAAAATTATATAATTGACTATAAATATAAATATTCATCAGGAGACGAAGAAGATCTTAACGAATACTCTAATTCTAAACTAATAAATTTCCCATTGTATGATGAAACACCATGGAGTAATCCTGGAATGAATTACGCAGATATTATTAACCAATATATACTCTGTAAGTTTTTAGTTGAAGGTAAGCAAAACAAGAACATTAAGCCACCTGATCAACGATCATTAGGCAGGAAATGTTCTAGGCAGGATATAGATTGGCAAATCTTCACTAATACTCAAAAATCATTGATCTCCAAATTATGTAGTGAAAGTCAAATCACTGAGTTGAACACAAAAAGAAATCAGGCTAAGTTCTTTAGACAAGGCTTAATTTCAATCATTCAATTAAGGTCTGTAGAGAAAAATATTAATCAGATTATTCAAGGAACAATTACAGGTGTTCAAAGCTATGGCTTCTTTGTGGAGATTGAACCATCGCTAGCTGAAGGTCTCGTCCATGTAAGTTCTCTTGATGATGATTGGTATGAATATAGATCTAGGCAAAATCTATTAGTCGGTAGGAAAAATAAGAAAACCTATCAGATTGGAGATAATGTCAACGTAAAAATCCAAAAAGTAGATTTACTAAGAAACCAAATTGATCTAGATCTATATGATGATGAATCAATAACTAATAATGATAAGGAAATATCAATTGATTCAGACTCTAAAATAATCAAATAATGATTTCTCCGATAGTAATAGGGGTAACTGGGGCATCTGCTCAAATACTTGCTGAAAGGTCTATAGATTTACTTCTTCAAGCAAATTACTCAATAAATCTTATTTTGAGTAAAGGAGCATATGAGGTCTGGAACTCAGAAAATAATATTCATATTCCCTTAGACTCTTTAAAACAAGAAAAGTTTTGGAGAGAACGGCTAAAAAATTCTAATGGCAAGCTTACATGTCATAAATGGAATGAAAATTCAGCGAGTATTGCAAGTGGAAGTCATAAAACAAAAGGAATGGTCATTCTCCCCTGTTCGATGGGAACTCTTGGAAGAATAGCTTCTGGTAGCTCAATCAATTTGTTAGAACGGTGTGCAGATGTTCATTTAAAAGAAGGCAGACCCCTAATCATTTCTCCTCGGGAAAGCCCATTTAATTTAATACACTTAAGGAATATGGCGACCTTATGTGAGTCCGGGGCTAAAATAGTGCCTTGTATTCCAGCATGGTACTCCCAGCCAAGTGATATAGATGAAATGATTGATTTTATGGTGGTTAGACTATTCGACTCACTTAATCTTGATTTAAAAGAGATCAATAGATGGAAGGCATAATTTAATGAAAATACTAAGAAATACCTTATTAATAAGTTCTATAGTACCTATATTTTTTACATTCTATGTAGCAGCATTAAATTTGAATAGAACAACAAAGATAAAAATTCTGATATGGGAGATAGACCAACCAAGAATTGGCCTGCTTATAGCTCTAGGAAGTACAGTAGGTTTTTCAGTCTCTTCTCTAAATGTCCTATTAAGTAGTAATCATTCAATTCCAAAAACACGCAGAGTTAGAAAAAAAATAAAGGAAAAAGAGATCTCAAATGAAGAAGTAGGTAATTCTGATGAATTTAATGAAAATGATAATCAAGAGTATTATTTTGAAAGAGGAATTAGAGAACCGTCTCCCACAATATCTGTCCCTTATAAGATCACACGTAAGCCTATAGAAAAAAATTTATACGATGAATCAAAATATGAACAAGAATATGATGAGGTTCGACCCACATCATATTCTTCTAGGGACAATCGTGTTCCTTTTTCTCAAGAAGCGGATTCTGTAATAGAAAATGACTGGTCATCTTTTCCTAATGAAGATTGGTAGCCAATCTCTCTAAATCTCTAACAATTGATAGTTTTTGTATAAGATTAAAATAGCAATAATCAACCCTTGGAACAAAAGAAAGAACCTGTATTAAATCAGCAATCAAATTCAACAGATGCTCCAACTGCTAAGCCACAAAAACCTCTAAAAATTGAAGAAAAGCCCTTTGATGAATTTATTAACGAGCATCTTCTTCCATCCATTGAAAATGAATTAAGGAAAAAGTCATGTCCAGCCAATTCATTGGTCTTTAGGAAGGGTGAGAGGCCTGTAACAGGAGGAGAATGTTGGCTAATTCAGGGTGAATTAGCCACTGGTAGAAAGTTTTACCTAACCTTTAGTACCAATAGCATTAAGTCCTTAAAAAACATTTCCTTAGCAGAGTCAGGCTCCGAACCAAGCTGCCTAGAATCATTCCTTATAGATGAAAAAAAAATAACACTGCAGCTTTTAACCTCTCGATTAATGCAGAGGTTAAATGGTCAAAAGTGGTTTGGCAACAACTAATTAGACCGAAATTCAGCAACTTAGTTGGGTTTAGATTCCTATCTGGTTAGAAAGTCACTTCTTCTAGCAACATGAAGTTCTTGATAGAAAGTGTGCAAAAAGCCTTATTATTGATATACGAATTGAATGAGTAAATGACGACTGCTACACCTGGAGGAATTGGAACAATTGGACGCAATGAACTTCCCCCACATTTAGACGAGAACCTGCTTACACCAAGGTTTTATACTACAGAATTTGAAAAAGCCGCCAAAACAGACTTAGAAATTGCCCGAAAAGACTTTGAGGCAATGTTTAAGGAAATGGAAGCAGATTACAACTTAAAGCATTTTGACCGTAAAGCATCCCTAGAAAGGTTACAAGAACTTTCTCCAGAAGATAAAGCAGTCTATGAAAGTTATTTAGTACGATCAGTAGTTTCTGAATTTTCTGGTTTTTTACTCTTCAAAGAAATTTCTAACCGCTTTAAGAAAGCAGGTAGAACTGAACTTGGTCAATTTTTCACCTTTTTAGCTAGAGATGAAGCTCGTCATGCTGGCTTTCTTGGAAGAGCACTAAAGACTGAAGGTATTAACGTAGACTTGCCTAACCTTCCAAAGAAGAGAGCAGCAACATTCTTTCCTCTGAGTTGGGTTTTATACTCGTTATATCTTTCTGAGAAGATTGGATATTGGAGATACATATTAATTAATAGGCATCTTAAAGCAAATCCAGATAAAGTATGTGCGCCTTTATTTGACTTTTTTGAGCCATGGTGCCAAGACGAGAATCGTCATGGAGATTGTATAAATATGATGATGCGTTGTTGGCCTGGTATGACTAAAGGAATTAGAGGTAAAATACTAAGCAGATTTTTCCTCTGGACAGTATTTCTGACCCATACACTTACTGTCTGTGAAAGGGGTGAATTCTATGAGCTACTGGGAATAGACCCAGTATTATTTGATGAAGAAGTAATCATACAAACAAATAATACATCGCGTAATGCATTTCCTTGGGTTTACAAGTTTGATGATGGTAAATTTCTTAAGATGAGATTAGATATTTTAAACGCTTTTAAAAATTGGAGAAAAGAAAGTGGTGTAAGAAAGCCTTTGGCCTTAAGTAAGTTTGTTATTTTGATATTAAAGCAATTTGTATTACCTATGGAGAAAACAAATTGTATTAGATATAGCTAAAAAGAAGCAATTAAAATATATAAACTAAATATCGAAGGGATTTCCAGCTTCATTTTTAATAGATCCCAGGTATTTGCCAAATTGCAATTCATAAACTTCATCTTCTTCTTGGGTCTCCAACTCAGCAGTTCCATTTGCAAGTGCGATACAAAGCAAACCATACCCTTTTGACTGCATTTGTTTAGATAATCCAATACCTTGGGACTGATCAATTGTTCCTGAAACTATCTTCACTGCACAGGTTGTGCAACAACCATTTCTGCAAGAGTATGGTAATTCTTCACCATTCTCTTCAAAATGCTGAAG
Organism: Prochlorococcus sp. AG-412-P08; assembly: GCA_003214695.1. Classification (GTDB taxonomy): domain Bacteria; phylum Cyanobacteriota; class Cyanobacteriia; order PCC-6307; family Cyanobiaceae; genus Prochlorococcus_E. The sequence goes on from QCLI01000008.1 coordinate 51,765, forward strand.
GATACTTGATCCATCAGGTACATACATCGTTATTTGTTTATTCTCTTGTTTGAAATTAATAGTAATTTTATGGGATTGGTTGCTATTCATGGTGAATTGATTAGTGAGATGCGCTTATATCCTTTATAGGGGCTGCTGGGGGTAGATCCATTGCTTCGCTCTTAAGCTGATCCAAATCAAATTCCATTATAGAAATTTCTCCTCCAAATCTAAGTCGCAACCAATTAATTGCTGTTTGATCCCCTGCTACGACTGCCTCAACTTCTTCAAGGGATACACAGAATCGTTTAATCAATTCTGGTGAAAGATACCAGAAGGGAACATCGTTTCCCTTTCTATTACGTCTTTCGGAAATTGTTTCACGTAATTGGCCATTGCCACAAAGTTGTCCAATAGAGGCAACCAATACATAAAAAGGCTTTTTGTCACTCATACCTAAAAAATCGCTTTAGATTTCTAATGGGATACTAGATCTATAACTATAAACAAATAAATGA
>QCLI01000009.1 GCA_003214695.1 Prochlorococcus sp. AG-412-P08
AGATGAAGAATCTTTAGGATTTGCCGTAGTCGGCATTGGTCGATTTGGTACTGCAGTTTGCAGGGAGTTGATTCGTAATGGTGCCGATGTGCTTGCTGTAGATTCCTCTGAAAGAGCCATTGAAGAATTACGTCAGCTGGAACCATCTATCGAAGCAAGAGTAGTTGATTCAACGGATGAGGAATCTATGAAGGAAGCAGGTGTGTTTGAAATGGGAACTGTTGTTGTTGGTATTAGTAAGCCAATAGAGGCAAGCATTACAACTACTCTTATTGCAAAGGACAGTGAAGGAAGTCGAGTTAGCAAAGTTATTGCAAGAGCAACTAGTGATTTACATGAAAGGATGTTGACGAGAGTCGGTGCAGATAGAGTTGTTTTTCCTTCACGAATGCAAGGAGAGCGATTGGGCTTAGAATTAGTGAGACCAAATTTGATAGAGAGATTAGAGTTAGATGATCGAACGGGAATTGATGAAATCAAAGTTCCTGAAATTTTTATTGGTCGATCTTTAAGAGATCTAAATCTTAGAAAGAACTATTTAGTCAATGTATTGGCAGCTGGACCTTCGGGTCAGCTTATAATTAATCCTCCAGCAAAATATATTTTGGATCAAGATCATGTTTTGGTTGTTATGGGATTGATGGAAGATCTTCAAAAATTACCCGAAGTTTGAATGTATGTTTTGGGTTTGATGAGTGGTACCAGTGCGGATGGCGTTGATGCTGCACTTGTTGACTTTCAAGGCAATTTCGATAAACCCAAATGGAATCTGATTAATTCGGCTTCAATTGCATACTCTTCTTCTTTGCAGAAAAAAATCATTGCTATTGAGCAAGGAATGAAAGTGAGTGCTTCTGAGTGGAGCGCAATTTCGGAAGAGATTACCGAGATTTATTCAACTGCGGCAAGAACTTGTGATCCAACTGGTCTAGCTAAAATCGCAGGATGTCATGGACAAACAGTTTTTTACAGACCTCCTGAAAAACCATGGTTAAGAGGTGCGAGTTGGCAGCTCATTCAAGGTCCTTTACTTGCAGTGCTTTTAGAGAGGACTGTTATTTATGATTTTAGGGCTAAAGATTTAGCATTAGGCGGGCAAGGAGCCCCTTTATCGCCTTTGTTAGATTCTGCCTTGATAGGAGGGGGCGCTGGTTGGAGAGCGGTCTTAAACCTCGGTGGGATTGCAAATCTTTCTTTGATTCCTCCACTAAGAGGCCCTGATCGTCATCTAGATGTCATGGGATGGGATTGTGGCCCCGCGAATAGTCTTATAGATCTTGCTGTTAATAAGGTTACTAATGGCCAATTAAATTTTGATTGTGACGGATTACTTGCTTCTAAGGGTATGCCTGATCTTAAAGTTATAGACGCTTGGCTTAAGGAAGATTTTTTTCAATTACTTCCACCAAAATCTACTGGAAGAGAATTTTTTGGATTAGAAGATCTAGAACAACGATTTTCGGAGGTTAATTCTGATAATGCTAATGATCTAATTGCAACAATGACGTGCTTTACTGCTTCTATTGTTGCTCAAGATTTAGAAATTCTATATAGACATTTAGGTATTAAGCCCGTTGAATTGTTTGTTGCTGGTGGAGGTAGTAAAAATAAGTTTCTAATGGAAGAAATTCAAACAAGATGTATGGGTGTTCAAGTTTTGACAACTGATGCAGTTGGAATCCCAGTGCAAATTAGGGAGTCAATTGGATTTGCATTGTTGGCTTGGTGGAACATCTGCAAGAAGCCTTATAGCCATTCGATTACTAACGCGGAGCGTCCTTCGGTTTTGGGAGTGGAAGTTAATTATGAGTAACCAATTTTTATGGTCTATAAAATTTAATTCTGCGTGGAGCACCTCTTAGGCGTCTTGCTTGCTGTTCTTCTAAAGATGACCTGAATTGATCTGTAGTTGAAACCCCTCTACTTTTATTATTTTTGGAAAGATGCTCGGATTCCAAACGATTGACTCCTTCTTGAATGAGAACCTTTGCCATATTGCTTACTGTTCTTGACTCCCTTTCGGCTAAGACAGTTAGCCGATCGCATAGCTCTTCTGGTAGTACAACTTGCACTCTGGGAGATTTTGGTTTTCCGTTGGAAGAGTTTTGCCGGGTAGCCATGATACAAACAATGTAACCGGTATTCATTAGTGTACACTTATAGTCAAGGATACTATCCTCTACTATGCTTATTTCGAGATCAATTGTCTTTGCAGCTTCTATGCAGAATCTTTGATTGATTTCTTCTAATTGCATTTATTCCTTTCTGGTCAACTCTTCGGTTTTGGCAGCTCCTCACAAGCAAACATTACTTTCAATGACTAAAAAACCAACTCTCCCTTCAGCATCTCGAACTCAGCGATCCAACTCAATTGAGAATCATTCGAGAAGAAAGGTTCAAAGAAACAAGCCTAGAAGGGGTAAAGAAAATAGTGATGTATTAGTTTCGGCTGTGATTAGTTCTTACATGCTTACGCATTTGCATCATGTATTACAAAAAGCTGAATTTTCAGCTGCTAACGATGGCAGAATGTTGCAAGCAGATAATTTTGCGCAATTAAGGAAGGTTTTATGCATGGATGCAAGAAGCATGAATGATGCATCTGCATTAGGAGTTAAAGAAGTTGATTCAGGAAAATTTCATGATTCACATTTTGGTCCAAAAGTTGCGTAATTGAATAGGCTTGAATTAGTTATAAATTTTCTAATGAGCAGCAACGCTGCAGAGCTCTATCAACGTATTGAGTCAGATGCTTCTTGTACCAGAGCACTTTTTCGTCAGGCTCTTCAGAACCCTCAAGGTGCTTTAAAGGCTATTTCCGAAATTGGAGATGACCTTGGATTGCCTGTTACAACTGAAGAAGTGAAGGAATATCTTTCTCAGCTTGATAATAATGAGACCAAACAATGGTTTGTAAAGGCTAGAGGGGGTCTTTGATATCTTCCTGATTTTTTAAAATCACACTTTCTAATCCAGGAACTTTCTCTGTTCCTCGTCTGTCGTATCCCCCTCCGCCTGCCAAGGTCCAGAAAAACCAATAACTTGGTATAGCTAAACCTGCAGCTAGAATCAAAGCTGTGATTTGTTCCAGTCTCACCATTAACTAAGATCCGGAATCTTAAAAGTTTAGTATTTAAAGTCTCCATACGAGAGCAGTTTAAATCTATGTATACGAGGATTATTGTTCAGTGATTAGACTGGAACGAGTCAGCAAAATCTACCCTACAGCCGAAGTCCTTAAGGAAATTACTTGGGAAGTTAGGCCTGGCCAACGTATTGGTCTTGTTGGAGTTAATGGAGCAGGAAAAACAACTCAATTGAGGATTCTTGCTGGTTTAGAAGAAGTTACTACTGGGGAAGTTGTGTTAGAGGGACAGCCTCGCATAGCTTATCTGCAGCAAGAGTTTGATGTTGATGTAAAAAGGACTGTTAGAGAAGAGATGTTTCAGGCATTTATTGATGCTGCCATCGTTCTTTATCAGATAAGAGATATTGAGAAGAGTATGCAATCAGATAGAGCTCATGCAGATTCTACTTATCTTGATGACTTAATTAAAAAATTAGGTGATTTTCAGATTAAATTTGAATCATTACATGGTTACGAGCTTGAAGCTAAAATTGATAAATTACTCGCACAAATAGGATTTACTGCGCCTGAAGGTGATCAATTAGTGGGTGATTTTTCAGGTGGCTGGCAAATGCGGATTGCATTAGGTAAAATTCTTCTTCAGGATCCTGATCTTCTTTTACTAGATGAACCAACCAATCATTTAGATGTAGATACAATTGAATGGTTAGAGAAATATTTATTAAGTCAAACCTCTTCAATGGTAATAATTAGCCATGATAGAAGTTTTTTAGATAAGATATGTACACATATAGTTAGTACAGAAAGAGGTGTTTCCAGATTATATTTAGGGAATTATACTTCTTACATAGAGCAGAAGGAACTAGAAGCTGAGTCTCTTCAATCAGCATTTGAACGTCAGCAAAAAGAGTTATCATCCCAACAAGATTATATTAATAGGTTTAGAGCTAGTGCTACTAGAAGTACTCAAGCAAAAAGTAGGGAGAAATTACTAAATAAGATAGAAAGAATAGAATCACCTCTTGGAGAATTAACTAAACCTAGTTTTAGTTTTCCAGATGCACCTAGATCAGGAAAGAAGGTTGCAAAATTAACAGATGTAACCCATACCTATGGAGATAAAATTATATTTTTGGGAGCAAATCTTGAAATTGAACCAGGAGATCACATTGCAATTTTAGGTCCTAATGGAGCAGGCAAATCTACTTTATTACGTTTGCTAATGGGAATTGAAAAACCTGAGGATGGAGCTGCTGAATTAGGACAGCATAATATTATTGCTAGTTACTTTGAGCAAAATCAATCTGAAGCATTGAAATTAAATAAGACTGCTTTAGAGACTTTATTTGAGGCTGTTCCTGATTGGACGCAAACGAAAGTGAGATCTCTTTTAGGTAGCCTTGGGTTTAGTAATGATTCTGTTTTCAAGCAAGTCGGTGATTTAAGCGGAGGGGAAAAAGCACGCATTGCATTAGCTTTAATAATTGTCAAACCTTGTAATTTTCTGCTTCTTGATGAACCAACAAATCACTTGGATATACCTGCGAAAGAGATGTTAGAAGTTGCTATTAGAAATTATAAAGGTTCATTAGTTGTAGTTTCTCATGATCGTTACTTCATATCAAAAATTGCTAATAAGATTTTAGAGATTAAAGATGGACAGTTATTTCTATATAGAGGCAATTATCAATACTACAAGGAGAAAAAAATAGAAGAGTTAAAGAAGGCAGAAGAAATTCTTCGTAAAGCTGAAAAAGAGGCAAAACGTATCGCTAAGCAAAAATTACAGAGAAAGAAAAAATCTAAAAAGAAGTGAAAATCTCTTTGCTCAGATTACTTTAATTCACAACTATTGCACTCTAAAGCTTCTAATATCTACAGGCTTAACAGTAATAAATCTCCTTATATTTTCCCTCAATATCATAAATTTCATTGCTTTACCTACTCCATTCTTATTAATAGAATCTACAACATCTGCAGGATCTCTAATGTCTTTTTCATTTATTTTAATTATAATATCTTTCACTTTAAAGCCTTGTCTTTCTGCTGGACCTCCAGGCAAGATATGTTCTATAGTGGCTCCATGCTTAATATTTTCTGTAGTTCCTATTACATGTGATAAGTGAACACCAATCATTGGATGAATAGCTTGACCTTTCTCTACTAATTGATTTGCAATTTCAATTGCTTTGTTGATTGGAATTGCAAACCCTAGACCTGCTCCTGGAGCTGAGCGAACAAGCGTGTTGATTCCAATGACTTCTCCATTAGAGTTAAGTAAGGGGCCTCCAGAATTACCAGGATTAATTGCTGCATCAGTTTGAATTAGATTCAGCCTTTTATCTGATATGCCAAGTTGAGAGACATTTCTATTTAAATTGCTAATAATTCCTAGAGTGACTGTTTTTTCCAATCCATATGGATTCCCCACTGCAATAGCCCAATCTCCAACAATGATTTTGTTTGAATCTCCTATGAAGGCTTTTGGCCATGGACCTTTTCCTTCTAGTCTTATAACTGCTAGATCAGTTAGAGAGTCTTGGCCCACTACTTTTCCAATAACACGTTTGCCATTTGATAGTCCAACTATCAGTTGATCTGCTTCTTCTACAACATGAGCATTTGTGATAACAAGGCCTTTTGAAGAAAAAATTACACCACTGCCTTGGCGTCTTTCAATAGTTGACCTGGGATATGGAATATTAGGGATTCCAAAGAAGCGTTCAAAGTACGGATCTATTAAGAAACTCTTAGGAAGATTACCCTTGTTATTATTAATGACCCTTTTCTCTGTTTCTATAGTTACTACAGCTGGACCAGTTTTCTCTAATGCTCTAGCAACAAATGATTTGCCTGTATATGATTTAGTCTCTATGTCTTGGAGATTTGTGGGTATATTTTCTGAAGCTGATGATTGGACTGAAAATGGCATTCCGCACATTAATAGACTTATGCCAAACGTATATATATAGACCCCTTTAAAAATCTTCAAAATAGGTTGTGATTCTAATTGTTTCAGCATAAGAATTAAAATTCATTTAATTTATACTGTATTTATACTTAGGGATTGCATGGACTAGTCTTCATAGTGAGCAAATTGACTTAGTTTTTTATTAAGCATAATTAGCTTTATTTTAGGGAAGTTTAAATTAGAATAGCTTTATATTAATCTTTTTCTTAGGGGTATTCATTTTTCTATTGAATCCTCTAAGCAGCATTCAATCTTACCTTCAAGGTTTTCCGTAATATGAGTCATCACCTCTAAACTAACTTTCTATGCCTATAAACTGATGCTTGGAGCTGTTTTCCCATTTTTATACTCTCTAATTTTACTTGTGCTTCTTTGGCAAGCATTCCGTGTAATGTCTAAGGGGTTTTTAGCTGCTAATGAACTGCAAAAACATAGGAATCATGTGACTCAAGATCGTACTGGCAAATTTACTGTTCACCCAGAATTAATTGATAAAAAAGGCAGGATCACTGATGAAGATCTTTTAACTGTGCGTTTTTCCAATGATTTGGATCCTCCTAAGCCCACAGAGTCTTCTTCTGACGAGAAGATGTGAGATTCTTAAGTGAACCAAGTATTTATTAAATTTCAAAAGGAGGTTTATTGGTGGAGCAAAGAACACGAGTGGTTGTTGCTGTGATCAAATCTTTGAGACTCCCTCCAAGATTTCGATTAAGACTTCTGAAGGAAGATCCTGTTCGTCTTGAGCTTAGTCTTACACCTGCTTATGGCAAAGATCCTATTCAAGTTGGCTTAGTTGAATCTTTAGATTTAGTCGCTCGAAGAGATAGAGAAGGCAGGATTCCTAAAGATCTTCAAGGTACGTGGGATTGGACTGTTCGGCATGGCAAGGTAAGTACTGGCGGTTGGAACCCTTTCTTAAAAGAGGCCCTGCAGACAATGTTTGAAACTGGTCTGCCTGCGATCATTTATGAAGAGTTAACAGGAGATGATTATCATCCAGTGGATGGAACAAAGCATGTTAGATAGTACTTTTCAATGCTCTTATGGGCAAATGAGCAACTTTTTTTCTTGTAACTCTATAGAATTGGTTTACTTTATATAAATGACTATGGCACCTGAAGATATTGAGCCTCGTTATGGATTTGTCAATTATGCGGAAATTTGGAATGGTCGTTTGGCCATGCTTGGGATAGTAGTTGGTTTGAGTACTGAGCTATTGACTGGTCAGGGAATTCTCGGCCAAATTGGGTTTGGTTAATCAGAACTTTTTTAGGGTTTTAAAGAGAGATTTTGAACACAGAGACACTTCCAAATTTTACTGTTGGAGAGCTTAACCATTCGATAGGGAACCTTCTCTCAAGAGGCTTTGCTCCACGGTTCTTATTACATGCATCTGTCTCTAAGGTTCAATTGAAAAATGGTCATCTGTGGATGACTTTAACTGATGGAGAAGCCAATATTTCAGGAGTTATTTGGTCTTCTTGTTTGCAGAAACTAAATTTTCGCCCTACTCAAGAAGATGGTGTTGAAATTATAGGGAAATTAAATTTTTGGGAAAAGAGGGCAAATTTAGTTGTTCAAGTTATTGATATTAGACCTACACTTTCAACAGTTTTAAGACAGTTTGAAGTTGTTCGAAATTTGTTGGTTCTAGAAGGATTGATAGATGAGAAAAGAAGGCGCCCTTTACCTAAGTTCCCAACTAATATTGCTGTTTTGACTAGTGTCCCCAGTTCTGCATATGCAGATATGTTGAGGACAGCAAAAGAGCGCTGGCCTATTGCAAAGCTTTTGATTTGTCCTATTCCTGTTCAAGGTGATGTCTCCCACAAAATTCAGAATGTTTTAAGTTACCTTTCGAAGCATTACTCTCAATTTGGAGTTCAAGCAATTGTTCTTGCAAGGGGAGGAGGGAGTCGTGAGGACTTGCGAGTTTTTGATGATGAAGCTCTCTGCCGACAACTAGCAGGTTTCCCCGTACCAGTGGTAACGGGGCTGGGACATGAAGATGATTTAACAGTGGCAGATCTTGTTTCAGACCATAGAGCTGCAACGCCCACAGCATCAATAGTGGACTTATTGCCAAGCATATTGATTGCTAGGGATCATTGCGTACAATTACGGCAAAGATGCAAGGATTACTTTCATTGGAGCTTTCAAAATAAACGCAATACTATTCACCAATTGAGAAAAGAATTAAGTCTTGCTTCGCCTTTAAGAATCCTTAGAAGGCAAAAGACCTTTTTATCTCAGCGCAGGCAATTGCTTGAAGTATTGTCTCCTTTAAGTTTTTTAAATAAAGGCTTTTGTATAGTGCATAATTCTAAAAATCAGCCCATTAGTACAATCAAAGATATTAAAATTGATGATAATTTGGTGATACAATTTCCTGATGGATATGCAGAGTCGCTTGTTAGATCTATTAGTCATCAGAAATACGAATAATGCCTAAACCTAAAAAAATAAAGGATGAATCTTCCTTGTCTCAAGAAAGAAAAAAGGCATTATATAAAGATAAATTGATCATTCAGGAATTATCTTATGAGGAATCATTAGAAAAATTAAATACTTTATTAAGCAAGCTTCAGAATGAATCACTTCATATAGATGATTTGAAAATAAGCTATCTTCAAGCAACTTTATATCTGGAGCATTGTGAGAAGTTATTAAACACTATTGAACAAGAAGTGGTTGAACTAGAAATTGATGAATCTCCCCTATAAGGTAAATAGCAAATTAGTCAGTTTCTTCTGCACTAATATCTATTGTTGCTGAACTAGCAGGTATATTAAATTCAGAACTATCTTTATCTAACTTTTGATTTGAGCCACAAATTGGACATAATGCTGATTCTGAAAAATAATTTGCCCCACAATTTCCACAGCTTTTTATATTTGCCTTGATCTTCCTCCAACTTAACCAACCAACTCCACTAATTAATATAGCAGCCAGAAATATTATGACCATTAATCCACCTGCTATATCTATAAAAAATCTTCCAGCAGAGGTTGGTAGCAGAAAAATAAATATAATACTTAGCCAGATAAATGTTGAGGCCTTGTTCATTTTCTTATAGGGATCAGCTTTTGTTTATTATTTTGATTAATAACATCACTAACTAAACTAATGCTCCAGCATTGTCCAAAATAAATAATTAAACCAATTAACCAAATCCAAAGAGTTAAAACTAAAACTCCGCTAATAATTCCATATGCTTGAAAGCGTGAACCTAGAGAAAGAATGGTTCTAGTCACTGCCGAGTTCAGTAGTGTTAATAAAGTACCAATCATGATTGATCCAGGAATAAGAGGTCTAATAGGGACCCTGCGCCTTGGGACTAATGCTTGAAGTAAAAATGCCATTATGCTAAACCCAAGCAAGGGCAAGATTATTTGCCCTGCTTCAATCAATGGTATTTTAGATAAAGCGTCAGTTAATTTTGGACTAGTATATTTCAGCTCTGTCCAAACTCCACTAGGAATCATTCGCAGATAGGAACTAATCTCATCAAGAACCATTAGTACTCCTACTAATAAGATAACTAGAAAAGCTTCAACTCTATTTCGAATTAGCCTGAAAGCTTGCATTCGCAATGGTATTGGACTTGTTTTTAAAGGCAATGCATCTTCCCAGAGCCTATCTGCTCCTCTTTGTAGAGTTAAATATGCATTGCCTGCAGTGATAATTAAAAATACTGCACCAAGAAGACCTGCCCCAAATCCTTGATTCACTAGTTTTGCGAGTGTTGTTTCTACTAGTCCAACCACTGAGGGAGGTAATACTTGTGCTGCCAATCCAATAATTTGTTGATCTAGACCTTGCTGCTTTCCTAGGAACCAAGAGGCTGAAGATAGTGAAATGATTAATATTGGAAAGAAAGACTGTAATGTGTAATATGCAAAAGCAGCACTGAGATCAACGCAATCACAACGATTCCACCTTTGAGAGGCTTGCCATAAACTTTTAAGAAACCATTTGATGTGTCTTTTCCAGTTAAATACCACTCTTGTTTCGTATCAGATTCTTTAACCTTAGTCTAAATAAGGAAAAATGATTAGTATAATGGTCTTAACTTATATTGTTAAAAGTAGTAAATATATTACTAATTAACTTGGTAATATAAGAATTTTTAATTGAACTATTTACTTCATTAATATTTCTCCCCATGGAACAAGTCTTTCTAACCCATGTTTCGAACTAGCTGCTATTAATGGAAAATTAACTGAACTAAGATCTTCACCTTTCTTCAGATTATTGGGGTCAATATCTAGCCAGTTTATATAACAACCTATTTCTAATAAGATTAACCATGCAGCTGCTATATCCCATATTTTAGGAGTGGATTCTAGAGCTCCAAAAGTTTGACCAGTGGCAACACTAGTCATGTTTAAGCTAGATACTCCTAGGAGCCTTATCTTCCCAGGGAATCGTTTGTCAGGTTGCTTTTGTAAAACACTTATTGATCGACTACAAACAGAAACACAATCACTTTTGGAACTTATTGCCCTTTCGTTTCTTTTTTTACTATTGATCCATACCCCTTTATTTTTTATTGCAATGATTCTTTTTTTAAGTGGAGGTATATCCAAAATAGCTGTTTCAGGCTTTCCTTCTACAAAACGAGCTATTGAGATTGCCCAATAAGGTATTCCAGCGGCAAAATTTGTAGTTCCATCTAAGGGGTCCACGACCCAATAGGCATTTGTAGAAGGTATTATTTTAGACCCTTCTTCACTCAAAATACCTTCTTGATTATTAGTGATTCTTGAGATTCCTTTAACAATATGTTCATCACTCCAGCGATCACAGCTTGTTATTAAGCTTCCATCAGGTTTTAGTTCAGAATTAATTTGACCAAAATCTTGCAATTGTCGCTCAGCTACTTCATTTACTAAATTGTGTAATGAATCAAATTGTTCATTATTAAGTTCCATGATTAGATCTTTTCCCATAATATTAACTAGGAAAGCTCCATGCAAGAATCTATATTTAATGATAAGTGATTAACATGCCCATTGTCCTTTCTTTTCTTAATACTTGAATTATTTCTGGATATTTTCTTTGTGCAATCCTTGAATCCTTTGAGACCGGTTTTACTCCGCAAACTAATTATATGGATATTGTAGTCAGTTAAAGCTTGGATATGATTTACTTCTGCTTGAGTTAGATCTCTTTGATTATTAACAACTTCGCGTTGAGTTGTAATTCCGGCTTTTAATCTTAGAACAGAAAGCCTTAATGATTCTTTCGCTGATTGTATAGCATCTGATGAATTTTTTATATTTTCCTTTGCTATATTGAGTTTAAAGAAGTTTTCTTCGATTTCTTTTCTTATTTCACTTTTCTTTATTGCAAGCTCAGCTTGCACTTCTTTTACTTTTTCTTTACTTGCATAATATTTCGCTTTTCCATAACCACCATCAAATATAGGCCAATCGAATTGAATTCCTATAGTTGTATTTGTACTATTGATATTATTCTCATACCTTGGAGACGCAACTCCTATTTCGCCTTTTGCTATATAACCATCAATCGAATTATATACTGAGACCTTTGGCTTATTACTTGAACTAGCTATATTTGCTTTGTTATTATTTATTGATATGCCTAATTTGATACTATCTAGCTCTTCTCTATATTTATGACCTTTAATAATACTTTGTTCAAGTCCAGTATCCCAGAAGCCAATTATCTTTGGAACTGAATCAATTGTTGGAATTGTGTTGGATTTTAGGTTGAGTAATTGAGATAATTTGCGCTCATTTATTTTCTTATAGCCAATTTTTTCTACTAATAATTGCTTATCCTTAGAGAGCTGAGTTTTGGATTCCAGAACATCAAAACTTGACCCTAAACCCGAACTCTTTCTAATAATTGCCTCTTTCAAGGAAGTTTCAGAAAATTTTATTGAATCCCTCGCAATTCGTATCTCCTGAATAGATTTTTGTAAATTGAAGAATTGAATATAAGTATCTAAAAGTAATTGACGGTATTTGATTGAATAGGCTAAACGTGCTTTTTCAAATTGATCCCTTGCTAATTCAATTTGTGGAATTCTAGAAGGATTAATTAGATCCCATTTTAGTGTTGCTTTTAAGCTTGCTTTTGCCTGCTTGTTTGAAGTATTTATTGACAAATCATTATATGTATTACCATCTATATATTGAGGAAAGCCTGTACTAGAAATATTAAAATTAGGGTACCATGCTGACACTTCACTCCTTAGTAAATACCTTGCTTCTTCAATTCTTATTGCTATTACCTTTAATTCATTACTATTATTTCTTATTAAATCTTCAATTTGTTCTAGCTTAATTAGTGTCTTATTTTTAACATTATTACTCACACCTTCTTTTCTTATATTTTTGTTTGGATCTAGGGGAGGAAATGAATTTATCTCCTCATTTTGCTTTTCCCCCTTATTTAATTTTCTTGTTAAATCATTATCATCATCTAGTTTTGTCCAAGTGATATCACCAGAGTGATACCTCTTTTGTGTATTAATTACTTCTGCTTTGACTAAATTAATAGAGGAATATGAAAAAATATATAAGAAGAGTAAGCTCTTAGTCATATGGATAAAATTATTTGCCTTTCTATAATTTCTCATGAATTAATCCTTGATCAAAGTTTTAACAAAATCATCAGGAGATGATATTATTTTAATTGTAATTTCAAGAGTTTTTTCGACTGTTTTAACAGTCATATCATCTAGGAATGTTGCTTCCCCATGTTTGAGCATTATTGAAGGTAATAGTAGCTCCTCCCCAAGTTCTTTATCTTTAAGACCAGTAATTATATCTTGACCAGTCAGCAGTCCAGTAACAACATTCTCTTTACCCCAGTATGGACTTTTAAGTCCAAATAGCTTTAGAGATAGTCCTTCAATTTGATTCATCCTTTTTGCTATAGGACATAAAGCCGTTTCTACTAGTTTACCTACTACCCAGCTGCAATTTTTCTTTTTTGAGATTTTTTCTGGCAGTTTTCTTGTGGCTTTTTCCATATTTTCTAGAAATGAACGAATACTACCCACCCCGTTCTCTTCTTGAGGCAGATCCTCGTATTCGAGTCTTGATGGCAGTGGTTGATGGGATAACAAATACCACTCATCTGATAGCCATGCAAAGCGCCTTCCAATAGAAGATTGGTAAGTCTTTTGAAGCGTTTCTACCAATTGAATAACTTTCTTTGCGCATTCTTTATCTACAGGTTTGAGACTATCATCTGATGGACGGAATTTTGTTAATCCAACTGGAACAACTGCAGCAGATAGTACCGTTGGCCAATCACCCTGAGCATAGAAATATAGATCATTGAGTGTTTTTTCAAGATTGTCAGAATCATTTAAATCAGGGCATACAACTATCTGTGCGTGCAATTGCAGCTTTCTTTCTGAGAACCATTTTATTTGCTGCATAATTGACCCTGCCCTATTATTTTTAAGTAATTTCGCTCTTAGACTGGAGTCAGTTGAATGTACTGAGACAAATAAAGGAGACAAGCGTTGGTGCTCAATTCTTTGCCAATCTTTTTCCCTTAGATTCGTTAGCGTTAGATAGGAGCCATATAAAAAACTCATTCGATAATCATCGTCTTTTAGATAGAGAGTTTTTCTATGTCCTTTCGGTTGTTGATCAATAAAGCAAAAAGAACAATGATTATTGCATTGCTTAAGACCATCAAATAATACTTCCTTAAATACTAGACCTAAGTCATCATCTAGATTTTTATCGAGTTGAATCTTATGGAGCTTGTCATCATGATCTAGGACTTCAATCTCCAACTGCTCTTCTGCAATTAAATATTTATAATCAATGAGATCTCTTGGTTGAATGCCATTGATCGATAATAATTTGTCTCCTGGCTGAAAACCTAAATCTTGTCCTATGGAGTTTCTTTGAACAGCTTCTATTAAAGCTGGTTGCACTGGAGGCTCCCTTAGGGATTTTTCTCTAAGGGAAGAAAATGCTTTTTCTTGAGGACGTTCATTCCACACCGATTAAATAATCTTTGCTTGAGTTTGCCTTGTTACTGCATTATTTTGCCACGATTAAGAGACTAGTTTGAAGACTCCAACAAATATAGAACCTTATAGTTTTTTTATTCTTCTAGTAAGTTGAGGCGTTAAAAAGTAAAGTCTTGGGAAATATTATTTATTTAGTATTATTGAGTTTAGCTTTTGGGATCTTGCTGAGCGTTTGATCTCACTATGGCCCTCTTCTTCGTTAACAATTTAAATTTATTTAGTCCTGAGCAATTTTTTCGCTACTAAAGATATCTCAGCGTTTTCAGAGGGATATTTATCTAGGCCTAGAACATTACGATTCTGGGCAGGTGCTCTTGTAGTGCTACCAGTTTTTCTTCAGGCTCCTTGGGTCCATTTTTATCCACTTTCAGCACTGTTGTTTACTTTTGTTCTTACTGGTTTTGGGATAGTACTCGGCGAGTTTGTTTCTGGTAAATGGTTTAGTATTGGCTCTCTAATGATCGGTGTTAGTGGTAGTTGGCTTGGGGGTTGTTTGTTCTGGGGTTGGTTGAGAATGCATCCTGCATTGCATTTACCTGTTGAAGCAGTGGCAGTCCCTTTAGCTTGTGTTGGCTTGACGACAAAATGGAGAATGGGTGCAGGCTTTTATTTGTCTTGTTTGTTGGGGACGGCGTTTACTGACTTGATGATGCTTTTGACTGGGGTAATGAGTTCTTGGCCTGATGTAGTTTCAGCACCTATGGAGGAAGGAGCTAAGAAGTTAAATGACATTTCTCTGCATTTATTTAATCCTTTTACTTTGCTTTTACTTAGCTTGGCAGCGTTGATGATATTGCTTATATCTAATGAAATGAATAAAAGAGGAACACTTAATTCTCCTGCTGGAGGGGCTTGGCTTGTTGCTGGAGCGGCTTTAACAACAACACTTTGGGTTGATGGATTATTTTTAATTACCACTCTCTTAGAACCCAAATTAAGTGGATTGATATAGGAGGCATTAATAATTTGTATGGATGTTGCTATTAATTCAAATCCTATTGCTGTTGGATCTTGGGATGTAGTTGTTATAGGTGCTGGTGCAGCTGGTTTAATGACCTGTTTAGAGCTTCCATCTCATCTCAAGGTATTACTTGTCAATCGCAATACAAGCAAACGGTCTGCGAGTCGATGGGCTCAAGGGGGTATTGCTGCAGTGACTCGAAGAGAAGATAGCTTGCAAAGTCATGAGCAAGATACCTTGCGAGCAGGAGCTGGTTTGTGCGATGCAGATGCAGTGCAAATGCTGGTTAGAAAAGCCCCCCAATGTGTTGAAAGGCTGCAAGCATTGGGGATGGAGTTTGATAGAGATTTAAATGGACTCTCTACTACTTTAGAAGCTGCGCATAGTTTTAGAAGAGTGTTGCATGTTCAAGATCGAACTGGCAGAGCATTAGTTGACATTCTTAGAGACCAAGTAGAGAAAAAATCTAATGTGTTGCATCGACGAGGTGTCAGGGTTACTCAACTTTGGGTCAAGAATAATTGTTGCTGTGGAGTTCAAGTCTTAGATGGACCATTTCTCTATTGGATTCATTCACGGGCAGTCGTTTTGGCGTCTGGAGGAGGAGGTCATTTATTTGCTAACACTACTAATCCCGCACAAGCTTCCGGAGAAGGATTGGCGTTGGCTTGGAAAGCTGGAGCATCAATAGAAGACCTTGAATTTTTCCAATTCCATCCAACTGCACTAAAGCTAGAAGGCGCGCCTTCGTTTTTGATTTCTGAAGCTGTCCGAGGCGAAGGGGGAGTCTTAGTGGATTGTTTTGGAAATAGTCCAGTTGCTCATCTAACAAAACGTGACCTTTCGGTTAGGGATCAAGTAAGTAGAGCACTAGTTCATTCAATGCAATCTCAAGACGCCAATCATGTAGGACTTGATTTGAAGCGGATTCCTTCTGAGATTCTTCAAGCACGTTTCCCTTGGATTATTCAACAATGTCGAGAATTTGGCATTGATCCGATGAAGACTTTGATCCCTGTCGCGCCAGCAGCACATTATTGGATGGGTGGTGTCGCAACTAATTTACAAGCTGCAACTAGTCTCCCAGGTTTATATGCAGTAGGGGAAGTTGCCTGTACTGGTGTTCATGGAGCAAATAGACTTGCAAGCAATTCCTTATTGGAGTGTTTGGTATTTGCTGGACAAATGTCTGAAATAGAGCTTGTGGATTTTTCGCCTAAGGCCAAATCTCCTAAGAAATGTTTTGCAGTTGATTCTTCTAATGATTTATATGATCTATTAAGTGAAGAGGATTTGAGATTATCTATTGATGAACTCAGAAAGTTGTTTTGGCGAGAGGCAGGAGTTGAGCGAACACCTAAAGGAATGCAAGCTGCCTTGAAATCTATAGAAACCAACTTTGACTCTTCATCTAAGCATCCTTTATTAGCTTTAATTTATTATCAACCAACAGATGATTATAATTACTTTAATGAACCTACAAGGAAGAAGCTGAACTTGATGCTTGATTTAAATCATCGCCTTTTGACAAGCTCACTAACCTTAAATGCGTGTCTATTTAGAGAGGAAAGTCGAGGGGGTCATTTTAGGCTAGATGCACCCTCTTCATTGCCCTATTGGCAATGTCACTCAGTCCAGAAGAAAGGTAAAACTATTAAGACAAGGATTATAAGGTGAATAAAAGTTAGAAATCTCTAGGGCCTTTATAATTACTCCATTCAGCTAACTCTGCAAGACTTTTCACTCCTGATTCAATTCTTCCATATATTTCCCAAGATGGAAATCCATTAATTCCTTTTGCTTTACAAACCTCTGATTGACTATTCTTACCATCTTCTGCACATTCGATACTATTTAATTTCGAGGCAGCTTCTTTCCCAAATAATTCTCTTTGATCGTGACAATGTGGGCACCAATATGCTGAATATTGTACGGCACCAATTTTTTTAAGATGCTCTGCTAATTGAATAGCAGAAGCACTACTTTTTGAAGAAATAATAGCTGCTGAACCTTCATTGTTTGTAACTTTACCTTTCTTGTCAGGGTCAACATAAGAAGACCAAAATAAACTAACTAATAAAATAATAGTGCTTATTATAATACCTCTAAAAATTAAATCTCTTCTTTCTTCCCATCCTCCTCCAGCTATTGTTAAAGTTACTATAGAAGTTGATAGTAATGCTGAAAGAATACAGAAAAAACATATTGCTTCAATTTTAAATATCATTACTCCCATAAGTACAAAACTAAATATAGTCATGCAAGTTGAGATTAAAAATAATCCCCACCAAGCTTTTCTAGAAAAATCCACTGAACTTTTACTTAGCAATGGCAAAAAGGGGATGATTGAGATAACAAGAATTGCTGAATAGCTTAAAAACCCAAGTAAAGATAATGGAATAGGATGGCCATTAAATTGAAAGGCCGTTCCCCATGCGCTATTTAGAACTATGTCACAACCTTGGCTTCCTCCTGGGCAAGAAATTGAGCTAATCCAGCCCCATCTTTGAATGGTGATTGAACCAGTATCTATAACCCCTATTGTGGCGAGTATCCCTATAAAAACTCTTGCTAATTTGGATCCGTGTTCTTGTCTTCTTCGACTTTTAAGGCGAGCTTTCCCCATGTCATATTTTATTGATTTCTTGATTCTTACATTTTTTATCGAAATAGTCTTTTGTTTTGAGTTAATACAGTCATAATTTCTTTTTGGCCGTTGATTTTAGATCAGATTTCAATAATGATTGGAAAGTAATTGAATCAAAAATCATAGAAAATACTGCTTTGCATTCAAAAGGAAAACCAATTGTTGCTTTTGTCCATTTGGGCTGTGAAAAGAATCTTGTGGATACTGAACATATGATGGGTTTGTTGGATGAAGGAGGATATTGCGTAAGCTCTAATCCGTCTGATGCATCCCTTGTCGTTGTTAATACGTGTAGTTTTATTCAGGAAGCTAGAGAAGAGTCTGTTAGGACATTAATTGGCTTAGCAGACGAAGGTAAAGAAATCATAATTGCTGGCTGCCTTGCGCAACATTTTCAGGATGAGTTATTGCAGTCAATTCCAGAGGCTAAAGCAATTGTGGGAACGGGAGACTATCAACATATATTGAATGTGTTAAAGAGAATAGAGAAGGGTGAAATAGTTAACCAAGTTTCCCAAGTGCCACAATTTGTTGGTGATGAGAAACTTCCTCGTTATAGAACTACTGGTAAGGCCGTTGCATATATAAAAGTTGCCGAAGGGTGTGATTACAGTTGCGCTTTTTGTATTATTCCTAAACTACGTGGAAAACAACGTAGTCGCACGATTGAATCAATTGTTTTAGAAGCTAAAAGGCTTGCTTCGCAAGGAGTTAAAGAATTAATTTTGATTAGTCAAATAACTACTAACTATGGTTTAGATCTTTATGGACGTCCTTCTCTTGGAGATCTTTTAAAAGCTCTTGGAGATGTTGAGATTCCGTGGATAAGGGTTCATTATGCATATCCTACTGGCTTGACTGCAGATGTAATTAATATTTTTAAGGATATCCCAAATATACTTCCTTATTTCGACTTGCCATTACAACATAGTCACCCTGAAGTTCTTAGGGCTATGAATCGCCCTTGGCAAGCAAACTTGAATACAAATTTGTTGAATAGGATTCGAGATCAAATACCAGATGCAATTTTTAGAACATCCTTGATTGTTGGATTTCCTGGGGAAACGGAGAAACACTTTGATCACCTTGTTTCTTTTGTTCAGAACCAGGAGTTTGATCATATTGGTGTTTTTACTTTTTCTTCGGAAGAGGGAACTAAGGCTGCAAATTTAGATGATCAAATTCCTTTGCATATTGCTCAGGCAAGAAAAGACAAAATAATTTCTATTCAGCAGCCAATTGCTGCTAGGAGAAATCAAAGTTGGGTTGGCAGGACTGTAGATGTATTACTTGAAAGAAGAGAGCCTGAAACTAAAGAGATTATTGGTCGCTGTTATCGTTTCGCTCCAGAAGTTGATGGAACAGTGAGAATCCTATTGGGATCAGATGAAAATGAATTAAGGGAAGGGATGATGATACCTGTTTTGCTTACTGGGTCTGATTTTTATGATTTGACCGGTGAAGTTATTGGTGCAAAGGAAATGGTTCTATCCGCAAGAGGAAAATAAAAAATTACTGATTTCATTAAGTTGATTCTAATTGTTTAACCTGATTCCTACCAGTCTTACCTATTGAGAAGAAAGACACTAGATTAATTTAACGGTTTTTAGAATTTTGCTGATAGCAAATGCTGTACAAAGTCCAAGGCCAAGAAGTCCAAAATAAAATAAAATTCCCATTTACAAGCTAATGTTTTTTTTATTAGAACAGAACTAGGTACCTTTTGTGGCGATTTAGTTCTTTTTTTTAAATTTAGTCTTGAATGTAAGGCTTGCCATTGATTAAACAGTCTTCAGCTTTTTGAAGCTCTCTCCCAAGGTAAAGCGCATGATCAAGCTTGCTTATTGGAAAAGGAGCTTTGCCTTCAGTTAACTGTATACCAACTTCTTTTGCTGTTTTCCCTTTGAAAATATTAATTGGGGCTCGCTTTTCTCCATTTGTACATTTGAGGGTTTTTCCAGTTTTAGGGTCCTTTGCTATTCCTTTTTCATCAATATTATTACTAAATTGCTCAACGATTAATTCATTTTGCTCTTGGTTGACTTGAATTAAGAAATATCCTTTAGGATCCAAAGCAATATGCCTTGAAGAGTAATTTTCATCAATATGTTTGAATAGCTCTTCCTTGTCTTCTTTGGTGATGATTTTAGTCATATTTAAAAAATACAAATTCGAGCAAATTTAAACAAGTCGTGGTTTTTGAAAAGAAATAATTGTTTAGCTTTCTTTAGTTTGACCATGTTACCTCTAAAAATATCTCAATTTTATAAATTCATTGCTCAATATCAGATTTTGCGAATCTATAAGCATTTCTGAAATTGACTACGCATCATCTAACTAGTCTTTTCTTTCTAAAACTACTTATGAAAGTTCTTGCAGATTAGACTTTATTCTTAGTAGCTCTTCCCTATAAAAGTAGGAACATATATTTTACTTCTTAGAAACTTAAAAATGTTCTAAGAAGTAATCAATTAAACGTTATGTTTTTAAGAATTAATAGCAGAATCACATTTATTAAAATGAATGAAAGATATATAAGCCTAGGTTTTTTCAATCCCTTGGGTGCAGTAAGCTCAATTCCAAAGAATCTGAATAAAGTTTGTTTACTGTCTTCATCATAAACCAGAATGCTTTTTTTTAATGACTCTTCAGATTTCTTGTTTTTATTATCTACTTCAAGATTCATATTTTCCATTGATTTAATTATTTTTATTATTCTAGATATACTTCTTGAATTACAAAAGGAGCTTCACTGTTTGAAGCATTGATTTCTTGAATCATTAAGTTATTAACCTTGGGAAGGCATGAATTTAGGATAAACGCCATATTCTTGTTATACCAGCGATGCAGACTAAAACATGGAATTGATTGAAAACCTCTCCTAAGTTTGTGCTTTCCGCCAGCTCCTGGATCAAATTTATTGATGCCTTGTTTTATTGCCCAGCTAATTGGTGAATAATAGCAAAGTTCAAAATGTAGGTTTTGTATCACTTCTTTGCTGCCCCAATACCTACCCCATAACATATCCCAATTAGTTAGACAAAGAGACATTGCTACGGGATCTTTAGGATCTCCTCTGTGTGCATTGAATAATACAATATCTTTTCTTAGACTTTTATCTTCTAATTTTTCAAAGAATTTATTGGTTAAATATTTACTTCCCCATTCCCCCCATCGAGCACAATGATTTTCATAAAATTTGTGCATTAATTGTAGAATTTCTAGATCTATATCATTATTAGTTAATGCTGTAATTTGCAAATTATTTTTTGCAATTGAAGCTCTTTCTCTTTTTATATTCCGACGTTGATTAGAGTTGAATCTTTTAAGATAGTCTTCAAAAGTAGTTTCTCCTATTGAACTCCATTGGCTCTGCCGATTTGTCCAAGTTAAATAACCTACTGACTCAGCATACTTTTTCCAACTTTGATCTACGTATAGAAAATTACAGCTTAAAATTCCATTTTTAAGAGCAAAGTCGTCAATAAGTTTAAGAATTATTTTCGTCAACTCTTTTTCACTTTTACCTTTTGCTATGAAAAATCGGTAACCTTCGATTGGGCTAAGTGGACTCATTCCAACCAGCTTTGGGTAGTAATCTAGACCTAATTGCATAGATAGCTTTTTAAACTCATGATCAAAAATAAACTCACCATAACTATGATTTTTTAAATATAGAGGTGCCAAAGCGACTATTCGATTGTTTTCCCACAAAGTGAGATGAATTGGTTGCCATCCATATTTAGAGGATATACTTTCAGATTGCTCCAGAGCGAACAACCAATTCCAGTTATAAAATGGACGAGCACTTGTAACTATTAGAGGATCCCATTGATTCTCTGGGATCTCTTTAATTGATTTATACCAGTTTGCAGTAATTTGATATGTCAAGTTCTATTCCTTACATATTTAAGAAGAACTTCACTTCCACCTATATCTTTTAATTCTTCTAAAATCCAATTATTTGCTTGGCTTAATTCTGTTGGTAAATTGTCTATTGAGACTGATGTCCAGCTATATTCACCTGTAAGGATCCTTGGTACGAATGTAATTTGTAGTTCATCAATCTTATCTTCTAATAAAAGCGAAGTGATCAGTTTAGCGCCTCCAAGAAGTGCAATTTTTGAGAAACCTTTCTGATTCAATATCTCAAGCGTTTCCCCCCATGTCTCTCTCATTACTAGTTGATCATCAAATGATTTTAATATCAGAGGTGAGATTTTGTTTGGACTTAAAAGCCATTTTTTTACGGGCTGCTTGAAAAATCTCCATGAATTGTCAATTGACCCTTGCTTGCTAACTATTAACGAAAGAGGTTGATCTTGCCTTCCTTCTTTTCTTCTTTGATTAATTAACCGTGTGTCGTTAATGAGACATGTACTTTGATGCAGGCTTAAAGTTGTTCGTCCCATCAATGTCGCATCAGACCATGCTAAAGCTTCTTCTAATGCTTTTTTGTCCCCTGCTCCCCCTATATTTGCCTTGCCCCCAGAAGAGAGTGCAAGGCGACCATCTAGACTAGCTGCTATAACTAGTCGAACTCTTGGTAAAGTTAACAATTTTCAGATAGATTTACTTATCTTAGAATTCTCTACATTGTCTGCATCTGCATAAATCTCAGCAGCATTATTAGGACTTTCTTGTAGGCGAATTTTGTGTAGATTTGCACCTATCCGATTGATTGGTTCCTTTAATGTATCCGCTATATGAAGAGCAATATTTTCTGCTGTAGGTACACACTTTGTAAAATGTTCTATGTCTTTATTGAGAAAAGTATGATCAAAAGGTTCGATTATTTTTTCATCCACTAATTTTTGAAGAGCGCTAATATCGCAAATCATCCCAGTCCGCGAATTAATTGTTCCTCTTACCGTGATATCAACAAGGTAGTTATGCCCATGTCCATGAGGTCTAGCGCATTTTCCATAGATAATTTCATTTTCTTTTTGAGAGAGTTCTTCTCTGGCTAAGCGATGCGCAGCTGCAAAGTGAGTTCTAATGGTTAAGTAAGCTTCCATATCTTCTCCTAGATAGTCTGCCCATAGGTTGCTTTGTTCATATAGCCTAAGAGACTTGAGTGGTAAATATGGTTTTAGTCTTGTCCATATTACCCGAGTTAAAGCCTCAGTTGTTGGTAAGTAACCTTCCGATTTTGCTATATCAAACTCAGGCCAAGTTTCATTGAGGAAGCGAAAGTCAAGTTGACTCGTCACTTCTTTTTTGATGGCATGCTTGACCTCAGAAAGATTTAAGACCATTCCATCTTCATCAAGTGTTCCATCCATAGAAACAATTAACTCGTAGTTATGACCATGACCTGGAGCTATTGCACATGGTCCAAACCATTTTGAATTATCATCAGTTGATAATTCAGGCAGCCAATATCTATGGCTAGCACTGAATACAGCTCGACGGGTAATCACGCAACGTCGACCTTTCCCATGTTTGCTTTGAGATGTGACTTCACTCATTAGGCTTCCGCCTCAATGAACACATCTTAATTAGTTCTTTGCCCATCTGTTTCATGAAGGATCACATAAACACTAATGAACTAAGTAAAACATTAAGTGGACGTATTATTTATCTTGTTGGCATGATGGGCTCCGGCAAGTCCAAGACAGGCCCTTATCTTGCTAAATCACTTGGATATAGATTTGTTGATCAGGATGATGTAATTGAGCAAGTTGCAAAATTATCTATTGCAGAGATTTTTCAAGACGAAGGAGAAAGTAGCTTCCGAGAGATTGAAACTCAAGTTTTGAAGGAAATTGGTCAAAGACATTCACTTGTAGTGGCCACTGGAGGTGGAGTTGTAACTTGTATTGAAAATTGGGGTATTTTGCATCAAGGAATAGTGATATGGGTTAACCCTATTAGAGAACGCTTAATTGAAAGACTAAAAGCTGATGTGGATTCGCGTCCTTTATTAGGAACGGAGAATCGTATTGCATCATTAGATAAATTAATGAATGATCGCCATCGTTATTACTCAGAATCGGATTTAAATATTGCTGTTGATCAGGAAACCCCAGAGGAAGTAGCGCAATTAATTTTGCAAGCGTTGAAAGCAAAACTTAAGAATTCTCAGGGGTAAGACGAATTGCGAACCATTCCACTTTAAACCCAGGCTTTATTTCGAGATCACACGAAGTGTCAAGCAATCTTTCGGCAGCGGACCTTGTAGAAACTTGATTCTGTAAATCTTGAGGCAGCTTCTTCATTGTTTTGAGCCATTCTTCTATCCATTGAATAGTTTCTTCTGCTGTAAGGAATTGTTCGCTTTTGCATGGTTCCATTACCAAGTAATTTTCGCAATCTCTGATTATTGGATTAGACATAGATTTACGGATTTATATCTGCGCAGGATCTCTTTCAAGCAACAATTGCTCGAGATTATTTCTCCAATTAAACAATGGCTCTAATAGTGGATTGTCCTTATAACCAGGACATCCTTTTCCAAAAAGACTTTCCCCTGAGGAAGTAGGAAAAGACAGTAGTGATAATTGAGATGCTACGGCTATATCGGCAATACTTAACGAATTTCCAACTAGCCACTGTTGAGTTTTCACTAAGTTGGATATTTTTTCCAGACTATTAAGCAAGTTATTACTTTTTTCATTATTAATTGCCTGAGTGAAGCCATTCATGAATTCCAATGGGAGCTTACTTATTAAGTCTTTAAATGATTCTGGCAAATCTTCTGGTAAAAGAGCTTCCCTTAGTGATGGGTCAATTGCAGCTGCCTTAATAAGTTCAATACGAATCTCTTTAGCCAAGGTTGTATCTGCCCAATCTTCGATAATGTGGGCATTTGTAGATTCTTGTGGTTCGCTAGGAATCAGCTGAGGCTCTTTTGTAATATTTTCCAGATACTCAATTATTGCACTGGAATCTGCAACGACATTTTCCCCATCCTTCAACAAAGGTACTTTCCGTTGTCCGGAAAGCTTGAAAACATTGACTTGTCCAATGCCAGGCGTAATTTCAATAGTTCTGTAACTCATTTTTTTTGCCTGAAGGACCATGCGGACTTTTAGGCAAAAAGTAGAATGCTGAAATTGGTAGAGTTCCAACATAAAGTTTTTAAGTCAAAATAGATCAGAATAGCTATTAAGGATATTGAATAGCAAGAACAATGGGTGAGTTTTTTTCTAATGTTTCTAGATATCCTAAATATCTAATAACAATCATCCTTGGAGTTTTTGCTGCTTCACTGGAACCATTAATTCGTAGAAGTAAAAACCCTGTGACAGCGATATCGTTGATTGGTGCTTTGATTAGTGGCCTTTTAACTTTGGTTTTTATTGTTCGTGGAATGGTTTTCCCATCATCTTTGCTTTAGTTATGGCTCAAAGTAGACGTGTTGAAAAAGTTGCTGCACTGATTCGAAAGGAGATGAGTCATCTTTTATTGAATGGGCTTAGGGATCACCTTATTCAGTCGACAATGATTACTATTACTAACGTTGAGGTCTCAGGTGATCTGCAACATTGCAAAATCTTTGTAAGTATTTTTGGAGATTCAAATCACAAGAATGCAGTTTTTTCGGAATTAGAAGCTTCTCAAGTTTTTCTTAAAGGTGAATTAGGTAGAAGATTGCAGATGCGCAGAGCTCCTGAAGTTGTTTTCAAGCTAGATAGGGGTATGGAAAAAGGTACTCCTGTACTTGATCTTTTAGGTCAATTAGAAGATGAGAGAAAAGCGAAAAATTCTGATTTGATTGAAAATCAAGATTAATTGTGAACGCTGAACAACAGATGGAGTTGAGGAGAAAAGTTGCTGAACTTTTAGTTGTGAGAGCTAGTGGACATGCTTTGGATTCATTACGAGAATACCCTTCATGGGAATTATCTAATCAAGAATTGGAAAACTTGATAAGAGAGGGAGTTGGAGGAGTAATTTTTTATGGAGGAACTGTGAATGAAATCCAGGAAAGGACTGCAAAATTACGGAACTTTGCAAATGCATCACTTCTTTTTTGCGCTGATGTGGAAGAAGGCGTAGGTCAAAGGTTTGAGGGAGGTTCTTTTTTGCCTCCTCCTATGGCATTGGGCCTTGGATACTTAAAAGATCCTGAAAGCTCACTTGAATTGGCTGAAGAGTATGGGAAGTGTGTCGGCGACCAAGCTCGTCGTTGTGGCTTGAATTGGGTATTGGCGCCTGTCTGCGATGTTAATAGTAATCCTTTAAATCCAGTGATAAATATGAGAGCCTGGGGATCAGACCCTGAGGTTGCCTCTGTTCTTGCATGTGCTTTTCATAGAGGAATAGTTTCGCAGGGTGTGATGAGTTGTGCGAAACATTTTCCTGGTCATGGTGATACAAGAGTCGACTCGCACTTGGAGTTGCCAATTCTTGATAAAGATTTTCCAGGATTAGAACAATTAGAGCTTATTCCTTTTCAGTCATTAATTGATTCAGGCGTATCTAGTGTGATGTCCGCCCATGTTCTTTTTAGGAAAATTGACCGAAAATCTCTCGCAACTTTTTCAAGCAAGTTTCTAATTAAGTTGCTCCGTAAAAAAATGGGATTTGAAGGATTAGTTGTTACTGATGCTTTGCTAATGAAAGCAATAAGTGATCGCTATGACTCTGGAGAAGCAGCTGTATTGGCTTTTGATGCAGGTGCAGATTTACTTCTTATGCCTTCAGAACCATATAAGGCACTAAATGCACTTGTTGAAGCATTTTTGATAGGAAGAATTCCGCTGAGAAGACTTGATGAATCATTGGAAAGACGAAGAAAGGCAATCTTTCAGTTAGATAAAAGTTCCTCTAGTCAATTTCAAAAAGAAGATTTATTGGAAACCCATAATTTTGTCAAAGCAAAGGATATTTCGCTAGTTCATAGACTTGTTGATGTTTCAATACAGATTAAGAATCCTCATATAATTTCTAGATCGGGAGATTTAGTGAATTTAATTAAAATTGATGGAGTTTTACCATGTTCTCAATTATGCAATTCGTCTCCAGCTTTGATCATTCCGCAACAATGTGGTTATAAAAATATTATTTGCCATCCTTTAGGGGTGAGTCCTTGGCAGGATAGTCAAGAAGAACCGTTAGCTTTAGATCGTCTTGGGAGAGGACCTTACTTGCTCCAATTATTTGTTAGAGGTAATCCCTTTCGAGGTGATCAAGACATGAAAGAACCTTGGATAGCAGTTGTTG
The DNA here is from genome assembly GCA_003214695.1 of Prochlorococcus sp. AG-412-P08. Taxonomy (GTDB): domain Bacteria; phylum Cyanobacteriota; class Cyanobacteriia; order PCC-6307; family Cyanobiaceae; genus Prochlorococcus_E. Next base: position 26,871 of record QCLI01000009.1, read on the forward strand.
AACAGTTGCAAAAGGGAAAACTTCTTTCTGGATTAATAGTTTATGGCAGTATGTACTTTTGGGAAAAACTCCTTACTGTATTAGAACCTTTGATCCCAGCGGCTTATAGTCCGGGGCAGATTCCAGAAGCTCAAGAGAAAATTCTTACAGCTTTGTTTGCGCAGAGCAAAGGCAAAAATATTTCTAGGAATAACTCTTTAGAGTTCACTAATTGATCTCGATTAAGAGTTGTTTTTAACCTATGAATTTGGAGCAAATCCTGCCTTTAACTGGGAAGACAGTTGTTCTTACTAGATCCCAGGATCAACAAGCAGAAGCCCGTGCTCTTTTTGAGAATAAAGGCGCAAGAGTATTAGATCTTCCTGCTTTAGTTATTGGCCCTCCCGATGAATGGGCCCCTTTAGATGATGCTTTGCAAGATATAGAGAATTTTCATTGGATCATTTTTTCTAGCAGTAATGGAGTAATGGCTGTGGAGCATCGATTGCAATTGATTGGAACCTCTCTTGCTGTATTGCCTAAAAGTTTAAAAGTTGCTGCAGTTGGTAGAAAAACTGCCCGCTTGCTCGAATCCCTTGATGTGATTCCAGACTTTGTGCCACCCAAATTTTCAGCTGATAGTTTAATTAAACACTTTCCGGTACCAGCTTTGGGATTAAGAATTTTGATCCCAAGAGTCCAAACTGGAGGAAGAAATCTTTTATTTCAAGAGCTTTCTAGTGCTGGGGCCAGTGTAATTGAAGTCCCTGCATATGAATCCCAGTGCCCAAAAGAGATCCCTAGAGATACTCTGACTGAGTTGACTACAGCAAAAATTGATGCAATTTTATTTACCAGTGCTAAAACAGCAGCACATACTGCCCATTTAATTGAAGAAGCTTTGGGATCTGATTGGCAAAAAATATTATTGGGGGTCAAGATTATTTCTATAGGTCCTCAGACAAGCATTAGTTGTAGAAAATGTTTCAATCGCTTAGATAAGGAAGCAACTCAGTATGACCTTGAGGGTTTATTGCAAGCCTGTATTAAATCTATAGAAAGTTAGCTTATGGTTACCTATTGGCAGTTAATTCAGTTTATTCACCTTGACCACTTTCAACAAGATTTTTAAAATTATCTAGGTTATTTTGCAGTTCATTAGTTACTAGCTTGCCAAGAATATCTTCTTTCATAAATCTTGCTAGTGCTTTAGGTAATTCATAGGAAATTATTAATTCTACGAATGTAGAATTCCCTTCTTCTTCAAATTGTACTGAACCTTTTGTTGGTAATCCACCGACAGATGACCATTTAAGTCTTTGCTGTGCAACTCTTTCATTTATTTGTGCTTTCCATTTAAAGCGAAAACCATTAGCTGACAAAGTCCATTCTGTTAGATCTGGAAGGGTTGTTGTTTCATTATCAAGTGGTTTCACAGATTCTATCCATGTCATCCATAAAGGCATTGCTTCAAGATCACTCCACACGTTCCAAACCTGCCCAACTGGAGCATTTATTCTGCTAATAACAGTATGTTCTAGCCATTGTCCCATATCAATAGACTGAAGTGTTTTTTTCTAGCTCAGGCGGCTCCTCAAGTATTGCTGAAGCGGCTAGATGCCCACTCATTGTCGCACCTTCCATAGAGTCTATATAGTCTTGTTTTGTATAACTACCTGCCAAGAAGAAATTACGTATTGGGGTTGATTGACTGGGTCTAAATGGTTCCATTCCAGGTGCTTCTCGATAAAGAGATTGGGTTAATTTCACAACATTACTCCAAACTAACGTTAAATTTTTTGCTGATGGAAAGAGAGCTTTGACTTGCTTATCAGTATGTTCCACTATTGTGCTGGAAGATTTAGGAATCCATGGATCCCCTGGAGTAAGAACGCATTGTAATAGTGAGCCAAGACCATCTTTTCGATAGTCTTCTGGACTAGTTAGGGCAAGATCTGCAAAGCAACTGAAATCCGCATCAGCAGTATATAAAAGGTTATCGAGCCCTGATGGCTTATGAAGGTTTTGTTGAGCACCTTTGTTCTTTAATTCAGTAACCCATCCGTCATATCTAAGTTGAACTGTTGCAACTGGCACAGCATCTAATTTGTCGATACATGCAAATTCGGAGAATGACTTCCATCCTTCAGGAATAATTTTTTGAATTCCTGGAACATCACAAGCTGCAAGATATTTATCAGCTTTAATTGTTTTCTCTCCTTCAGGAGTATTTAGTATCAATTCAGTAACCTCTGGCTTTTCAATACTTTCAAAACAGATTTCTTTGACTTTATGTCTCAGGTGAAGGCTTCCGCCTTTCTGTTCGATATATTCAAGAATGGGTTTTGTAAGCCATTTATGTGGAGAACCTTTTAAGAGATTCAATTTTGAAGCTTTTGTTTTTGCTGCAAACATCATAAAGATTGTAAGCATGCATCTTGCAGAAATTGCCTCGCAATCAATGAAACCAAGAGCATAAGCAATTGGATTCCACATCCTTTGGATACTATTTAGACTACCCCCATGATTTAAGAACCATTCTTGAAAGCTAATTTCATCTAGTGCTCTAATTGTTTTCATAGCGCCTTCGTAATCAATTAGGCCCTGAACAATGGGGCTAGTTCCTAGAGCAAGAGCGTTTCGTAATTTATCTATCCAATTCAGCTGAGGTGTTGTAAAGAAGGCTTTTAGACCGTTAAAAGGTGCACCAAGTGCAAAACGAAAATCTAGAGATTTTACATCTCCTCCTTCATTAACAAATAAATGTGTGTGTTCTTTGGGTAATAGGTTTTCTAGCGCACCTACTTTTTTCATTAGAGCAAATAAATTTGCGTAATTGAAGAAAAAAACGTGTAGTCCCATTTCAATGTGATTCCCTTCTTGATCTTCCCAACTGCCAACTTTCCCACCTAAGAAGGGCCTAGCTTCAAAAAGCTCGACTGTATGTCCGGCATCAACAAGGTCCACCGCTGCTGAAAGTCCAGCGAGGCCAGCACCAATTATCGCAACCTTCATCGCTTTATTTGAATAAACTTACTAATACCATTAACAATAGTGGAAAGGCTTTATAAGACAAAATCTAAGGTTTATTAATAAAGTGATATTAGACTAAGGCTAAAAACAATGAATAGTTCTCTTTCTCCAAGCACTTCTCCCCATACAGCTGAAGATGGTAAAGGTATTTTGATCACTCCTTCTGCTATGAACCAATTAGCAAGACTTTGCGGAGAAAAAGGAGATCATCAATTTCTTCGGGTAGGGGTTCGCTCAGGTGGTTGCAGTGGAATGAGTTACACAATGGACTTTGTTGATTCTGCTGATGTACAAGAAGGTGATGAAGTGTATGAATATCAAACACTGGAAGGCACTTCCTTTAAAGTTGTTTGCGATCAAAAAAGTCTTTTATATATTTATGGAATGCAGTTAGATTTTAGCAATGAATTAATAGGTGGAGGATTTAATTTCACTAATCCCAATGCCACTCAAACCTGTGGTTGTGGAAGTTCATTTGCTGTTTGAAAATCAAGTAACACATTCTTTAATTTGTTTATGACTGTTAATCCAATGGACAGAAATGATGAAAGCCTTTTTGATAATGCTATGGCCAGATATCAGTCTGGTGAAAAGGCAAGTAAGTTAATAAAAGACTTTGAGGAAATAACAAGTATTTCTCCAAATCAATCAGCAGGTTGGACTTGTTTATCTTGGTTGCAATTACTCTGTAATGAGAATCAGAATGCTTTGAGATCTGCACGAGTTGCAGTTAAACTTAATCCTCAGGACCCTCAATCTAGAATTAACTTAACAATTGCTCTTCTTGAAACTAATTCAAAAGGAGTCAGAGAACATATTGAATTTGTAAAAAGAGCTTTATTAATTGTACCAGACTTGGAAAAGGAATTGAAGGCTTCTCTTAATGATGGAATAAATAGGAAGCCTGATTGGAATTCTTTGAAAAAAATTCAGTCATGGCTGGGGTTTTAATTTGGCTAAATTACTTCTTATAAGTAATGGACATGGTGAAGATGTATCTGGTGCATTATTAGCAACTGAATTACAAAGAATAGGTCATCAGGTCGAAGCATTTCCTTTAGTGGGAAAAGGGAATGCGTATCAAAACGAAGGAATTAAGATTCATGGTTTTAGAAGGGAATTTAGTACAGGTGGTATTGGATATACAAGTTTGATTGGCCGATTTACTGAACTCGTTCAAGGTCAAATATTTTATCTTGCTCTTAGTATTTTGCGCTTATTGAAGATAGTAAGTACTTTTGACCTCTTAATTGTTGTTGGTGATGTAGTTCCATTGCTTGCAGCTTGGATTAGTAACAGAAAATCTGTTGTCTATTTAGTTGCATACTCTAGTCATTATGAGGGCAAATTACGCTTACCTTGGCCAGCTTCCTTTTGTTTGAAAAGTAAGAGAGTTTTAGAGATTTATAGCCGAGACAAATTAACTGCTGAAGATTTAACAGTTCAACTTAATAGACCAATCATTTTTTTGGGCAATCCATTTATGGACCCAGTATTAACCCCCAGGAATAAATTGCCTAAAAGAGTTTTTCGCTTAGGAATATTGCCTGGTAGTCGTAGACCAGAGTTGGATAATAACTTATTAATGATTTTGCATGTTTTGAAATGTTTGCCTAATTCATTGCTTACTGCTTCAGATTTTAGTTTGGATATGGCATTGGTTAATGCTATGGGGAATGAAGAATTGCTGGCTTTGGTTTCTAAGGATGGGTGGCATTGCATGAATGAATCTTTCCAGACTAGTTATATGAAATTGGTGAATGGTTCTTGTCGTTTGACAGTTCACAGGAATTCTTTTGTAGAACTTTTACAGAGCAGTGACCTCTTATTGTGTATGGCTGGAACAGCTGCTGAGCAAGCTATTGGATTAGCTAAACCAGTTATTCAGCTTCCTGGGAGAGGACCTCAATTCACTTCTTCTTTTGCTGAGGCTCAAAGAAGATTACTTGGAAAAACAGTTTTTTGTGCAAAAGAGGACTCTTTTAATAAAAGAAATCTTTTCTTGGAAACAGCGAATTTAATTCTTTTAATTTTTAATCAATTGCATCAAGATTCTCAACTTAAAAACGATTGTGTAAACGAGGCATTATGTCGACTAGGTAGTAAAGGAGGAACACAACGTATGACGTCCTCTATAAATGAATTGATATTTAAATTTGGATTACATGAATAAGCAGTGGAAATTTCTTACTTATGAGTCTCTGATTGATTGAAACGCATTATCCAGATTAGGGTAATTAAACTTGAAGCCTTCTTTTGCAAGCCGTTTGGGACTAACTTTTTGTCCTTGAAGAACGACTTGTGCCCCATCCCCAAGCAGTATTTTTAAGATTGCTCCTGGAACGGCCACAAGCGATGGACGATTAAGTGATTTGCCTAGAAGATGAGAAAATTCGTACATAGTAACTGGATTCGGACTTACACCATTGAAGACTCCTGACCAAGACTTCCTCGTCAGGGCCTGTTCAATAATTTGGCATAGATCACTTCTGTGAATCCAACTCATCCATTGTTTTCCGCTACCAATGGGCCCACCAAAGCCTGCTCGGAAAACAGGAATCATCTTTGCTAACGCTCCTCCACCTTTGCCCAGAACTATACCTGTTCTAATAGTTACTAATCGAGTTTGTCTTGGCTTTTGTGAGGCGATGCTTTCCCATTGATAGCAGAGCTTTGCTAGAAAATCTTCACCTGAAGAGCTGTTTTCGTCGAATAACTTTTCTAAACTGGTTCCATAAAAACCTATGGCTGATCCATTGATGAGAACTGAGGGAGATCTTTTAAGTTTAGAAATTGCATTGATTAAATATTGAGTAGATTGGAGGCGGCTTTTCTTTATTTCTTTGAGATGTCTCTGAGTCCAACGCTTGTCTGCAATAGGCTCTCCAGCAAGATTAATTATCCCTTCTGCGCTTGCTAATGAATTAATCAGCTCACTTTTGTTCCAACAAGAAAGATTTGCTGGATTAGCATTTATAAAATTAATTGTATTTAAATTAAAATTTTTGAGCTTCTTTTTATTCCTTCGACTAACTATTGTTATTTGATGTCCAGAGGAAAGAAGTCTTGGAACTAACTCAGAACCAATAAATCCAGTACAGCCAAATAGTAGTAATTGCATAAAACCTCATGTCGTGGATAGATCTACAGTTTGTGCTAGAGATTGGATACTGATTATTTTAGTAGGATTATTTTCTAATGATTGAACAACCTGATTCTATAAAAGCGCCAAAACCTTTCCGAAAGGGTTCCTTGGTTCGGGTAAACCGTAAGGCTTATCTAAATAGCCTTGAATCAATGTCCAGTGATGAGTCTTTACCTGAATATATTTTCGAAGGACCTGGCGAGTTGCTCATTGTTCAAGGGGAGTTTGGACAAGTGCGTTGGCGCATGCCTGTCCCTGATGTTTGGTTTAGGATTGATCAATTAGAGGCTTGGACTGAATAAGATGATTTTTGAAACTAGAAACGGATCTTATCTTTTTTAAGAAGCAATCTTTTCTTTTTTGCTTTACGTAGCATTTCATGTCCATCATGTAAATAACTTTCTACATATCCTGCGGTATATCTTCCCAATTCATTTATTCCATCTTGTAGTTCTGAAAAACATTGATAAAGACTAAGACTAAAGTGCTTTGCCTCTAATGGGGTAGCCATAGATTGGTATAGATCTTTTGCTTTTGTTAGTTTCTTTTTGCTTTTTTCAATGTATTCACAGAAACCTGCCATAAGTAGATCGTCGTAAGGATCAGCCGAGAGCTCTTTTAATTTTCTTGGGAATGGGTTAATTACTTCCCCCATTAATCGATCTATGGGAATATAAACCACTTTTACCCAAAGAGATATCTCTTCATCTTTTCCAGAGCCTTTTTTTACCGGAGTCTGATAATTGACAGTAGCTTCTCGATTTCTCTTTGGACCTGGTGCATTCTTTACTTGGTTATAATTATTTCTAATTGTTTCCCACGCTGCATTTATTGCAAGGATCTTCTTGTTGTCCCCTCCAGTTCCAGTATCAGGGTGAAATTTCTTTGCCAATGCCCTGTAAGCAGCTTTTATTTCCTTGAAAGGAGTGTCTGTAGAAACGCCTAAAAGCTTGTATGGATCGTTTATCATTTGTTAGATATATTCTGAATTTTTCAGATGTATCCATCTGTTCTTGGTTGGAAGGATGAAAGGTTAGTGAACATAGAAGTAGATAAATATCTTTCTCCAAAACTTGGTAAGACAATAACAATGCGTTTATTTTCCATATCCGATCGTTTACCGATTTCCAGTCCTGCAGATACTGCTGCACCACTACTGATTCCACTCAAAAGTCCTTCTTGTCTGGCAAGTTGCCTGCCGACTTCCATTGCTTTGGCATCATCAACCTCTATGACTTCATCAATTAATGATGTATCAAGTACTTTTGGTATAAAGCCAGCTCCAATTCCCTGGATACTATGAGGCCCTGGATCTTTGCCAGAGAGAACAGCGCTAGAAGATGGTTCTATAGCAAAGACTTTAAGGTTTGGATTTCTTGTTCTTAGTACTGTGGCACAGCCAGTAATAGTTCCTCCAGTACCTACTCCGGCTACTAAAGCATCAACTTTTCCGTCACAATCTGACCAGATTTCTTCTGCTGTTGTGGCTTCGTGAACTTTTGGGTTGGCAGGATTATCAAATTGCTGCAAGAGATAGGAGTTGGGAATTGCAATGACTAACTCTTGTGCCAGGTTTATGGCACCTTGCATTCCATCTTTGCCTGGTGTTAGTTGGATTTCAGCTCCATATGCTCGTAGCATTGCCCGTCGCTCTGTACTCATTGAGTCGGGCATTGTAAGAATTAATCGATAACCCTTTGCTGCAGCTACCATTGCAAGAGCTATTCCAGTATTGCCGCTTGTTGGCTCTATGAGAACTGTTGTTGAAGGACTAATTGTGCCTTCTTTCTCTGCAGCGACAACCATTGCTCCAGCAATACGATCTTTGACAGAGGATGTGGGGTTGAAACTTTCGAGCTTTGCTAGTAATTCTGCTTTACATCCAAAAGACTTTGGAAGACGGTTCAGTCTTACTAGGGGCGTTCTGCCCACTAAATTGGTTATGTCGGATGCTATGGGCATTAACTTTTTTAGAATGTTTTACTTATTGAAATGTTGAAGCTGAATTCATTTATATATTATTTTCACTTCGAGCTCAAAATCAATAAAATCAAAGTATTTGAGAATTTACTGTGTATTTAATTGAGATTGCTCTTAAATTCAGCCCTCTTCCATTGTCAGTTCAACGTAAACAATTAGAGGATGCTACAGCCTTGTACAAGTCTTTAAAAGAAACGCTGAAGACAGGAGACCCAAAAGTTGTAGAGATCCATTGCGAACAGGTTGAAGATAAAAAAATAGCAATTTTGACCAGTGAATTGCTAGCAGTTCAGATGTATGAAAAAACAACAGGTGCTGGTGGAAGTAGACGACCTGGCTTTTCCTTGGATCAATAGATTTATGAAAGAAAGTCAGAAACAAGTTCTTCTTGAAACTAACCAAAGTGGATACCTGGAGTTACAAAACATTTCTTATGGCTGGAAAATCGGGAAGAAGACATTAGATCAATGCAATTTATCTATTTCCAGTCCAGGTCTGTGGATGGTTGTTGGAAGTAATGGCAGTGGAAAAAGTACTTTATTTCGTTTAATTAGTGGCTTAATTAGCCCACAAGAAGGTAGATTCATTTGCTCTTTTCAGCCTGCATTGATGTTGCAAAACCCTGACCATCAGTTGCTTTTGCCAAGTTGTTCAAGTGATTTACTTTTAAGCCTCCCCCCTGACTTGGATTCTAGTCAAAGAGATGAACGAATAAATTCAGCCCTTACTCAAGTTGGCTTAGAGGATATGGCCGATAGACCAATTCATACTCTTAGTGGTGGTCAAAAACAACGCCTTGCTCTTGCTGGGGCTTTAGCAAGTCAGGCAAATTTGCTTTTACTGGATGAACCTACGGCGCTACTAGATCCCATTAGTCAGAGATCAATTTTAGAAATTGTCCGCAAAATTACTAGAAAGTCTGATAAAGCACCAATTACTGCTCTCTGGATTACACACCGTCTCGAAGAGCTCACATTTTGTGATGCTGCTGCAATTATGGAACAAGGGCGTCTGGGACAATGGTTCTCCGGAGAGGAGGTGATGAAGAAAATTATTTAACTTGCGGTACGAGGGGTATCAAGGCTAGGTTCTGTTCATACTTTCCTCGGTAGCTCAGCGGTAGAGCGATCGGCTGTTAACCGATTGGTCGCAGGTTCGAATCCCGCCCGGGGAGTTTTTTGACCCTCACAAGTCTTCCTGAGTGTTCAGGAGGATTTTTTGGCGTAATGACTGAGAACTAAGCGAAAAGAATCGTTTACCAGATTTAATGTTAGGTCAGAAACGCCACAAATATGTTGGTGATATGTTGGGGATTTTTAGAGATGCGTTGGGAAGGATCAAGCAACTTTAGGGCAGTAAACAATCTGAAGTTCTCTCTTTTGAATCCACCTAATTACATTTCTTGTGAAGGTGGTCACCTTGTGGAATGAGACGCTGATGAAAGGACAAGGTCAAAAGAGTCAAGCAAGACTTTGTAGCGGCATAGGTGAAGTACTGACAGGTCCTACAAGCCAGACTGGTTCTTGTCTATTTTAGGTCTTCTTCGCTGAAGTATTGCCACTCTTCGGATTCATCTAAAACCTCCACGGGTGCCAATGATCTTGATCTTTTAGACTATCTAATGATTCTTCTTTAATAGTATATCTGCACTACTAGAAGAGGGGTGGTTTGGTCAAGTTCAATTTAGTTTCCTAAATTAGTGGGGAGAGAGTTGGTTTCTAAAAAGATTTAGTGGGAGTTGGACTGATAATTAATATTGATTTACCATTCTTACTCTTTACTTTTCAAGTGTTCGGATAGGAACTTGAATAACGAAGAAACTCATTGTCATAAATTCTGAGCAGAGGTCGCCTGCCTGTTTTAACCCATGATTTCGCAGGGTCAAACTCCGCAACGATGTTACCTACATAAAGGTCATTCAGATCAACTGGATGAATCATATTAATTGTATTTTTCTTATAGCAAAAAACATTTATCTCGGATGCATCCATTCCTGGAGAGCATAGAAAAGCATATATCCAAAAGATATTGTGAATTGCCGTAACCACTTTTGTAGTACCTCCATAAAATACATAACTAAGATCATCATCAACAATCGTAGGAGAGTTAAATGTTAATGAAGTAGATAAATTAATGAATCTAGTATTTAACTTTCTGAGACCTTTGAGAGCATTTTTCCAATCAGAGTATTGAGTTATAAGATTAAATCCTAATAAAAGGTCACGTTTACCAAAATCAATTGATTTTGATGGAGAAAGAACATCTCCAACTATAAATGAGGCATTGTTGCTTTTGAAATAACGATTAGCGCTATCAATCATTTGATGATCTATATCAACTCCTAGATAATTGTAATTTGATGAATTCATGCAAAAGTCAACCAAGACTTTACTAATTGCACCAGTACCACACCCAGCATCAATTACAGAATTAAATTTACCTTTTAAAAAATTTAAACTTTGCTGTTCTGATCTATAGAGAGTATCAAAAGTTGCTCTAAAAGTAGGCTTCTTATTGGCTTCAATATTTTCTTTTGAATAATTAAATTTTAAATAGCCACTTACATGATCTGAATTTTTATACATCTTAGAAAGTTTTTCTGATTCCATACCAATAAAAATTAATTTTAAAATTGTAAACGATAATGGGTATTTGACCGATTGCAAGCAATAATTCTCAATTATCATCTGGACTGATCAGTTGAAGCAAAGTGTAGTTGACTATCTTCGTCACATCTTGACCTAATAGAGGCTTAGACTCTTTTCTAGAGTGTCCGATTGTAGTACCGGCAAAGGAACTAATTAGGTAACGATGTAAAACATATGATATTAACTTTTAGACAAAAGATTTTAAACTCATTATCTATTATTAATTGAGGATAAGTACTAGTCATATCAATAGATCTGATGGCATAAAGTGCACCTGTATTTTTTCTGTATTACAGGTTGGGAGAGATTTTGCTTGTCCACTTGATCTGTATTCCATCTGCATTGTAACTCTTATTCACCCCAGTCCAGTCATCACAATGCTTTTACAAGTCTGGATATTCCATTTGATTTCATTTTGATAAACCTGCAGATGGTACCTAAACCTCATATTTTGGATAGCTTTATTATTAAGTCAGTCTCTACTGAAGAAAAGATTTGGTAGGAGTAAGCATGCCTTCTCCTTTAAAGAGCTCTTTTGATGGTAATTTGAATATTAATCTGAAACGGAGTAATCAGACCATGTTAAAATTATCTTTGAGAATATATGCTAAAAAAGCAATAAAATTAAAACGTACCTCTATTGGTTACCATTATATGATTTATTCAAGTTATTGTTAGACAATAGACATGGTAACTAAAGATTCTAAATATTTATTTCTTGGATCTGAAAAATTTAAGAATTTGATCAAGAAAGAAATCATGAGGACTTGCCTTGATGATAACGATCAATACCAAATAATTAATAAATTAGATCAATCTGATATAGCTTACCCTTGGCCTAACAAGTCTTCTGACCTCAGATTCATTAACTTTTCAAAAGAGAATACGTCTTTTATAGAAGATCTTGCACTTAAAATTTGCAATGAACTAAAAACATATCCTATCTTTGAAAGAACTAAAAATGAGATTGATCAATTCTATCAAAGCATATATTATATATTATCTATATCAGTAGATAGATTCTTTTATTCAAAGCAACTGGAATTATCGAAAAAAATTATACTTGCTCCTAATATAGTAAAAAAGAAAAGACCATTTTCGACTATAGATATAAATCTAATAGATTCAACTGATGAGTTTAATTCATTTATGTTGATAAAATGTATCAAGTCTTTGTCACTAAAAAATGAAATAAAGTTTATAGAAATTAAATCTCCTAAATTCAGAATATTAGAAGGCACAAGTTATAAACCCAAAATAAATACGAATATATTGAATAGAGTTACGAACTTAAAACGATATATTAATAAAATAACAAAAATCAGGAAAGCCCGCGAAAAAATCTATCTTGCAGATAATTGCCTTTCTTTTCAAGAGTATATTCAATATTTTGGAAGATACGAGTTTCTTGATTTTGATGTTGCTTGGTCTAGGTTAATTAACGAATATAATAATGATATAGGAGTTTGTAAAGAACCTTTTAGAGGTCAGACATTAGATGATTCTAGTGAATTAGAAATGTATTTAAAAGATATTATAAACGAGTTATTACCTTTTGCATTCATAAAAGCGAATAAATATATTCAAGATATCGTTCAAAAAACAGATGGAAGTCCTATCTTAAGTTGCACAGCATATTTTTATAATGATTGTTTAAACTCTGTTCTTGGGCAACGTAATGGCAGAAAAAATTATTTAATAGATCATGGAGGTGGCTGCTTTGCTAAAACATATTATTTTGGCCAGTTTAAATATAGTAAAGCAATATGTGTAAGCCCTTCAAGTATAGTTTCAGATAAAGTTCATCTTAACAAGCCAATTTATATAAGAGCAGTAAATCCACTAATTAATTTGGATAGTCTTAATAAATTTTTTCAATATAAAATAGATATAAAGAGAAAAAATCTATTTAATAAGAAACCAATAGCATTAGTAGTTCCAAAAGTACTAAATTACTACAATCGGCAAATCGTTCCTGGACCTATGGGATATAAAGAACAATTAATTAATTTTGAATCAACAACGCGTTTAATTCAGAAATTGCTTGCTAAGGGTTATTTTGTTGTTCTTAAAACTAGTGGTAATTTTACTCAAATGATCAAAGAATCTTTTGCCATATATTCAAATATCTACAATAAATGCTATTTCTTAGAAAATTCAATAAATTTAGTAGATGCATTTAATCTCGCCGATATAGTTTTTATTACTTATCCTTGCACTACTTTAGCTCAAGCTATATATACTAAAAAGTTAGCCGTATTAGCAACACCAATAGATCTATGGCTAGTAAATAAAAACATGTACCCATTAATTAATAATCTTATAAAAGTAGGTGCATATATTAATACTTCTGAAAATATAGACTTTACAATTTTAGAATATCAAGAATATAAAGCTTTATTTAAAACAACTATAGTAAGAAAATATATTTCGATGATTTATGATTTAGCATTTTCATATAAACAAATTAATTCAACTAAGTATATTTCTGGTTAAGCCGTCGTTAATTAAATAGCCATTTTCTAATTAGATAATTTTGCTACAATTCCTAATTGTGTTAATTCTATGTACAATAATTAATACAGTGATGTCTCTGCTTCTACAATAGATACTCTAATAAGATTCGTTATATAACGTTTAACTTTAGTTGGGTTCTCTTGATACAGAAAGAGAATCTCCTCTCTTGCTTTGTCAGTTATTTCTCCTCCTAATCTGTATATCTATTTTTATTTAGGTCTTTTAATGACGTTCTGTCCTTCACACTATAAGGATACTTTGGACGTGTCAGTTATCCTTACTATAAGGAAAATTTAGGGGCATCATTTTGTGATAATAAAGCAGATTAAAATTGATAGATTACTACACTATAGGAACAATTTAGACGGGCCAGTTGGATACATTTTAGAGACTCGTTGTGATGTGTTGGGGATATGTTGGGGAGTATTCGTTCATCTACTTATTTCTTTCTCTCATCACGCTTCACTGCTGGTAAGAACTGGTAAACCCTGATTTCTTCCGGGGAGTTTTCTTCGTTACGGCTGATCCAATAGAGAATCTGAAGAAATTCTAAAAACTGAAAACGCTATGAAATGCTTGTAGGGTTCTATAACCCTTTGATGAAGGCGGATCTCAGGAATTTTATGATTTTTCTTTTGATTTACCAATTCTGCAGTAAGTTTTAAATTTTGAGAGAATCGTACCAATTCAGACCATGCAGTAAATTGTTGTCTGTTTTCCTAATCTGAGCTCGATCTAATGAAGCCTTGCATTCTGTTAATTGAAGATGACAAGGACATGCGGGAGTTGGTTTCAGGGCATCTTGAACATACTGGTTTCGATGTTCAGCGCGCGGATGATGGCATTAAAGGGCAAGCTTTGGCTCTGCAATATAAGCCAGATCTCATCCTTTTAGATCTTATGCTTCCTAGTGTAGATGGTCTAACTCTTTGTCAACGTCTCAGAAGAGATGAAAGAACGGCTTCTATTCCCATTCTTATGATTACAGCTTTGGGAGCAACAAAGGATAAGGTTACTGGATTTAATTCAGGGGCTGACGACTATTTAACTAAGCCATTTGATTTGGAAGAATTACATGTTCGAATTAAAGCATTGCTTAGGAGAACGAATCGTGCTCCTTTAGGCAGCACTGGCCATCCAGAAATTCTTAATTATGGACCATTGACATTGGTCCCTGAAAGATTTGAAGCAATTTGGTTTGATAAACCCGTTCGATTAACTCATTTAGAATTTGAGTTGTTGCACTGTCTTCTTCAAAGGCATGGCCAAACTGTTGCTCCATCTTTAATTTTGAAAGAAGTTTGGGGGTATGAGCCTGATGATGATATCGAGACTATTCGTGTTCATGTTCGTCATTTGAGAACAAAACTTGAACCAGAACCCCGTAAACCTATATTTATTAAAACTGTGTATGGAGCAGGCTATTGCTTGGAGCTACCTAAAGGTGATCAAATTAATGTAGCTAAGGAGTTGATTTTAAAGACATCGCAGGAAGGCAATACTTCTACATCCTTTATTGATAAAGTAAATAGCTAATGATTATTGACTAATAATTTCTATCAGTGCAATCTCCCAGGCAATTCTTTGGTTAATGTAAGATTTTAGCTGTATTTTTAACTTTTCTAATCTTTTTATTATTATTATATCAATTTTTGTTTTCAAATAATATTGCTGCATCCAATCGATGAGAAATATTTGTTGCTCATGGCTAAGATTATCTGCAATATTCTTTGCTAATCCTAAAGCCCCTAATGGTTCTTTTGGAAGACTTTTAACATCGGACCATATGCTATCTGGGATTTCTTCTAAATTCTTGAGTATTTTTTCTAATTGAGCAGGAGAGCCATTAGAAAGTTCAAGCAACTCTCTTTGGTTAGTGATAATAGTTTCACTTATTTTATATTGACTTAGATTATTTTTTAGGAGTTCATTATTTAAGGGTTTAAAAGGAATTATCTGACAACGAGATTTAATTGTAGATAGTAATTTATCAGGTCTAGAGGAGATTAATATTAATAGTCCGTTAATTGGTTCTTCCAATGTTTTTAGAAGAGCATTTGATGCTGCTTCATTTATTGTCTCTACATCTTCCAACAAGGCCATGCTTAATTTACCTTCAATTGGCTTTTTGTTTAAGAAATTTTTAAGGCTTTTTATTTGCTCTAGACGTATCTGAGGCAATGCATTGCTTTGATAGTTTTCATTCTCATAAATAGACTGATTAATCAACTTACCTTGATATAAGTAAGTTGGTTCTATTTGAAAGCAATCAGGGTGATTCCCTTGCTCGATACGATTCCGTATATTTCTTTTATTTGAATTTAGTGATTCCTTATTTAAAATACCTTCTAAAAAACGGAAAGCGATTTTTTTTTGACCAATTCCTTTTGGACCTGTAAATAAATATGCTGGGGCTATATGGTTTTTTCTAATTGAAGCAGATAAGATTTGAGTTGCTAGATTCTGATAGCTAAATTCCTCAAAAAGATTTGCATCGGAATTCATTGCATTAAAGATTATTGTTTTTTAAAAGCTTCATTATTTCTTTTTCAATTGCTTTGCTAACTAATTCTTCTTTCTCATGGCTAGAAATAGTAGTCCATTCTTTATCTTTTGCTATTGATCTAAAACCATTAGAAACACGCTCCAGAAATATTTTCCCTTCTGACTCCATTCTATCTTTTGAATTACTCCTTCTTCTTTTGATGCTTTCAGTAACTGAAATATCTAGAAGAAGAGTTAAGTTTGGTGTAATTCCTTTAGTGGCAATATCTTCTAATGTTTCAATAATTCTTTTATTTAAGTCTCTACCAAATCCTTGGTATGCCATAGTTGAACTGCTAAAGCGATCGCTAATCACCCAGTGCCCATTGTTAAGTGCTGGAAGTATTACTTGGCTAACATGTTGGGCGCGATCAGCAGCATATAGTAGAAGTTCTGTTAATGGCTCAGGCGAGTTATCGTTATAATTTCTTAGGAGCAACTCTCGAATAGAATTACCTAATTTTGTGCCCCCAGGCTCACGTGTTGTGATTAGCTTTGATCCCTCAGGAATCAAACCACTTTTAGGTAACCATTTTGATAAATGTTGAATTTGTGTGCTTTTACCGCACCCATCTATACCTTCAAGAACTATAAAGATTCCTTTCATGATATTTTTAATGATAAGGAATTAACTACTACCGTTATTGAACTTAAAGCCATTAATAATGCTGCGATAGGGGGAGAAAGTAATAAACCAAACTTAGGTAATAGTATTCCTGCAGCAATTGGTAAGGCAATTATGTTATAGCCAAATGCCCAAAATAGATTTTGCTTTATCTTATTCATTGTTTTTTGAGCAAGTAAAAATGCTTTTGGCAAACTCTCAAGACTATCTCCTAATAAAACAAGGTCTGCGGAATCTTGTGCTATTTGTGTACCTGTACCAATTGCTATTCCAAGATAAGAACTTGCAAGTGCAGGAGCATCATTAATTCCATCTCCAACCATTGCTATATTTCCATCACTCTTTAAATTTTCTAAATTATTGAGTTTATCTTCAGGTAGCAATTGCCATTCTAGAAGATTGTTTGAAAATCCAAGTTGACGACCTATTTCTTGCACTGCTTCCCGACGATCACCACTCATTATTCTTAATATATGACCTTGTTTTCTTAATTCTTCCAGTGCTGAAATTGCATCATCGCGAATCTGATCGTCAATTATTATTAGACCAATTAGTTCATTTGCAATTGAAACTGCAACAATAGATTGACTAGAATAGCTGGCATTTTCTAATTGATGATCTATTCTTTTATCCCACACTACTCCTTCATGTTTTGCCCATTTAATTGTTCCTATCTTGACGTTACCTTCAATATTTTCAATATCTCCAGAAATACCTTTACCAGGGATAGTTTTTATGTTGGAGGATTTGAGTATAGGTAAGTTCATTATCTGCGACTCTTGAAGAATTGCATATGCGATTGGATGTCTACTGTTGTTTTCTAGACTTGCTGCAATCTGAATTAGTTTAGATTTATCTTTCGTCGCTAAGTAACCAATTACCGAAGGGCGGCCAACAGTAAGAGTTCCTGTTTTGTCAAAAACAATTTGATTAATTGATGCAGCTTTTTCAATAACATCTCCTCCTTTGAACAACCAGCCATTTTGTGCTGCTTTACCAGAGGCAACTGTTATTACAGTTGGTGTTGCCAGCCCTAGTGCACAAGGACAAGCAATAACTAATACTGCAATGGATAGTTGAATTGCTATTCCTAAAGGAGTTTGAGCTTCCGCACCAAGTGAAGAATGCAACAGATGCTCATGGCCATGAATTAGACCTTGACCTGAACTTTTAAGAACTTCAGGCCATAATTTGCCTCCTAGTTTCCACCAGAAAAAGAATGTACCCACTGATAACGCGACAACTCCATAGCAAAAACTTCCTGCTACTTGATCAGCAAGACTTTGAATAGGTGCCTTCCTGGCTTGTGCTTGTTCTACTAAACCAATAATCCTTGCTAAGGCTGTTTCAGCTCCTATTCGATCAACTTGAACTATTAGCGTCCCATCTAAATTTAATGTCCCTGCTGTTATCGCTGTACCTGCTGAAGCTGTTAAAGGTAGGGGCTCACCTGTCAGACATGAGACATCTATTGCTGAATTTCCTTCAATGACTGTGCCATCAATGGGAAAACGGTCTCCAGCTAACACTTGAATTTGTTCTCCAACTTTAAGTGCACCTACTCGGATGTTTTTGATTTGATCTTTATTAACTAAAAGTCTTGCTTTATCAGGTTGCAATTGAGCTAGTTCTTTTAGTGCTTTTCCTGTGCGAAACCTTGCTCGTTCTTCTAAGAATCTTCCAAGTAAAACGAACCCTAGAAGCATGACTGGTTCGTTGAAGAAGCATGGCCAGCCAACATTTGGCCAAACTAGTGAGCTTAGGCTTGCTATATAAGCACTAGAAACCCCAATCCCAACGAGTGTGTCCATAGTTGGGGTGAAGTGTATTGCTGACCTGATTCCACTTTTGATGATTGAAAGGCCTGGCCCAAAAAGTGCAAAAGTCGCAAGGCTTGCATGGAAAGGCAATGTTCCCAGTATCGGGATGTCAATTTTTCCTCCTTCAGCTAAATGTCCAATTACAGACAGTAACAGCAAAATCAAGGCGATCATCAACTGTTGCCATTGTTTCCATAATTGATTGGTGCTGTTTAATTCTGCATTGCTGACGGGTTGAGTATTTCTTCTTTGTTTTGCAGGAAAGCCGTGATTTGTTAATGCAGTCAGAATTCTTTCAATATTTTCATCTTGATTTTTAAGTTCTATTAAGGCAGTTCTCTGAACTAAGTTTACGCTTGCATTCTCAACATTTTCTTGATCAAGAAGAGTTTTTTCTACTGCGCGCACGCACCCGCCACATTTCATGCCTTCTACATCAATTAAAACGGATTCATATTTAGGCTGAATGGTTGGACTGTTCAAGGATCAATTTAGATTTTGCATGCTCTTAATCTAATGAGTATATGTATTGAAGATTCTTGCTTTTAAAAAAAATTAAGTCCTTTAAGCAAGAAACCAAGAATCGCGTCAGGATGGTCTTAAGAACGTTTTGACTTAATTCATCGTGCCTAGTAGCCAAAATAACGACAATCCTTTTGATAAAGCATTCTCTGTAATTGCTGAAGGTATTGTGAAAATGATGCCTATTCCAGCGAAGGAAAAGCAAGCTTATATCTATTACAAAGAAGGCTTTGCAGCTCAAACTAATGGTGATTATTCGGAGGCTTTAGAGAATTATGAAGAGAGTCTCAGGCTTGAGGAGAGTGCCATTGATAGAGGAGAAACGCTGAAAAATATGGCTATTATCTATATGAGTAATGGAGAAGAGGAAAGAGCACTAGATACTTATATCAAAGCTTTAGAAGAAAACCCGAAACAACCATCATGTTTAAAAAACATGGGACTCATATATGAAAAACGAGGTCGTGCTTTACAACAAGAAGGGAAACCAGATGAAAGTGACATTTGGTTTGATAAAGCTGCTGAGGTTTGGACTAAGGCAGTCAGGCTTTACCCTGGTGGATATTTAGATATTGAAAACTGGTTAAAGACTACTGGAAGAAGTAACATCGATGTATATTGATGACTCTTTAAAGTTTAAATTAGCTTAAGTACGATTTCAAACACTTCTCTTATATTTGAAGCTTCTTTTATACGTATTTGATTATTATTCTTTGAGGGTAATTCTTTATTCGATAACTTTGGAATAATTGCACTATGGAATCCTAGTCTCCCAGCTTCACGAATTCTTAATTGAATTTGCCCTACAGAACGCAATTGCCCCCCAAGGCCAATCTCTCCAAGTAGGACAGTCCCTTTAGGAAGCTCTACTGTTTTATAACTTGAGATGATAGCTGCTGCTATTCCTAAATCTGCTGCAGGTTCTTCAACTTCCAATCCTCCTGCTACTGCTAAATAACAATCGAAACGTGATAAGGGAAGATTTAAATGTTTTTCAATAACTGCCAGGATTTGATGCAATCTATTGCTCTCAATCCCAGTGGCGGTTCTTCTGGGGGATGGATAGCTGGTTTTGTTAATTAAGGCTTGAAGCTCTATAGCAATTGGTCTGGTTCCTTCACAAGCTACTGATGTTGCCACCCCAGGAGCATTTTGAGAGCTTAAGAAAAGTTCACTTGGATTTAGAACTTCTATTAATCCCGAGCCTTGCATTTCAAATACACCCAGCTCATTGGTAGCGCCAAATCTATTTTTGACTGTCCTAAGAATTCGGTGACTAGCGAAACGATCCCCTTCAAATGTTAAAACTGTATCAACGAGATGTTCTAGGACTTTGGGACCTGCCAGCATTCCTTCTTTGGTGACATGGCCTACAAGGATTACAGTTATATTTTTGGATTTCGCCAACCTCTGCAAGGCCGCTGCACATTCCCTAACTTGGCTGACTGAACCTGGCGTGCCTCCTAAATTACTATCTTGTAAAGCTTGGATGCTATCAATGATTGCAACAGCTGGATTGAAATTTTCTATCTCATTCAAAATTAACTCAAGATCTGTTTCTGCAAGAAGGTGAAGAGAAGATTCTTCTTTTTTGAGCCGATTCCAGCGAAGTTGTACTTGGTTGCTTGATTCTTCGGCTGTTATATAAAGAACTGATTTGTAACGAGCCATTTCAGTTGCGCTTTGCAAAAGCAGAGTACTTTTACCTATTCCTGGATCGCCTCCTATGAGTACGAGAGAACCTTCGACCAAGCCTCCACCAAGGACTCGATCTAATTCTTTGGACCCACTGAAAATGCGTCCAACAGGCTCATTATTGATAGATGAAATTGGTTGAGAACGCTTTGCTACCAGACTTTTTGAAGAAGAACCTCTCTTGTTTGTGGTTCGTAAATTTGATGGACGAATTACTTCTTCAACTATTGAGTTCCAATCCCCGCAACTTGTGCATCGACCAAAAAATTGTCGTGTTTCTGCTCCACATGTTTGGCAGATATAGATAGTGCTAGTTCGTGTCACTCGGTTGTCTAAAGAAAGTTCTTTGTAGTTGAATGAAGTAGTTTTTTAGATGATTTTAAAGGTTTGTCTAAGATAAACTTGTTTAAGCGGATTCAGTTACAGACAAAATGACGGCCGCCAGTCAATCTAAAGAAATCATCCTCGTAGCTGATGATGAAGCGAGTATCAGGAGAATCCTGGAAACTCGTTTGTCGATGATCGGCTATCAAGTTGTTACGGCTTGCAATGGTAATGAAGCGCTTCAGCAGTTTCAAAATTGTGAACCTGATTTGGTTGTACTTGATGTCATGATGCCAAAACTTGATGGTTATGGTGTCATTCAAGAATTGAGAAAGGATTCAGATGTCCC
Source organism: Prochlorococcus sp. AG-412-P08 (assembly GCA_003214695.1). Lineage (GTDB taxonomy): Bacteria > Cyanobacteriota > Cyanobacteriia > PCC-6307 > Cyanobiaceae > Prochlorococcus_E. The sequence goes on from QCLI01000009.1 coordinate 48,052, forward strand.
GATAGTTATGCTTACGGCCTTAGGAGATGTTGCAGATCGCATTACAGGGCTTGAACTAGGTGCAGATGATTATGTTGTTAA
>QCLI01000010.1 GCA_003214695.1 Prochlorococcus sp. AG-412-P08
TGAGGGTGAGGTCTCTGTCTTAACTGCTGGACTTCCTCATATTTCATTTCAATGAAATTGTCAATAAAGTCTTTGTCGAATACTCCTCCTTCAGTTAGGTAGTCATTGTCATCTTTTAATGCCCCTAAAGCATCGTTTAATGATGATGGTACGGTTGCTATCTTTGCAAGTTCATCAGCAGGTAGTTCAAATAAATCTCTATCTTCACCATCACCTGGATCGATTTGATTTTTTATTCCATCAATACCAGCCATAAGCATTGCACTAAAGGCTAAATATGGATTTGCCAATGCATCTCCTGGTCTGAATTCCAATCTTTTTGCTTTTGGACTTGGTCCAGTGAGGGGAATCCTGATTGCCGCAGATCGATTACCTTGTGAATAGACGAGATTTACTGGAGCCTCGAAACCTGGAACAAGACGTTTGTAACTGTTAGTACCTGGATTAGTAAAGGCTAGGAATGATGGCGCATGTTTGAGAATACCGCCTATATACCATCTTGCTGTTTGGGAGAGGTTTGCGTAAGTACCTTCACCAAAGAAAAGTGGCTTACCAGCTTGCCATAGACTTTGGTGAACATGCATGCCTGTACCATTGTCATTCCAGACAGGTTTCGGCATAAAGGTTGCTGTCTTACCGTATTTTTTAGCTATATTCCTGACTACATATTTATAGGTCATGACATTATCGGCTGCTTCTATAAGAGAAGCAAATTTCATACCTAGCTCATGTTGTCCTGGACCAGCCACCTCATGATGATGCTTCTCAATGGGTATCCCAAGTTCTCCCATAAGTAGAAGCATCTCAGAGCGCATGTCTTGAGCCGTATCATTTGGAGAAACAGGGAAGTATCCTTCTTTGTATTGGATTTTGTACCCTAGGTTCCCACCTTCCTCAATTCTTGCAGTATTCCAAGGGGCTTCGATACTGTCAACACTATAAAAAGAAGTTCCTTCCTTTGAGTCATATCTAACATCGTCAAATATAAAAAACTCAGGCTCAGGTCCAAAAAAAGCTGCATCCGCTAGTCCAGTAGTTGAAAGATAGGACAATGCTTTTTGGGCTAATGCTCTTGGGCATCTTGAGTATGGATCTCCACTTCTTGGCTCTTGTATAGAGCAGATCATGCTGAGAGTTTTATGTCGGTAAAAAGGGTCTATCCATGAAGTGCTTGAATCAGGGACCATTGACATGTCTGATTCGTTTATTGCTTTCCATCCTCTAATTGAGGATCCGTCAAAAGCTAATCCTTCCTTGAATGAACTTTCGTCAATCATGTCCGAAGTGACAGTTAAATGCTGCCATTTGCCATGTATGTCAGTGAATTTAAGATCAATGAGTTCAATACGCTCGTCTTTGATCTGCCTTAGTACGTCTTGAGCTGATTTTCCCATGGACTATTTTTTGATATGTATATACTAAAATTAATTATGATGTGCATCAGGTTATGTATCAATAAGTACTTTTTTAAACTCTGCTTAGATTCTCATTTTATTTATTGGCGTATTAGGTTCTTTGAACATAGAAAACCATTACTTCAATACTCTCACCATTGCAATACCTAAAATTAATTTCACGACAATACCATTAGGTGTTTAGGCTCAAGGTTAAGCAATCTTTTTATTCGGTCTTGGCACCAATCGCTTACTCTGCAATGTTAAAAAAATCTGGCATATCAGTACCCTCTCTCTCAGTGCCAGAGAGACTTTTGCTAGGACCTGGGCCTTCTAATTCTCACCCTTTGGTCCTGCAAGCATTGTCTTGCCAACCAGTTGGCCATTTAGATCCTTTTTATATAGATTTAATGGCCGAGGTTCAGGGATTGTTACGAGAAGTTTGGCAGACTTCTAATCGCTTAACTCTTCCTATGAGTGGTACTGGAAGTGCTGCAATGGAAGCAACTATTGCAAATATTATTGAGCCAGGGGAGACTTTCCTTGTAGGAGTAAATGGATATTTTGGTAATCGTTTGGCTGATATGGCTTCTAGATATCAAGCTAAAGTAAAAACAATTGAGAAACCCTGGGGAGAAGCTTTTTCTCTTGGTGAAATTGAAGCTGCTTTAATAAAACACAAACCTTCCGTTTTTGCTCTCGTTCATGCCGAGACTTCAACTGGAGTCTGTCAACCAATGCAGCAAATAGGAGATTTGTGCAGACGAAATGACTGCCTTTTGATTCTCGATACAGTAACTTCACTTGGAAGTGTTCCTTTATTCTTAGATGAATGGAAGGTCGATCTTGCCTATAGTTGTAGTCAGAAAGGACTTAGTTGTCCTCCAGGACTTGGTCCTTTTACAATGAATAAAAGAGCAGAAGAGAAACTTAATAATAGAAAAGGTAAAGTCCCAAATTGGTATTTAGATCTTTCTTTGTTAAATCAGTATTGGGGTAGTGATCGTGTTTATCATCACACTGCACCAGTGAACATGAATTTTGGCATAAGAGAGTCTCTTAGATTAATTGTAGAAGAAGGCTTGGAAAATTCATGGGATCGCCATAGAACAAATGCTGAATCCTTATGGAATGGATTAGAAAGGATGGACTTGGAGCTTCAGGTTAAAGAGGAATTTAGGCTCCCAACACTGACTACTGTAAAGATTCCCAATGGTATTAATGGAAAGTCCTTCACATTGCATTTACTAAATAAATTTGGTGTAGAAATAGGAGGAGGTTTAGGTGAGTTGGCAGGCAAAGTCTGGCGAATTGGTCTTATGGGATATAATTCACAGAAGAAAAATGTAGATAAGATTTTAAATCTTTTTGAGTCTGAATTACCTAAATTTAAAGGCTAATCTTTACTTGGCTCTATTAATTCTAAACCATTCTTTTAGTTCATATTTGAGTTGATCTTTCAAAATTCCTCTTTCAACAGTCATTTTATGATGAGCACTTTTATGTGACGTTAAATCTATTGATCCGCCCATTCCACCTCTTTTCTTATCTTCTGTTCCATATATAACCTTCCCCATTCTTGCTTGAATAAGTGCACCAGAACACATTTGGCATGGCTCAAGAGTCACTATCAAGGTACATTCATTGAATCTCCAATCTCTTTTTATCCAGGCAGCTTGACGAAGAGCAATCAGTTCTGCATGTCCTAAAGGATTGCAATCTCTATTTCTAGTATTTCTTCCATGACCAATGCAGTGCCCCTTTTCGTTTAGGATTATTGCTGAAACTGGAACTTCCCCATCATCACCAGCATTTTTTGCTCTTTTAAGAAGAATGAACATCCATCGAAGGGTTTGTGTATCGTTGAGTTGTATTGGTTTAGCAAATTGCATAGGTGTAGAAACAAACCTTTAAATCCGAACTTACTGAATTTTATTTCTCAACAATTCTTTTTGGTATAAATACCTGATAGGAAATTCCATTGGACTTTTTTGCTTCACCAAATCATTCTGATCCAAAATTTAAATCTTTTTTAGAAGATGCTTGTGGCAGTCTTTGTAGTTGGATATCCACGACGCATGAGAAGGGACCCTTGCCTTCATTATTTGATTTGCCGGATGTTCAACCTTGCTTAGAAGGATTGCCTCCTGAACAATTATTGGAGGATATTCATAAGTTGATGTCAGGTTCATATCATTCATCTCATCCAGGTGCTCTTGCACATTTAGACCCTCCTCCCCTTACTGGTTCAATTATTGGGGAGTTGATATGTGCAGGCCTTAATAATAATTTATTGGCTGAGGAACTTTCTCCAAGTATCACAAAATTAGAGCGTAGCCTTTGTAAATGGATTTCAGAACAATTGGGAATGCCGAGTACTTCTGGGGGAGTAGCTGCATGTGGCGGAAGTCTAGCTAATTTAATGGCCTTATTGGTTGCAAGATCTAATAGCAACTCTCGTTATAACTCAGATGTTGTTGTTCTTGTAAGTGAAGAAGCTCATGTCTCAATTGCTAGGGCCGTTTCGGTCATGGGGCTGCCTCCAGATTCTCTATGTAAGATCTCGACTGATGAAGATGGCAGAATTGATATCACATCTCTAAAAAAAAGGTTTGCAGAAATAAGAACTCTTGGTAAAACCTGCATAGCTGTTGTTGCAACAGCAGGTACAACTGTTAGAGGAGCAATCGATCCATTAACTGAAATCTCACATTTTTGTAGGGTTGAGAACCTGTGGCTACATGTAGATGCTGCTATTGGTGGAGTATTTGCTTTGTCGACTTCAACAAAAAAACTTGTATCAGATCTTTCCAAGGCGAATTCAGTTACTGTTAATCCTCAGAAGCTTTTGGGAATCACTAAAACATCGTCGTTATTACTTGTATCACACTTTGATGATCTATTTAAATGTTTCTCAACTGGTTTCCCTTATATTGAACCTTCTTCAGACTTACAAGTTCAAGGTGGAGAAATTGGATTGCAAGGAACTAGAGCTGCAGAGATAATTAAATTGTGGATTGGATTAAGGCAACTTGGTCAGAATGGAATCCAATTACTTCTTGAACAAGCTATCTTTCGTAGAAAGTATCTAGCTGAGAAGCTAGACAGTCGAAAACTTAAGGTAATTACTGGACCATTGCACTTGTTAGCTGTTACTCCCCTTAATGCTACTTCTCTTGAAGCTGATGAATGGTCAGTTAGGACTAAATCTCAATTATTAGAGAGTAATTACTTGCTATCAAGACCTAAATATCAGAATCGCTATTATTTGAAGGCAGTCATGGGTAACCCTCATACACAAACCTCACATATAGATGAATTGGCAGAAACATTGAATCAATCTATTTAATTATAATGAACAATGAAAATAAACGTGGGAAATATGTAGCCATAGTTACTGGGATCTTCTCAATTGTCATAGGCATACTTTATTTAACTTTAATAACTATTCTTGATGCTCGTGGTCCAATGCTTCCCCCACCTCCTGAGGCCTTAGGTTTGGTGGTAACTCTTTGTAGTTGTCTTCTCTAATAGGCTTAACTACTCTATTCATCGCAACCTTTATAAATTGCCTTAGGCTTTTTTCTCGGCTGTTGATATTATAGTGCCTTTGAACAACTTCTTGTATCCCTCCATCGCCCCAATCCTGATCCTGTTCAAAATAAGTAATCAAACTTTCCCCAGCAACTTTTGTAAGCCAACCTGCTGTAATGCTTTGGATTGATTTCCCTATTAGATATGTAGGCAAGTGCAAACTAAGCGAGTTGCTAATTATTGAAACCGCTCCTTTTACTATTCCTAATCCAGCAATGGTTTGACCTAGTGACATCGCAAGAAACTTGGCTCGGCTCTTTGTTAATTTAACCCCAAATATTTTTGATATATCCATCACCATTCTGCCATTAACTACAGCAGTCCCAAGAAGGTCTACCCCAGGTAATGGAGTTATAAATACAACGCTGCTGCTAATCCATATATACCTTTCTATACATCTATTGGCTTTGATAAGTCTCTGCTTTGATAAAAGCCTTCTTCCTGACGCTCCTAGGTTCCTACATTGAAGTAGAATATTATCTGCGATAAGCTCCTCACCTTCTTCATGAAGAACGATAGCTATGCGTTTTATTAATTGGTTTATTTCCGGTTTGGGTTGCAAGGGTCTACTGCCGAGAACAGGTATTGTCTGAGGCGAAGCAGAAATTGGGATAATATTTCTCTTGTCAACTAATCCCATGCAATGATTTTGTATTAAATTAACTAACCTATCTTCCTCAGCTTCTGAACGAAGGTCGCACTTGTTAATAGCAACAAAGAGCTTTTTGCCTACTTTTGAGAGACTTGTTATTAACTCCATTTCATAAGATCTTAGATCACTATCTACTACAAAAATTATTAGATCAGCCCGACTTGCTTTTAGAAGAGCCTCCTTTTCTCTTATGCGACCATCAACACCTCCTTCTAGAATGCCAGGAGTGTCTACAAGATTTAGTCCTCTAGTAAGAGATTTTAAACGTAGTCGGTATGAATTTGTACTTTTGGTTGAGCCCATGCTCGGGCCAATTTCTCCTACTATTCTATTAAGAAGAGATCTTATGATAGAAGTCTTACCAGTAGACCCTGTTCCCAAGAAAACAACGACTAAATCGCCTCTTAAAAGCTCTTTTTCAATTAACTCCTTTTCGTGTTTAAAAGCTTCTGATGCAATATTATTTTGAATAAGGCTAGTTAACTGATCTATACTTTTTAAACTTTGTCTTGCTGCCTCACTACGATCCTTAGGTACTGAGACAGTATTTTTTTTGTTAATTATATAATAGCTTGATCTTCGTATGATTCTTTTGACTTTGTTAAGTAGGCTTTTATTAAATAGGATAGAAAGGAGTACTAGAGAAACAAATATTGTTTTTATACTTATCAATCTTATTATAGCGCCAGCTAATGCAGCGATAGTTACCACTATTGGGAGTAGTAGTAGAAAAACAAAGCGCTTATTTCTATTGATCATGGTCTAGAAAATAGTTCATACAAATCATCATTATTCCTGTGAGATTGCATTTCTTAAATCCTCTTCCTAGTAAGAGTATCAAGAAGAAGATAAATCAAAGCAATATTAATTGAGATATCAGCAACATTAAATATTGGAAAATTAATAGGTATTAATTGAATGAAATCTACTACATAACCTAGTCTCCATCGATCCAACCCGTTGCCTAGAGTCCCACCTAAAAGGAATATTAAACCCAGAGCATTGTAGTAATTAAAGGAAGATCTGCTGTAAATCCAGAGTATTAAAACTAATGCGACGAATAGACTAATGATAGAGAGTAAGAAGGGGAAACTGCTAAATATACTAAAGGCAGCTCCCTTATTCTTCACTAAATTAAGTCTAATTAGTCCAGGCAGGATAGGTGTGTATCTAGCTGGAGTAATTGTAATTGCAATAAACTTAGTTAATTGATCAAATGAGCAAATTAAAATGGATAGAAAGATAATTTTGTTGGATTTCATTGATTTACTTCACTCTAGAATTAATATTTTTCTCAATGATATAGTTAGCAATACAATGGGTAGGCATAAGAGTACATGGAAGGGGAGGTTAGAGATGCTATATATATACAATAGCTCCAGAAGTGTGTTATCCCATCTTGATGTCAATGCTCCTGCAAATATGTTTATTATTCCTACCGAATGAACTATTGTCAATCCAGAAATAGATGTAATAAATAAACTAAGCATTGAGTTATTTCTTCCTAACTGAGCCATTCGCCCGGTTACCCAAACGGCTGGTATAAAACCTGCTAAATATCCAAAGGCCGGTGTAGCAACATATCCAAGACTTCCCCCTCCTTGGAATACCGGTAGATAAAACAGACCAATAGTTAAGTAAGCAATAGCTGCGATCATCCCTGCTTTAGGTCCACAGAATAATCCAGTGAATATTAATGCCGGCACTTGCCATGAAATAGGTAAATCAACAACTTCTAGAGATAAATTACTTTTAATGATAAAAGTTGCTGATGGAATCATTCCACCTACAAGGATTATTAGTAGACTTGCGAGTGCTGAACTTAAAAGAGTAAAGGTTCGCAAGGGAATCATGCTTAGATATAGATTAATGATAAATGTCAGGTCTTTATTGAGAAGTGTTTGAATTGCTTAGTAAGCTTATTGTTAATGAGTGCAAGAACTCAATCTTAAAAAGCCCTTAACCCCTTTTTACTGAGAGACAATTTTATGACAGTTATTTTGGGCGAAAGGGTCCTTTTGAAAGTATCTCAGGCATATTTAAAAACCAGCGATCCAATGCCGATGCTTCGTCCTCCTGATCTGGTTTCCCTAGATGAGGTTGGAGAGGTCGTTGCTTTATTACCAAAAGATATGGCAGAGGTTAAATTCCGAAGAGGTAATTTTTTGATATCAATAGAACATTTGAAATTAGAACAATCTAAGTTACCTGATTGACATGAAATCTCTCACATCTGAAAATCTGCCACCAAAAGCTGCTTTATCCATTAATGGTGAAGAATTTCAGAAGGAATTAAAGGAAGCTGTAATTAGAAGGCGAAATTTTGCAATTATTTCCCATCCAGATGCTGGTAAGACAACTCTGACGGAAAAGCTTCTTCTATATGGTGGTGCAATTCAACAAGCTGGTGCTGTTAAGGCTCGAGGTGAACAACGGAAAGTTACCTCTGATTGGATGGAATTGGAAAAACAAAGAGGTATTTCCATTACATCAACAGTTTTACAGTTTGATTACAATGACATTACGATAAATCTACTAGATACTCCTGGCCACCAGGATTTTTCAGAAGATACATATCGAACACTAGCTGCTGCAGATAATGCAGTTATGCTAGAAGACGCTGCAAAAGGATTAGAACCTCAAACAAGAAAGCTGTTTGAAGTTTGTCGGCTTAGGAATATTCCTATTTTTACATTCATCAACAAGATGGATCGACCTGGCCTAGAACCACTCACTCTTTTAGATGAGATCGAATCCGAACTCAAGCTTGCAACCTTTGCGTTGAATTGGCCTATTGGGAGTGGTGATCTCTTTCGTGGTGTTGTTGAACGCCAAACAAGAGATATTGTGTTATTTTCCAGAGCTGAAAGAGGAAAACAATCAATTGAAAAACGTTTAAAGCTAGACGATCCTGAGTTGTTTAACTTAGTTGAAAAAGATCTTTTAGATAAAGCAATAGAAGAACTAGATCTTCTTGAGGAGGCAGGTGCACCAATGGATATTGAACTTATTAGAGCGGGTGAACTTACACCTGTTTTCTTTGGATCGGCTATGACAAACTTTGGTGTTAAGCCTTTCTTAGACAGTTTTCTTGACATAGCTCAAGGTCCCGTTTCTCGTATGGCTCACGACGGTCCTGTTGATCCTCTCAGAGATACATTCACGGGGTTTGTTTTCAAATTACAGGCCAATATGGATCCTCGTCATAGAGACCGTGTTGCTTTTGTTCGAGTTTGTAGTGGACGATTTGAAAAGGATATGATTGTTAGTCATGCACGGACTGGTAAGAATATTCGTTTATCTAGACCCCAAAAGATATTTGCCAAAGACAGGGAAGTTGTAGAAGATGCATATCCAGGAGATGTGATTGGATTAAACAATCCAGGCATGTTTTCAATTGGCGATACCTTATATGCAGGCAAATACACTGAATACGAGGGCATACCGTGCTTTAGCCCAGAGATCTTTTGTTGGTTGAGAAACCCTAATCCATCTGCTTTTAAAAATTTTAAAAAGGGAGTCAATGAATTAAGAGAAGAAGGAGCTGTCCAGATTCTTTATGATATAGACCAGAGTAAAAGAGATCCAATACTTGCTGCCGTTGGTCAGTTACAACTTGAGGTTGTTCAACATCGACTGGAGAATGAATACTCTGTTGAAACTAGGTTAGAAGCCATGGGCTTTCAAGTGGCAAGATGGGTGGATGGTGGATGGAACTCTCTTGATGAGATTGGGAGAATATTTAATTGTAAAACTGTCCAAGACTCTTGGCAGAGGCCTGTTCTTCTTTTCAAGAATAAATGGAATCTAACTCAATTAGAGCAAGACCATCCAGACCTAGAGTTAAGTTCAGTTGCTCCTGTTGTGAGCGGAGTCAACCCTATAACTCTTTAATATCATTTCCTTTACCAATCCCTGTGCTCGCTATTACGCTCCTTGATAACAATCGTTTAAACTGTGGCTAATACCCGATCAGGAGATCAGCAAGAGCCTAGTGATCCTTATTCACTTTTAGGAGTTGACCGCAATTCAACTTTTGAGGATATTCAAAAAGCTAGAGAGAACAAATTAATTGAGGCAGGAGATGATCTCCTGTTAAAGGCCAAAATCGAATCCTCATATGATTCGTTACTTATGGATAGCCTTAAAGCGAGGCAATTGGGGAGAATGAGTAATGAAGCTGTTAATGCTTCCCAAAAGGAAAAGAATGGTGGAAATGTAAATCTTCCTGCTTTAAAAAATTCACTATTGACCAAAATTAAGAGCCTTAGTTCAACATCTTCTTCTGATACTCAAGATAATTCCTTTATCAGTCTTCCTGATGGAGAGGGCTTAACAATACGACTCTCACTAGGTATATTTGTTATTGTCCTATTTTTAGTAGCTTCGGATTCGTATATTCAGATCATCCTTTCCGTATCTACAATTGGATTGTTTATTAGCCAATTAAAACGAGGAAAGAAAGCTATTTCATCCTTGGGATGGAGTGTTGTTTTTCTATCTACTGGTTATATCCTCGGGGGTCTTATAGTAAGCAATATAGGACTTGCTAACAATCATTCATTACTATTATCCCTCGATAAAATAGAGGCTCTTCCAGTTCTAATTTTGTTATGGATAGGAGCCATTCTTTTAGGCTAGGTTTATTTATAATCAAAATTCATTGATTAATTGCTTTAATTCAGTTTCTCCAATTATATATATATTATTGCAAAATTTGCATGTTAGTTTAGATTCTTTTTCGTTGTGAAGAATATCTTGGAGTTCCTTTTTGCCTAATAGTCTTAATGCAGAGACACTACGAGATCTACTACACCTACACTTAAAAGAAATGTTTTGATAATTCCCAACAGGATGTATGACTTCAGAACCTAAGGATGGGAATAAAAGCTCAAATATATTTGAAAGATTGTCTTTGCAAGAGTAAAGATGTTCACTAAATTGTGAAATGTTTAAGCATTGTTGGTCCAATCTATCTATAAGAGAATTGTCTGAGTTTGCTTTTGGTAGAACCTGGGCTATTAAGGCTCCAGAAGATATTAATTTGCCATTTTCTATTTTCTCGCCTACAAAGACAGCTGATTTTGTTTGTTCTGAATTAAGTAAATAAGATGCAATATCTTCACCTACTCCACCACCCTCCAATTCAACAGTACTTGAAAAAGGTTGCCCTCTTCCTGTATCTCTAGTTATATGTAAATAGCCTCTACCTGTAGCAGTGCTGAAATCAAAGTAGGGATGAGCACTAGATGTATTTATTAATTCGAGTTCTAGTTCTGGATTCCCAACATATCCTCTTACTGTTCCATCTCTGCCAGCATCTGCAAAAAGTCCTTTTAATGGCCCATCTGATTGAATTTTGATCGTAACCCGTCCGTGTTGAACTTTCATCGAACTTGCAAGCAGTAATCCGGCTCCCATTGCTCTGCCAAGGATTACAGTAGTTAGATATGAAAGGGAATGTCGACTTCTTGCTTCGTTAACAGTTTCGGTCGTACTAACAGCTACTAGACTTATTCCTCCATCAGCTGCTGTTGCTCTTACCAGATTATCCTTCATGAGATTAATTAAATAAGTATCTTCATGCTATTTAGGCTCTAATTGATAATTGGTGATATCCCAGGAAGAAAATATTTCCGGTTCGTGAGTAACTATGATCAAATATTTATCCTTTGATAGATATTTGATTAATCTGAGAATTTCGTCTCTAATTGACCAGTCTAAACCTGCTGTAGGCTCATCAAGTAATAGTATGTTAGGCCTTCTTATTAATTGTACAGCTATGGCTAATCGCCTTTGCTGGCCTCCACTAAGTCTTTCTGGAAATTCGGATATATCAATTAAACCTAACCCTACTTTTGTTAATACTTCTGACTGAAGCTCACCTGGTAGCCTTCGTTGCCCTAGACGAAGTTCATGAGCTACGGTCATACCTATGAAATAACGTTCTGGAAATTGAAATACCACCCCACACATTTCTCTTCTTTGTCTCTCTGACACTATTTGGTCCTCGTATAAGATTGTTCCTTTGTTTAGAGAAACCAATCCACTGATGACTTCTACGAGGCTTGTCTTACCAGTTCCGCTTGCTCCTGAAATTATTAATGGTTGACCTCTTTTGACATCTAATGAGATGGATTTCAATATTGGTTTCTCAGATGTAGAGGGGTGATAAAAAATGTTTTTTAATTTAAGCATTATGGTTATATATTCCTATAAACTTATGATAAGTTAAAACTATTACTTACAGCTTACTTGCCAGGTATAATTTAAATTTAATTTTATAAGACTACAAATAATCAAATACTACTATGGAAATACGCTTTAGAGAAATAGATCCGTTTAATTGCTGGATATGGATTCGGTTCGGGGATATTCCTAGCCAAGGTGAAAAGAATTATATTGACGGAGTCTTTGACAGTTGGTATGTAATTGGACGACTAGGAGGCTTCAATTCTGGAAACTTGCAAGCACACCAGGCAAGCTCAGATTTAAGTTGGATGAGCTATAGCAGTGACGAAGAATCCTCTAATTTACCTGCATTAATGCACAATCTAGGGCAATTAGAATATAAAGATGAATGGGCCCGTTGTTGGGTTGATTTGGGTACCTCTGATGCTATTGCTCTGGATGTTTTGATTAATACTTTATGTCAAATAAATGGAGACATAGTCAGCCTGAAAGAGCTACGTATAGGCGGTGTTAATGACGATTGGGATGTTGTAGATCACCCTGATTCAATATTTGAAGCAACTGACTAGTATATGACAGAGTTAAAACGTCTCTTGGTTAATCATGATCGAATTAAGGAATCTTATGAAAAGGGAAATTATTTAGAACTTACTGTTAAAGAGAATCACTACCTTTCAAGGGTTCTTAGACTTAAAAGAGGAGATCAATTTAATGTAATTGATGGTATAGGAAATCTTTGGACTGCTGATATCATTAAAAAAAATATTGTTAGCTTATGTACTGACCTAAGCACACCATCTCAAAGTTGCTCTAAACCATACCCAGAAATATGTTTGGCTGTAGCTGTACCTAAGATCGGTTTTGACGATGTTTTAAGAATGTCATGTGAAATTGGGATAGATACTTTGTTGCCAATCAATACGGCGCGTTCAATGTACAACGATGTCTCTTCTCAACGATTTGCGAGATGGCAAGCAATTCTTAATGAAGCTGTTGAACAATCGGAGCGACTGTGGAAGCCAAAACTTAAGGACATGACTTCTTTCTCTGATTGGACCAATACTGTAAGTAATAACTCATTGTTTACTATCGGAACTACTCGATTAGATGAAGCTATCTATTTAGAAAAGCTATTATTAGATTTAGATGAATCAAAGGATGAAATTTGGGTAGCAATAGGACCTGAAGGTGGTTGGACTGAATATGAACTTGATGTAGCTAAGAAGAAAAATTGTATATATGTTGAATTTGGAGAATCAATTCTTAGAACCTCAACAGCAGCAATATCAGCTTGTCAACTTTTATGTTCCTGGCGTAGATCAAGTTCCTATGTTTCATGATTTCCTTAAATTACATTCTAAAGTAGATTGTCTTTGAATTATAAAAGTATATTCCCTTGACTCTTTTTCTTCACTCTGCTTGGTTCTGGGCGTTCTTTATTAATTTTATTATTATCTTAATTGCTCACCGCCTTCCATTTCTAACTAAAGAGGGTTGGTTTCATGCAGGAATTCTAGGCACAATACTCATGGGATGTATTGGCTTGAATGCTTGGCTTGCGGTTGCGTTTTATATGTTATTTGGTACAGCTGTTACAAAACTAGGTTATTCGTTCAAGATGTCTAAAGGTATCGCAGAAGGAAGGGGAGGTAGACGAGGGCCTGAGAATGTCTGGGGATCTGCAGCAACTGGAGCAATTTTGGCACTTGTATATAAAGTCTTTAATGGTTCCGGTGAGTATTTAATTTTTCTAGGCTTTGCATCGAGTTTCTCAGCAAAGTTAGCTGATACTTTTGGAAGTGAAATCGGTAAGAGGTGGGGACGCAAAACGTACCTAATTTCTAATCTTCGTCCTGTCCCAGCTGGGACAGATGGCGCTATTAGTTTGGAGGGAACATTTGCAAGTTTTGTTGGTAGCTTCCTAATGGGATTTATAATGTATAAACTGAACTTTTTGCCTTCTTTATTATCACTGTTAATCGTTATTATTAGTGGTTTTATAGCGACTTTAATGGAAAGCTATTTTGGTGCATTCTTTCAACACAAAATCGGATGGATGTCTAATGAGTTAGTTAACTTCATTCAAACAAGCTTTGCTTCGGTATTTTCTATTTGTTTTGCACTACTATTAGTTTAAGTCACTAATAAGTCTCCCAACCCTTCAGTCATCCTTGTAGTAATTTAGGACTGAGCCCATTTTTGAAGTGAGGGCCAATTAGATATTTTCTCAAAGAGCCATTTGTGTCCTTCTGAGTTTAGATGTATCCCATCGGGCATAATTAAACTTTCATAAGATGGATTACTCCTCATTTCTTGAAAAGTTGCTAGGAATGGTATATCTAACTCAAGGCAGCATTCTTCTATTAATCTTTCATAGCTTGAACAAGCTGTATTTGAATACCATAAACACTCAGCAAATGGCATTTTGTCTTCGCTTACAGCTGTTAGTCCCATTACCATAACAAATGTTTCCTTCTTGATTTTTTTAAGGAGCTCTTCCAGTCCAAACTTAAAGGCTTCTTTTGATAGTTGAGGTCTACCATCTATCCTTCCAATCTTGGCTGTGTCATTAATTCCTACGGCTAACATCAGTCCGGTTGGAAGTTTCCTTCTTAATTCACCGCGACAGTACCATTCTCTGTGCCACCTCTGTGCAACTTTTTCAAGTCCATCTCCTCGAATCCCTAGCGGATAAAGTATGGGATTAGAGGCGGAATCCATCCAATGTCTTCGAAGTCTGCCACACCAACCCCCACCTTCACTGTCTCCCCATCCATAGACAGAGCTATCTCCAATGACTATTAATTGCCTTATCTCTGATTTCATGGAATATCTATAATGTATTTGTTATGTATGCAAAGTATTATTACTTTGTTTACTAAGTAGACGTTTCTGTAATATTTCACTTAACGTCTCACTTATTAAGGTGAGTGATATAAAAGTAGCTGTTAGCAATAGTACTTCCTCCAAAGCAAAAGAACTTAAGGATTCTTTCAACTGCCATCCTATCCCGACACCACCTACCGCTCCTACTACGATAGTCTCTCGCAATATAACATCAGACCTGTACAATGAATAGGTTAAATAACTATTGCTTTGAAGAGACATTTTCCCGTATAGCCACGCTAGGTGGCTATTGGCTCCAGTGGCCTTTATTCCCATAAAAATATTAGTATCTTGGTTGTCAATATTTTGTTTTAATAGACGACCTAGAACACCCATATTTTGTATCCCCAAGGCTAATGCTCCTACAGAAATACTTGGATTTGTACAGAGCAGCAATAACATCGTAGTTAATGGTGTTGGAATTAATCTACAAAATATCCAAAATATGCTGAGAACTTTTACCCCATATCTTGCTTGAAATACCATAAGCAATATGGGTGGCAAACCAATAGCAATTCCAGAAGCAAGAAGCATTAATATTATTGTTTCTAATATTAGCTTCGTCCAAGGTAGTGATGTTATAGCACTTAGCAAGTTAGTTGAACTTGGAATATTAAATAAATGAATACTGAAAGGTACAAATAGATTTACACCTAGTACATTAAGCCAAATTAGACTTGTACCCAATACTATAAATAAAACCAGTAAGCACATTAATGAGAA
Organism: Prochlorococcus sp. AG-412-P08; assembly: GCA_003214695.1. Lineage (GTDB taxonomy): Bacteria > Cyanobacteriota > Cyanobacteriia > PCC-6307 > Cyanobiaceae > Prochlorococcus_E. The sequence goes on from QCLI01000010.1 coordinate 15,442, forward strand.
TATACCAATATTTATGAAGTGAAATCTTGGGCTTTGAACATATTCAACGGCTTTCTCAAGTAACAAAATTGCAAAAAATAGTATCCATATTGATGTCCACATCTCATTAAATTTTAAGGATAAAATACTTAATTGCATTTCTGTACCAATTCCTCCTAAACCAAAAATACCCAAAAGAGTAGCTCCTCTTATGGCACATTCAAGTCTATATGAACCATAGGTTCCTATAATAGGTATTAACTTCGGTAGCAAGGCTGTTATTAATATCTGTAGTTTACTTGAACCTATATGCTTCAATGCTATTAAATTTTTAAGGTCTATCTTATCAATTTGTTCTGCGAAAACCCTTGCCATTAAAGCTGAATATGGTATTACAATAGCTGCTACTGCTATCCATGGTACCAGCCCAAAGATCTGAAGAAATAGTAATCCCCATATCAATTCATGAGTTGCTCTTGGTAGAGTTAATATACGCCTAATTATATTTGTTATGATTTCTGGTATACCAATTATTTTATTCAATGAATAAGAGCAAAAAATAGCAAGGAATAAACCCATTAATATACTTATTACCCATGAGATAATTGCAAAGCAAAAAGTAATCTGTAGACCAATCCAACTACTTTGAACTACATCTTTATCAAACGATGGATGAAATCCAGAGAAAGTAAAATTTATTAATGTTGATATTCCTCCTATATGTAGACCATGAATAAATTGAAGAAATACAGGAATTATAGATAATATGGGCAGTATTGTTAAAATTACCTTGCTTATACTTATTTTTTTCAATGGATTTAGCAATATAAGTTAGAGATTTCACCTTTAGAGACACTTAGAGAGTCAGAATCGACAACAATCCGACCATCTTTTAATCCAATCACTCGATTGAATTTATCAATTAGCTCAGGCCTGTGTAAACTAACTATACAACTTTGAGCACTACTTAATGACTTATCTATTTGTTCTCTAAGAAGTATTTTTAGGATAGTAGTAATTAAAGTTGGATCTAAGTTAGAGAATGGTTCGTCAGCAACAATTAAATCGCACTCTTGACGTAACAATCTTGCTATGGCAACCCTTTTCTTTTGCCCGCTTGAAAGCTTTTCAATATTCATATTGACTATATTATTAGAAAGGCCAACAGCGTTTAGGCATTTAAGGCACTCTCGATGCTCGATTAGTCCAAATAAATTAGCTATCGCCCAACCAAAGCTGCGTCTGCCAAGTGCGCCACAATTTATATTCTGTCCTACTGTTAATTCCTCTATGAGCCTCAAGTCTTGCCATAGTGAACCAATTTTTCGCATCTTGTTATCAGAACATTCTCTTATATCCTTACCATTAAGGGTTACCTCTCCTGTTGTAGGTCGTAATGATCCATTAATAATGTTGAGCAGAGTCGTTTTCCCAGAACCACTTTTACCAACTAAAGCTATATGATCACCTATATTTATAGAGATATTTATATCCCTCACCCTTGTATTAGTATCGCTTTTTAGCGATACATTCTTAACTTCTATCAATTTGCTCATTGTCTAGAAATGGAGGGAGCTAGTTGATTAAGTATGATTCTTATATAGTAGGCATATTTGAAAGCATAGCTATATAACTTTGATATTTTAATTATGTTGTTATTACATACCATTGGAATTTTAATTGAGCTCTTATTTATTCATTAATCTTCCTATTAATGTCTTAAGTCTATCTAGGCCATCATTAATAGTGTCATCTGATGCTGAGCAAGATAATCTGATGCAGTTGTCTTGGCCAAATGCAATCCCTGGAACCATTGCTAAGCCCTCTTCTTCTAATGCTATTTTGCAGAAATCTAAAGAACTCGGAAAGTTTCCTATCAGTTGAGGGAATGAATAAAAGGCTCCTGATTGTTCGTGAACAACTAATTCTTTAATTTCTTTTAATCCTTCAGTGAGGAGATTCCTTCGCTTATTGTAGCTATTGATCATATAGTCAATTCCTGAGGGCTGTTCTTGAACTGCTGCTAGTGCTCCCTTTTGAGCAAAACTACAGACGTTACTAGTACTTTGACTTTGAAGTGCTGTCGCTTTCTTGATAATGGTTGCGTTTCCATATAAATAGCCTATTCTCCAGCCTGTCATGGCCCATGCTTTCGCAAATCCATTAACAATAAAAATCCTTTCTTTTATATCCTCTGCTAATTGTGCAATAGAGATGTGTCTTTCTTCCTCAGATATTATGAATTCATATATCTCGTCACTTACGACGTAAATATGTGGATGTCTTCTCAGGAGTTCGGCAATTGCCTCCAACTCTTTTAATTTCATTACTTTTCCTGTTGGATTGCATGGCGAATTTAGTATTAATATTTTGGTTTGAGGTGATATCTGAGACTCCATTTTATTAATGTCTAGCGAGAAACCATTCTCTGCTAGTGCATCAACAATTATTGGCTTTCCTTGGGCAAACCTTGCAATATCAGGATAGCTAAGCCAGTAGGGAGAGGGAATTAAGACTTCATCACCTGGGTCCAGCAGTATTTGAAATAAGTTGAATATTGCTTGTTTCCCTCCATTTGTAATAAGAATATTTTCTTTAGTTGAAGGAACTTTGTTTATTGTTAAAAGCTTGTGAGCAATTGCCTCTCTAAGACAAGGGTCACCAGCGGCAGGACCATATCTTGTTATACCTTCATCAAGAGCTTTCTTAGCTGCCTCAATGATGAAGGTTGGTGTATCGAAATCAGGTTCACCGGCACTTAAACTGCAAATATTCCTCCCATTCTTTTTTAACTCTTGAGCAAGTGAACTGATCTCAAGCGTCATAGAAGCTTTGAGACCAAGTGCCCTTTTTGAAATTGAATTTTGATGGATCATTATTAAATCATCGTTTTTGAGATCATTAGCTAAGATCAGAAAATTCCTGACTGAGTATTTTGAATGAGCTATATAAATTATATAAATCTCTAATGGATTTTACTAAAACTAATTTAATCATTTCATCAAGGGAACCTGAGAAATTAGGAAAGTTTTATTCCTCAATAATGGGTTTAGAGCTCTCAGGAGGCTTTGGCTTGATGGATTTTTGCTTAAGAAATAGGAATCCTCAGAAAATAAACTTTTATAAACCTTCAAATAAACATACTAAAGCCCGTTTTAGTCCACCCACTTTGGCTCTTTGCTTTGAAGGTTGTCCTGTTCAAGATCCTATCAATGTAATTAAGGTATGTATTGAGGAAATTATTTCTTTTGGTGGAGAATTAATTGAGGGACCAATAACCGAAGGGTTTGGAGTAGAGGCATGGTTTTCAGATATTGAGGAGAATTACTTTTTGGTTGTTATCCCTCTGCTTCAAGTAGATAAGAAATAAAATTAATTAAAGGGCATTAAGCTATGTCTCTTATTTCCTATTCTAGACACTCGTCCTGCAGTTCATGTACAGAAAGTTCAGTTGTTGTTTCTAGGGGTAACCCGTCAGCTTCATTAATGCTAATTGGGGAAGCTCCTGGAGCAACTGAGGAGAAATTCTTAAAACCCTTTGTTGGCAAATCTGGAAAAGTTTTAAATACACTTTTAGAAGCGGCTGGTATTGATTACGAGAAGGACGTTTATATCTGTAATTTAATAAAATCTAGACCTCCAAATAACCGTCCTCCAACTAAGCAAGAGATTACTTTGCATTTACCATGGTTATATCAACAAATTAAAATTATTGACCCATTGATCATTGTTTTGATTGGCTCCACTTCATTACGCGCAATACTTGGTCTCAAGTCTAAAATTACTGAATTACGAGGGACATGGCACAATTGGAATGGTATTTATTTGATGCCAATCTTCCACCCTGCTTATCTTCTGAGGAATCCTTCTAGATCTGTTGGAAAACCTTATGAGTTAACCTGTATTGATCTAATAGAGGTTAAGAAAAAGCTTACGGAACTAAATTCATATGCAAAGAACTCCAACCCTTTTATTAAAGCGAATACAATCTCATGACAACTGATACCGATAACAAATTAAGCGAACAGCTTTTCTCTCGACGTTATAGTACTCAAATCGAACGGAGAAGAACTTGTTCGGTGAAAGTTGGCAATATCTATATTGGCAGCGATCATCCAGTGAGTGTTCAGTCAATGATTAATGAAGACACCTTGGATATAGAGGCTTCTACAGCTGCTATTAGAAGATTGCATGAAGTTGGGTGTGAAATTGTCAGATTGACTGTACCTTCTCTTTCTCATGCAAAAGCTGTTGGAGAAATAAAAAAGGCCTTGGAAGCCTCGTATATGCCAGTTCCCTTAGTTGCAGATGTTCATCACAATGGAATGAAAATTGCGATGGAGGTAGCAAAACATGTCGATAAGGTTAGGATAAATCCAGGTTTGTTTGTCTTTTCTCAATCTGACTCAAATAGGACTGAATTTTCAAAAGAAGAAATATCATCTATTCAAAATAAGATAATTCAAAACTTTGAACCAATTGTTAATTCCTTAAAAGAACAAAATAAAGCATTGCGAATAGGAGTTAATCATGGATCCTTGGCAGAGAGAATGTTATTTCAATATGGAGATACGCCGGAGGGTATGGTTGAATCTGCGATGGAATTTATTCGCATTTGTGACTCTTTAGATTTTCATAATATTGTAGTTTCAATGAAGGCCTCAAGACCTCCTGTCATGCTAGCGGCTTATAGGCTTATGGCAGATACTATGGACAGAGAAGGTTATCATTATCCACTTCATTTAGGAGTCACCGAAGCAGGTGATGGAGACTATGGTCGAATTAAAAGTACTGTAGGAATAGGAACACTTTTATCAGAAGGAATAGGAGATACTATTAGAGTTTCTCTTACCGAAGCTCCAGAGAAGGAAATTCCAGTTGCATATTCAATATTACAAACAGTCGGCCTAAGGAAAACCATGGTCGAATATATCAGTTGTCCTAGTTGTGGTAGAACACTTTTTAATCTTGAGGAAGTCGTAGCAAAAGTTAGAGAGGCTACATCTCATTTGACTGGTTTAGATATAGCAGTTATGGGTTGTATTGTTAATGGCCCAGGTGAAATGGCAGACGCGGATTATGGATATGTAGGAAAAGGTAAGGGAACGATTGCTCTTTATAGAAGAAGAGATGAGATACGGAAGGTTCCAGAAGATCAAGGAGTTCAAGCCCTCGTAGATTTAATTAAACAGGATGGTAAATGGATTGAACCGGAAACAAAGTTAAATAATATTTAAATAGAACAATAGTGGCAATAATAAAGTACCTTGCTAATAGAAAAATCACACCCTTATTGTTGAAACATTTAAATTACTGGCTGTTATTAACCTTCTTTTTATTATTTCCTGGCTATGCTTCCTTCAAAGCCAATACACTCTTAATAGAGAATAGTCAGAAGGAAGTAATTGATCAGGTATGGCAGATAATTTATAGAGATTATATGGATGTATCGAATGTTTATTCCCGTAAGAATTGGATGAAATTAAGAAGTAAATTATTATCATCTAATTATGTAGATTCTACAGATTCATATGAAGCTATTAGAGCAATGCTTCTGACATTAGAAGATCCTTATACCAGATTCCTTGATCCTAAGGAGTTTAAAGAAATGCGTATAGATACTTCAGGTGAACTTACAGGAATAGGTATTCAAATATCTATTGATGAATTAACTAAAAATATTATAGTTGTAGCCCCTATTGAAGGTACCCCCGCTTTTGAAGCTGGTATTCAATCAAAGGACATTATTTCCTCAATAAATGGTACTCAAACAAAAGGTATGAGCGTAGAGAATGTTGTGAAATTAATCCGAGGTAAAAAAGGTACTTCTGTTACTATTGGAATCTCCAGAAATAAAAAATATATTGAGTTTCCTTTAATTAGAGACCGCATTTCTATCCGCACTGTAGTTAGCAAATTAAATATAACTGATACTGATCATAAGTTAGGTTATATAAGAATTAAGCAATTTAGTGCTAATGCGGCTAGAGAAATGAGATCTTCAATTTTATCATTGGAGAAACAAGAAATAGAAGCATATATTATAGATTTAAGGGGTAATCCAGGTGGCCTGCTAGAAGCAAGTATTGATATTGCAAGACAACTTCTTGATAGAGGTGTAATTGTAAGTACTCTAACAAAAGATGGCGTAACTGATGTTAGGAGAGCTACTGGTAATGCTTTAACCTCTAAGCCTTTAGCTTTACTAGTAAATGGGGGATCTGCAAGTGCTAGTGAAATATTGTCTGGGGCAATTCAAGATAATAGTAGAGGCATCCTTGTCGGTCAAAAAACATTTGGAAAAGGGTTAGTCCAATCTGTAAGAACCTTGGTTGATGGTTCTGGTCTTACAGTGACTGTTGCTAAATATTTGACGCCTAATGGAACTGATATTAATAAAAATGGAATAACCCCAGACTTTAAGGCATTTAATAATAGTAAAAAAAATAGCAAATTATTAGTATCTGACCTAGGAACATCAAAAGATAACCAGTATGTTGTTGCTGAAAATGCTCTTGTAAAAATGCTATCCCAGAAATATTTAAAGCGAACATTTATTCCAAAGAGTTCTAATCTACAGAATGCATTAAATATGACAAATTAAGATTAAATAGCTACCTAAAAATCTTTCGGGATGTTTTATTAAGTATTAATTACTCAAAGAAAGCATTTTCTTAATAGGCGCAAGTGCTTTAAGTCTTATAGTCTCCTCAAGTTCAATCTCTGGGCCAAGAGAAATAAGACAGTTTAATACCTTTTCAGCTGTGTTTAACCTCATATAGGGGCAAATATTACAATTACATCCATCTTCACCAGGGACTGTAATAAACTTTTTCATAGGGTTATTTTGCTCCATTTGGTGAATTATTCCTGGTTCAGTTAGCACAATAAATTCGGTTGATGATGAGGACTTGGAGTAACTTAATAGCTTGCTTGTTGAACCTATAAAATCAGCATATTGCAGTAGTACTTCAGTACATTCTGGGTGAGCTATAACATCTGCTTTTGGATGTTTTATTTTTAATTTTAGTATTTCTTCCTCATTAAAAGTTTCATGTACCATGCATGAACCTGGCCATAAGGTCATCTTCCTACCTGTTTGTTGTTCTACCCATCTTCCAAGGTTTTTATCTGGTGCAAATAATATTGGAATATCCTTAGGGATTTTCCTAACTAGATCAACAGCATTACTACTCGTACAAATTAGATCGCTTTGAGCTTTTATTGCCGCAGAGCAATTGATATAACTTATAACAAAATGATCAGGATGCTCGCTACAGAATTCTCTAAACTCATCCTCAGGACATTCATTGGCTAAGGAACATCCAGCGTCTATATCCGGAATTATTACTTTTTTATCTGGTGAAATAATTTTTGCAGTTTCTGCCATGAAGTGAACACCACAAAATACAATGACATCTGCATTTGTCTTGGCGGCCTTCCTGGATAGCTCTAATGAATCTCCAATGAAGTGGGCAATATCCTGAATAAATTCATCTTGATAATAATGAGCGAGTATTACGGCATTACGTTTTTTTGAAAGCAAATTGATCTGCTCCTTTATTGCTGCCTGGTTGATAGGAGCCGGTAAAACCGTCTGATGGCTAGATACAGCGGTATACAGTTTTATTAGTGCGATTTGAGGCAGTATAGAGCTTAACTACATTATTTTTCTGTCTAAAATTTGTATCGCTATTGCTGGAGATCTCCATGGTTTGTGGTCACAAGCTGATCACAAGCTTTTAGATGCTTTGACTCCCGATGCAGTTCTATTTGTTGGAGATCTGGGAAATGGAGAAATTCGCTTTATTAAAGAAATCAAAGAAATTAAAATTCCTACAGCTGTCGTCCTTGGAAATCACGACAGGGGCAATGATTTTTCTGGGTATCAATTGAAGTCCCAGATAGATTTACTGGGCGAGAAAGACTGTTCTTGGTCTAGGAAGATCTGGAGCTCACCACCACTTGTCATTATTGGGGCAAGACCCTGTAGTGCTGGTGGAGGTTATTACCTATCTCCACAAGTGCGAGCTGTTTTTGGCCCCGTGAGTCTTTCGGAGTCTATAGAACGTATAGTCGATTCCTCTTTGGATACTCCCGAGGATCTACCACTAATAATTCTTGCTCATTCTGGCCCTACTGGACTCGGGTCGTATGCACACAGTCTCTGTGGGAGGGATTGGAAGCAGCCAGAAATAGATTGGGGTGATAAGGACCTTGAATTAGCTATTGATAAGATTAAAGAAGCCAGATCTGTAGACCTAGTGGTATTTGGTCACATGCATCATCATCTTAAAAGAGGAAAAGGCGTTAGAAACACATTCATAATGGATGAAAAAAGATCCATAGCTTATTTGAACGCAGCCTCAGTTCCAAGAAAAGGTGTTGATGTAAATGAGAAGTTTATTAGTCATTTTTCATGGGTTGAATTTAATGATGGAATGCTAACTCACGTTTCTCATCGATGGTTTTTCCCTGATGCTTCAATTGCTTATCAGGAAGACTTATATAACCATTCAATGAGTAGACTATGAATTTTAGCAGGAAGATTATCTATCCGTTAATGTTATTATAATGATCAAAGTATTAAACTATCTAAAAAATATGACAATATCTAAATTCTTTGTCGTTCTAATTATTAGATAAAATTATTTATTATTAGTTCTTGGACTAAGAGTAAAGGCGATCATTGAGCAACCAACAAAGGAAATTATGTTTCTTGCTAATGGTAATATTTCACTGGTCCTTGTTATTACTGGCGCAATACCAAAAACCCCAAATAACATTACCCATAGAGGAGACATAAGTAATAGCCACTTCCATTCAATAAAAATCTTATTACTTCGTGGAACGGCAGATAAGCCAGCGATGAGTCCCCCTAAAATTGAAGTGGTAAGGGTCCAAATCCATTGTTCCCTTGGTAATCCAGGAACAAATTCACATCCTCCCTTATCTAAGCAGGTTGTTACTGAGTCAATAGAATCTAATATTGCACCATCCTCCCCATGATCCCTTACGTAAAATTGATTGCCGTATCTTGATTGAAGTTCTACCCAGAAAATTCGTGGCATAAGGGCAAAATAAGCTTCTCCAACATTAAAATTCAATAGATTACCTCCCCTTGGATCTGCAATTAATACCAAGCTGCTTTCGTCTAGTTTCCAAAAGTCTTTAATTGCTTTGCCAGGAGTTTTTTCATATTGAGTAAGAATTTTTATTTTCCACCCAGTATTTTTTTCATACTCATTTAGCGACGTTTCTAACTTTGCTCTTTGCTCATTATTTAGGGATTTCGCAAGATCAATTATTGGAGTTTGGTGATCTGGTAACAAATCAGAATTATCTGCAGCAAATGATGGCGTAGCTAAAACTAAGGTTATCAAGATCATGATAATGACCCTAGAAAAAGAAGTTATTAAGCGTGTTCTCATTTACGATTTTTACTTAGCCTACTCTCTCAAATGAATTACGTTCATGTGAAATGTCCTAATTGGTTGGCTGTCCTCATGCAAGAAGCAGGAGGAATAGTTCCTTTCTCACAATTTATGAACTGGGCTTTGAATGAAAATAAATATGGTGCGTATGCTTCAGGGAAATTAAAAATTGGGAAGAAAGGTGATTTCGTTACGTCCCCATCTCTAGGACCTGAATTTTGTGAATTATTAGCAAAGCAGATAGCAGAGTGGATTTTAGAGATCGAAAGAAATTCTATAAAGAATATTCAAATATCTATTGTTGACATTGGACCTGGTGAAGGAGACTTGGCCTTTCATTTAATATCCGAGTTTATCCAAAGTTACCCTAATTTATTAAGCAAAATAGAATTTGTTTTAATAGAGATTAATGAGGGGATGATAGTTCGACAAAAGAAAAAATTAAAATCAATAATCAATGCAAAGATAAGGTGGACTAATTTTAGCGAACTTTCTAATTGTCCAGTTACTGGGGTAATGATAGCTCATGAGATATTAGATGCTCTACCTGTTGATAGGATTGTATGGTTTAATCAAAAAATCTATTTACAAGCAGTTAAATTAATTAACGAACCAGGTGGGAATTATCTTGAATTTACTAATATCCCATTAGATAATTCTAGCAAAGATTATTTATATTTAATAAACCACAATTTAGGATTAACAATACCTCCAAATAACGCCCCTAATGGTTGGACATCTGAGATCCATACTTCTCTTGAATCATGGTTTAAATCAGCTTCGTCAAGTTTAGTAAATGGACCCTTATTAGTCATTGATTATGCATTAAATGCTTCTCGTTTCTATCAACCTTCAAGGCATAACGGTACGATTATCTCTTACCGTAATCAAAGACCATACCTCGATGTCTTATCAGAACCAGGTTTCTCTGATATTACAGCTCATTTATGTATAGAGACTCTCAATATGTTTGCTGAAAATAGTAATTTCAGATTTGTCGGTGAACGGAGTCAAGGCCTATCATTGTTATCATTAGGATTGTCGGATAAGTTAAGCTCCATCAAATCTTCAATTTCTAATAATTTAGAAATGGCTCTTAACACTCGAGAAAACCTATTGCGACTTGTAGACCCGATGTGTTTAGGAGAGTTTAGATGGTTAATTTATGAAAAGATATCTAATAATTCACTCTCAAATATGTCATTACCACTCTTTTTATTAGACCCTAAAGATTAACTCTTATCAAGGATATTTAATAAATTTTTTATCTCTTCAATATTAATGTCACTGGAAATAGTGACCTTACCGATTGCAGATGGGAGAACAAATCTTAATTTACCTGATCTAACTTTCTTATCACCTTGTAGCGATCTGATTACAGAATTATGATCTAATGTAGGCCACTTAACTGGTAGACCAGCTTTTCGTAGAAGGTTTGTTTGTCTTAATGCTTCGCTACTTGACCACAAACCTTTTTCTACAGACAATTGTCCAATTGCAACCATCCCAATTGATACGGCTTCACCATGAAGCCAGTGTGCGTAACCAGTTAGATTTTCGACTACATGACCAAAGGTGTGGCCGTAATTGAGAACAGCTCGTATACCAGCTTCTTTTTCATCTCTTTCAACAATATCTGCCTTTGCCCTGACTGAGTTGTTTATTATTTCAAGAATCATTCTCTCTCCTAATGATTCAAAACTATTCAAGTAATTTGTTCTTTCTAGACTTTTGAATAGTTGGGAATCACCTATTACTCCATATTTAATAACTTCTGCCATCCCTGCACAAAATTCCCTTTGTGGAAGTGTTTTAAGTGTATTTATGTCTATTAATACTAGTTTCGGCTGATGAAATGCTCCTATAAGGTTTTTTCCATTTGGATGGTTAACTCCAGTTTTCCCACCAACAGAAGCATCCACCATAGCAAGAAGTGTTGTGGGAACTTGCACAAAGGAAATACCTCGAAGCCAAGTTGCTGCTGCAAATCCAGCCATATCACCTATTACTCCTCCACCAAGAGCAACTATTAGCGAATTCCTCTCAAGTTGATGTTCATAAGCTGCATTGTGAATGAGAGAAATTGTCTGAATAGTCTTATGCTTCTCGCCAGCATTGAGAATTAACTGCTTTGTTAGAAAACCTGCACTCTCAAGGCTTTTTAAAATTGAACCATAATAAGGAGTTGCGACGTCATTATTTGAGACTACTAGTATCCTCGTGGCAGGGCTTATACCGAGATTAAGAAGCTCGTCTCCTAAGGAATACAAAATATCTGAACCTACTCGGACTTCGTATGGGTTGGTTGCTAGGTTGACTTTGATCGTACAGTTTTCTTTTTTCACAATATAAATAATGTATTTTGAGAAAACAAAGTGATTTTCTCATAATGTTCTATTTAACCTCATTAAGGTGGAGAATTAACATTGAAAATTGAAGCTAATCAGAATTGTTCAATAGGGGTTGTTGGTGGTGGCCAATTAGCTCAGATGTTGGCTAAAGCTGGAAAAGATTTAGGTGTTCAAGTTGTTGTTCAGACAGGTTCAGAATTTGATCCAGCTATTTCTAGTGCTGCTGATGTGATCTATGCAGATACTGAAGATCTTGATGGAACTAAGCAATTAGCTCAGAAATGTAGGAGCGTAACTTTTGAAAATGAGTGGGTTGATATTGAAAGCCTTTCAATTCTAGAGGATTCTGGTGTTGTATTTGTACCAAGTCTTTCAGCAATATCACCTCTGGTTAATAAGCTATCGCAGAGGAAATTACTTAATAAGCTTAATGTTCCTGGACCAGAATGGATAACACTTTCATCTTTGAGCATTACAGAATTGATGCTTAAAGATGGTTGGAAATTCCCACTTATGGCAAAGTCTTCCCTTGGTGGTTATGACGGAAAGGGAACTAAAGTTATTAGAGATTACAGTGAATTAAAGGATCTCTTACGATCTGTTAACCCTAAGAATTGGTTTCTTGAAAAATGGGTTGACTATAACCTCGAATTATCTTTAGTTGTATCAAGAGATTTAAATGGTGAAGTCAGAACCTTCCCTCTAACAGAAACCTATCAAGTTAATCAAATATGTGATTGGGTTTTAGCCCCTGCGGATATTAATCATCCAGTTGAGGCCATGGCTCAGAACATAGCCTTATCTATTGTAAGAGAATTAGATTACAAAGGTGTTCTAGCAATTGAATTCTTCTATGGAGAAGATGGTTTACTTGTTAATGAGATTGCTCCAAGAACACATAATTCTGCGCATTTAACTATCGAAGCTTGCAAGGCAAGCCAGTTTGAGCATCAAATTGCAATTGCCTCTGGGTTACCTGTTAAGTCAACTGAACTAATAACCTCAGGTGCAATGATGGTTAACTTACTTGGTTTAAATGATGAAGCTGACTCTTTAGATTACCGTTTAAACCAACTGAAAAAAATACCGCGCTTAACTATTCATTGGTACAACAAGAACAAGAACACTCCAGGCAGAAAATTAGGTCACGTGACTCTACTTTTAGAATCGTCAGACAAACATCTCAGAAGAAAGGAAGCTTTAGGTGCACTCAGCAAGATCCGCTCAATCTGGCCCATTGAGTAATTCCATTGTATAAACTATAAATGAACTGCTTTGTTGGTGATGACCTCTAAGTGCTCTGATCTGACTCTCTTTCGACTTAAGGAGACTGTCGTAAAGGCGAAGTAAACCAGTCATGCAACTGGAAATGGACCCTAACTTTGTACTCCTTTTCTGGTTTTTCCAGGTCGAACGCTTCAGGCACACGGCAAAACGGTTCAATCTTTATGTTTAAACTGAATTTATACTTTCTAAACTGTTGTTTATAACATCTTTAATGAAAAAAGTACTTCCTAATACCAAATTACACCTAGAAGTAATATCCCTTGAGATATGGGGCGAAACCACAACTTTCACTTGATTCAGCTGGCCGCCGATAGGTCAACTGTACTAATTAATTTAATCTACGCTACTGATAGCGTAGTCTCAGCTTAAGGCATCGCTATCTGTGGGACTTGTTTTTATTGAAAAGTTGGTCTAGAAATAGGGTTCCCCATCACCCAGGCTCCGCGTAACACGCAGGGGCTTTTTTTTTTTGAGAATCTATTTCCTGGATTGAGATTACTTGTAGTTTGCATCTAGGAATTTAAATGTCATAGTGTTCACTATCTATGTAGATATTGAATGATAAGGCTATTGATGAATATTACAATAATTTAATATAATTCTGTACTAATTATAAACTTAAAGCGCATAAAATCTTTTATCAATATGGTTTAGGGCATCTAATTTTGTTATGATATTTGGTTAAGCTAATAGTAATGTATGCATAATTTCTAATATTAAGTGATCAATTCAGCTACTTAATCCTCTTTAGGTAGTTGAACCCAACCTATGGACCATTTTGCATAAGTTTTTAATTCATTCCAGTTGAGTTTAAAATTAATATTTTTGTCAAGGACTGCTGCGAGAACAACCCACCTCTCTTCACCTTTTCCACCATATTCAGTTACCTCAAAGTGCCTGTATCCTTGTATTGAGGAGCTAGAAGTCCAGGCTTTGTTAGGTGGCCATCTCATTTAGGGTACAAATAAATCTGAAAAGTCGTAGAAAGGTTGCTTTTTAAGCGTTTCCTTGTTTTTAGTTTAATATAAATTATGGAGATTACAATTAAATTAAGATGAATAAATGGATTCTCTATCAAATTCGTATGATAATGACAGATATATGGAGTATAGAATAAATTATTGTTATCATTCTAATTATGATATAAATTTCCTGAGGTTGCTCAATAATCTTTCACTGTTACTTCGATGTGAATAAGTGTATTGCAATGCCAAATCTCTCTATAAGCATTTTACGATTCGTTGGAAGGCTTTTTCTTGCTTCAACCTTTGCCATAGCTGTTCCGCCAAAGATCGTTAAATACCCTTATGTGTTGAATTCTATTGTTGCTCGTGGCATACCAGAGAATTATGCAAATCTGTTACTTATTTCCGCAATCTGCATATTAATAATAGGATCAGTTTCCCTGATATTTATACAAGATTCAATAATAGGTCCCTTACTGTTATTAGTTTTTCTGGTCCCAACTACAATAATATTTCATCTAAAACCCTTTCAGTCACAACCATTCTTTATGAATATGGGGCTAATAGGTGCTTTATTACTTACTTTAGCTAACTCTCGATCGCTAAGTATTAACCGGAGCACTTTAACAATAGGATCATTAATTAACTTTATTTATAAGACTCTAAGTAAACTGCTTCGCTAATTACTATGATTTTATATTTATAAAGTAGTTGTTCATAGAATCCATTAATTGATACTACATGTTACTGTAAGTTTTTAGCAAATACTTTGACAATTCGAACAGCACTATTTTTTTTAATCTGAAAAGAGTAACATTTTTGTTTTGATATCAGAATAAAGTTTTTGTCTATCTTATAAAGAGACTATGTTAATTATATATAATACTCCTTATGACAGAACAGATTTCGGATCTATATTCACTAGGCATTGAACCTTCAGATGTACTAGGTTTTCAAACAGAGGAGGAATTACTGGATGCTCTTATCCCACTTATGCAGGAGCTAGAAATCCAGGATGTCCTAATAGCTTAAATAAGAAATTTAATTTTCTTCAGATAAAAATATAACTTGAAAATAATATATATTTATCATTCTATCCTATCAATTTTCTAATTAATGAATTTAAAAAGCTTTCCTATTCATATTTATATTCAAAGGAAATTTATATTTCATCATAATACTTATTGAATGTGTTAAACTTAAATATAATCTTAATGAATAAGTCTATTCATCTTAATTTTTTGATTTTATACCAAAATATACAGAAAGAATTAATAGCAAAATAATTAAGAAAGAGTTTGAATGACTAAAAAATTCTAATAGCATAATTAAGTTACATCCTCCATAATATTACCTAAGAAATTAGGAAGGTTCTAAAAAAGGAATGTACTTGTTAATGATAGAGTAATAGCTAACAAGGACAGTTGACAAATTTATACATAATATAAAAATTATTTAAACAAAATTTGTAGAAAGCTTTAAGAAGGATCTAAAATCACAAGGGTTTTGATTACATCAAAATTATATTTATTACTCAAGCTCTATTATTATTCTAGCTACATAGGGATTTCAAGGGAGGAATTGCTATGTCTGAATAAAAAATCGCTTGAGCTCTAATTAATTTATTTCGGTTAGTTCCTTCTCAAAAAACCATTGAGTAATACCAATATTTAATTTTACTACTAATCCAAATTGATTCCCATCTACCATTTTGTAACCTACTAATTTTCCAATAGGATCTTTTTGTAATTTAGTAATTAAATCTAAAGGAAACCTATCATTTAGATTATTTAAATCAACTTCCACTAGTTGTCCTTTTTGTAGCTTGGATGAGTCTAGTATCAAAATTTGTTTTTAGGAAGAAAGTAGTAAAGAATAAGAGTTAACCTGTCTATCTTATTAAAGTGAAATAAACTTTAAAATAAAGTTATTATTGAAGGGTTCCTTTTGCTTTTAGTGTTGAATAGTCTATACCAAAAGGTCCGTAAAGCCTTGTATATGAATTGTAGGATCTTGTCTTCTCTTCATTAATATTTTCATGTACATGCATACTCTTTGATAGTAAATTCCTTATTAAATTATTTAAGTTTGGCATCGAATAGTTGGTGATTATATCAATTTTAATTAAATCATCCCCACGGTCAAGGAAATTATCTATATTCTCAACAAGATTTAACTGAAAGATGTTTAAATTTACATAATTAAAAAATAAGTCAACTATAAATATGGATTTGAAAGGGGCTCATATAATAAAAATACATATAAGTAGTGAGTTAATTCTTGAAATCCAGAAAACTAATTTGATTTAGGCCGCTTGGAGCTCGTCCTTTTTAATTCTATTATGTTCTACTGGGCTCAATTCTCTATGATTAGTATTCTCACTTGAATTCCTCCAGTGGAATATCAAGACTTTGAGTTCTTTAATACGCTCTTCAGCTTTCTCAATCTTGTCTTGATTTGTCATTTAATGATTCATTTATTTTTCTTTAATATGCGACAAATTTTAGCTAATGCAAGAGTAGTTGTTTGTTAACTGACAATTACATGATAAGTAAAATTGCCTAGAAACATTGACAAGCTCTTTATCAAAAATTATTTGTGAGTTTACACACTAGACTTCCACCTTTACTCATTTGATTTTGGATCTTTTGCTGGGAAGAACTAATTATGATGAAACTTTAGATATTGGATGTATTGGTGTACTTTCTTTCAATATTGTTGGTGCTCGAAATTATAGTATTTATTAATAAGAAGAGTATGTCTATCAATCCTTAAGTATTGGCTTTCTTTTTGCTTGGGTTCCTAACTGTTTTTGCTATAAGAGATTTAATTGGCCCATAGCAACTTATTATCATATATTAGGGATACTTACCTGACCGAAAAATGAAAAAAGTTAAATATGCAGAAGTAGCCCCTTGGGACGGTGGACCAGAGCAGACTCATACCAATGATCCTGAGTGGATCATGCAAAAGGGCATTATTGAGGTGATCTTTAGTAGGAACCAATTAGACCATAATTATTTCCATATCAGGCGAGGAGAAAAGGAAGAACAGGTTTTTACCTTTCAAGCGCGTTATTTGTATCAGGAGCTATTAGACAAGGGATTTATCTTAAAGGAATGATTAGTTGAATAGATCCTCTTAGATTTGCCCTTAGAAACTACCTGGGGCTATTAAGAGTAGAAATTACTATCCATTTGGCTTGATTTGATAATTTGTAAAAGACTCCTACTCATTAAAATAACAACAATATTCATACTTACTTTTCCACAAAGCCTTATCAGTAATTTATTTCCATAGAATTCTTATAGTAAATTCTCACTCCTAAAAGTGAATAACATTTTACCTATTCTCTCATAAAAGCTTGCTATGACAGGTTGTTTTCTCAAATATTTCCTTTAGTGATTTATCCACTTGTTTCTTTGGCCTGACTTTTGATTGATGATGACGTAAATATGTGTGCTGTGGAAAAGTGGAAAAGTGAAATTGCTATCCCTCAGACTTTTTCTAATAAATATTTAACTTATCTAGGAAGGATTCGTTTACAAGGCAATCTAGACCAACTAGTTAAAGATAATGTAACTCTACAGTTCTTTTGAAAGGACTTTAGCGCTAAATTATTGTTTTATCTTTTGAGTTATTTTATTAGTTAAACTCCTATCAATAGATGCTATTTGACCTGCCATTTTCGTTAACCAATCTATTAGTTTTTCTAATAGACTATCGACGTCTAATGTCGCTAACCCTCGGAAGGTTACAGTAGATACGTTTCCTGTTCTCTTAAAAATAAGTCTGCTTTGAAGATGAGGATCTATACCCTTTCTCAATGTATTGAATGCAGATTCATTCATTAATGTTTCCATGACTATATTAGGCTTGCTTTGCATAATTCTGGAGAAACCAGCTGTTTTGGCTATTATTTTCAATTTCATTATTAAAACAAGTGATTGAACAGGAGGGGGTAGCGCTCCAAATCTATCTATCCAAGAGGCGGTTAACTCTAATAATTTATCTATAGTTTCGCAGTCTGATGCTGATTTGTAAGCTACTAACTTTTCTTCATTTTCGGTAATCCATGTTCCTGGTATAAAAGCTGTTACTGGTAAGTCAACCTTTGTTTCTTCTACGACTGGGATTGCTTGACCTTGTATTTCAGCTATAGATTCGTGGAGTATTTCCATATAGAGATCAAAACCTATTGCTTCCATTTGACCACTTTGTTCTAAACCTATTAGGTTTCCAACTCCTCTGATCTCCATATCTCTCATGGCTAGTTGGTACCCGCTACCAAGTTCGCTAAATTGTTGGATTGCTTTTAATCTTTGGATTGCTTTAGGTTGTATTTGTGAGCTAATTGGATAAAAAAGCCAAGCATGAGCTTGTATTCCACTTCTACCTACTCTTCCACGAAGTTGGTAGAGTTGAGATAAACCGAAGGTATGTGCATCCTCAATTAATATTGTATTAACAGTCGGTATATCTAAACCACTTTCGATAATTGTAGTACACAACATTATGTCGGCCTCACCGGAACTGAACGCAATCATTGCATTCTCAAGTTCTCCCTCTTGCATTTGACCATGAGCGATTATTAATTTAATGTTTGGGACCATTTCTCTTATTTTTTCGGCAACTATTCCTATTCCACTTATTCTTGGTACTACATAAAAAATTTGACCTCCCCTTCCAATTTCCTGGCATATTGCACTTCTAACTATTTCATCTTCTTTATGAACTAAATGTGTCTTAATCGCTCTTCTTAGTGGAGGGGGAGTTGTTATTAAACTCATTTCTCTTACTCCAGATAAGCTCATGTATAGGGTTCTAGGGATAGGCGTTGCTGAAAGAGTTATAACATCTACATGCTTTTTTAATGATTTTATCTTTTCCTTCTGAGTGACTCCAAATCTTTGCTCTTCATCTATAACTAACAATCCAAGGTCCTTATACTGTACATTTTTTGAGAGCAACAAATGAGTACCAACTATTGCGTCTATTTTTCCATCTTTAAGGCCAGTAATTATTGCTTTTCTTTCACTAGCTGACTTAAACCTATTTAGTAATGAAACTTTTATTGGATATGGGGCAAATCTATCTGATAACGTCCTCCAGTGCTGCTGCGATAAGACTGTCGTTGGAGCTAGAAGTGCAACTTGCTTACCAGAAGTAATTGCCTTAAATAATGCACGAATAGCAACTTCAGTTTTACCAAAACCAACATCTCCACAAACTAGTCTATCCATAGGATTTGATTTCTCCATATCTCTTTTTATTTCTGCTACGGCTTTAATTTGATCTGGTGTTGCCTCATACGGGAACGCCTCTTCTAATTCTCTTTGCCAGGGTCCATCTTTTGGGAAAGCATATCCTTTTGTATTTTGCCTTTCAGCATATAGTTTAATTAAATCAATAGCGACTTTGTTAATAGCTTTTCTTGCCTTTTCTTTTGCTGTTATCCATGTATTCCCTCCTAATTTATTTATCTTTGGAGCTTTATCATGAGAACCTCTATACCTACCTAAGGAGCCAAGCTGATCTGCTGCTACTCGAAGTGTACCATCCAAATATCTAACTAAAAGATAGTCCCTACTTTCATTATTAATAATTAATTTCTCAATTTGCATGAATTGTCCAACGCCATGGTTCCTATGAACCACATAATCTCCACTAGTCAACTTTGATGGATTTACTACCTTACTAGCTGCTATTTTTCTTTTTCTAATGTAACCATTAGAAGAAACTATTTGTTGACCAAAGAATTCTCTATCAGTAAGTAATAAAATTTTCCATGGAGCGAGTTCAATTCCTTCTAAATCTGTATTACTATTAATCTTTAAACTTACTGGCGTCCCTTGATTTATTAACTTACTTATATTAACTAAGTCATGACTATTCTGAACAAATTTGACAATGCATTCATGTTCCTCTAGCAGTGCACTGGCTCTAGTTGGTTGAGCTGATGATATCCATATAGAATAATTCTTATTTTGGTAACTTTTAATTAATTCACTTATTTTTCCAAATTGATTTGGATAAGTAGTAATTGCTTTTGAATTAGAGTGGAAAGTATTGTTGCTATCACTAGCATTTATTTCAGATTGAAATAATTCAATACCAATGAAATTTTCAATCGGGATGAAAGGATCCTCTTTAATAGAATTTATTGATGAGGAAATATTAAAAATCTCTTTATTCTCTTTATATTTATTCTGAAGTTCTGTACAAGTTAAATCTATATGTTCCAACCATATTTTGGTATGGGAAATGCATTGCCTCCTCTCATCCAAAATTACAAAAGTAGAGTCACTTATATAATCTAAAATAGAACATCTGTTATGGTGATACTTATATAAAATTTGCTTTATTTTTTGTAGTTCCTCATTAATATCATTTTTATCTTGATTATCATTTACTAGTTCTTTTGATTGTACATTAAAATTAATTGGAACAATTGTAATCTGTTCTATTTCATCTAGTGACCTTTGAGTAACGGGATCAAATTCTCTTAATTTATCTACTATGTCTCCATAGAGCTCCAAGCGGAATGGTAATTCATTATTAACTGTATATATGTCAATTATGTCTCCCCTTCTACTCCACATACCCTCTTGATCTGTGGTAGAACCTTTAGCATAACCGCAAGTTGCTAAATTAAAACTAAGTTCGGTTAAATCTAGTTCATCACCTTTCTTAATTGATATACATTTTTCCTTGAGACTTAAGGGAGGAGGTAGATGTGAGTGTAATGCTCTTTCAGTACATATAATGGCTATCGAGTCTCTTTGAGCATTTGATATTAGTTCATTTAATACAGCTAATTGTCCCCAGACTATTTCCGAGGCTATAGGAGTAGATTCAAACGGAGAAACTTCGCTATGAGGGTAAAGAAATGTTTTTTTCCAGCCAAGTAGATCTAATATTGAAAGCCATCTGTTTCCATCCTCAATTGTGGGAACAATTACTAGTAAAGGGCTTTGAGCCTTTTTTGCTAATGATGAACTTATCAGCACCTTCCCGGTTAATGACTCTGCCTTAATAGTCAACCTGTCTTCACGAGAACACCTGTTTATTAGCTCTTCAGTCAGTGACGAATTGGCTAAAGTTGATATTACTGACTCTAAGGACATCTATTTTATATTTATAATTAGTAAGGATTTGCAAAGACTAACATAGTTTAAGTTAGTTTCTAAGATCTAACTCTTGTTCCAATAATTGTATGAATCTCAGAAGTTCTTTTTTTGTTAATAAATTTCTGCTATTCTTATTAAATTGTTTATTAAGAAAATCTCTGGCCTTTACTGTTTCCCAACCTAAATTATCTAGTAGTTTATTTGATTGAAGAATTAAGTTTTTAGAATTAAAAAGCTCTTTAAAATCTTTTGGTGATGATCCTGCCTTTGTTTTTTTCAATAGAGATATAAATAACATAATATCATCGTAACTTGTTATACGGTCTCTACTTCGGCATTCTAGAGATTCATTTATAAAAAGATCTTCTTCCTCCTTAGACCACCCTATCCTCTTTATTTCATAGTCTATAGCGTAAATCTCCTCGCTCCAGTCCCTAGGACTTTCATTCGTTTGATTAGTAACCGATTTGTAATTGGGAAGGTCTATTGATGGATCTTTTAAAACTTCTTTATTTTGAGTGTTGATTAATGAATGGCTATCAGTTGCATGAGTTTGGTTATTGCTGGTGTTATTGTTTATATCCAATTCGGATTGAGATAGATTGACTCTTCCCATTGCCTTACTAAGCGCATTGTTCTCGGCTTCGTTGACATCCCTCCCTTGTCCCAGAGCACTTGAAACTAGCATTTGCTTTTCTGAAACAGTTATTCTTACGATAATTTTATTTTCGTCAACATGGCAAAGTTCAGAATTAATTTGCATTTTTTCAGAGGGATTTAATCCTGATATAGAATCTATTTTACTTTCACTATAATAAGTTTACTTCAGATATGGAGCCAAGGCTTTATCTTCTATGGATTCAGCAGCATTAGATTCCTTCACTCCTATATTAGATGGTGTCGATAAATGGGGAGAACTTGCACCACTCTTACCATTATTAATTCTCCTTGAGATTGTGTTATCAGCAGATAATGCTGTAGCACTCGCTTCAATCACTAAGAGGCTTAACAATATACAATTACAACGCAAGGCAATCAATATAAGTATTGTTTTCTCCCTTTTCCTAAGAATTGGATTAATATTAGGAGCAAATATAATAATAAAATATACCTATATACAGATAATAGCATCCTTTTATTTGATTTCAATTGTTATTAATAAATTCATTTTTGAAGGTGATCGGGAAGACATCCAAACAATGTCGAATGATAGTCCTCCTCTAAATTTCATTAGAATAATTGCTCTCCTAGCCTTTACTGACCTAGCTTTTTCAGTTGACAGTGTAACAGCAGCTGTTGCTATTAGTGATCAACTGCTTCTAGTTATTACTGGAGCAATTGTAGGCATTATTGCCCTTCGCCTTACAGCAGATTATTTTATTAGATGGCTTCAAATTTATTCAAATCTTGAGAATGCTGGTTATCTTGCTGTAGGGTTAGTAGCTATTAAATTATTATTAGAAATAGCTTTTAAAGGTATAGAATCGTATGAATTTATATTCTTTGTAATTCTGATATTTATATTTTTATGGGGATTCTCTAATAGGATTGAAAACTAATTGATAGGATCACTGTTAAAGTTCATTTGATTAAGCCTATTATTAGTTGTTAGTTGCTGAACAAGTGATTTTCCAAATAACTCACTTTTACCTTCTATCTTAGCTCCCTTTACTAACAATAGGCCTTCGAATGATTTCACTATTATTCCTACTTCAGATATGGTATCTATTATTTGGCCAGGCTTCATATGTTTTTCTTCTGTCCCTATAAATGATCTTATATTTTCATCAAGATAATTAGTAAATTTATCATCAATAGGTATTGTTTGTGTGATTTTAATTCTTTTATTAAAAAAAAATGTATAACAATTTGGGTAAAGACCTAGTACTTTTTGATGAATTTTTATTGATGTCTCCTGCCAGTTAATCAGGTAATCATCCTTATTAATTAATCTAGCATAGGTTTTTTCCCTGTCTATATTTTCTTGGCTAATTAAGCTTATGCTTTCGATTGGTTCACCCTTGTTTTTGTATTTTTGTATATTATTCAGTGCGATGATAATTTGCTTAGAGGATAAGTTACTTAGCTTTTCTTTCACAATATCTGAATTATCTAGACAACCTATGTCTATAGATTCCTCAAGTAAAACTGCTCCAGTATCAAGTCCTTCATCCATTTTAATTATACAAACACCAGTTTGTTTATCTCCATTAACAATAGCCCATTGAATTGGGGCTGCACCTCTCCACTTCGGTAGTAGAGATGCGTGTATATTCCAACATCCATATTTAGGCAGATTTAGTATCTCTTTGGGAAGGATTTGTCCGAAAGCAACGACAACATATAAATCTGCATCTAAATCTTTTAGAGATTTCCTAGTTGCTTCGTCTGATCTTATACTCTCAGGAGTGAAAATTGGAATATTTAACTCAATTGCTTTTTGCTTAATGGGGGAGAATGATAAATCTTTTCCACGACCTCTTTTTTTGTCTGGTTGAGTAACTACGGCAATTATGTTATGCGAACTATTTCTTATAGCTTCAAAAATTGGTATGCAGAATTCTGGGGTACCCCAAAAAATAATATTCATTTGTCACCAGTTATTGCCAATTCCTCCACCCAAATATGAGGTGATACTCCTTGGTGAGTAAAAACCTGTTTGCTTTCTACCTGAATAATATTTTTCAATAGGTCCATGATGTCGCCTGCTATCGTCGCTGATTCAATTGATGTCTTTTCTTGATTTGTTACTAACCAGCCATCAAAGGGGAGGGAAAATGAACCTTGACTAGCTTTTATACCAGCATGCAAAGCATGTAGATTCTCAACCAGAACAAATTGATCTGTAGTCATTTTATAGTCAAGTTTTGGGTATTTAGCAGAATGCCCATTTGTTCTAAAAATGACTGGCCAATCAGGAGAAACTGAGGCTTTTGAACCAATGCTTCCGTGACCTGTTGGTCTTGTTTTGAAATATCTAGCAGTTGCTTCTGAGTGTATAAAATTCTTAAGGATCCCAGCTTCTATAACAGAAATGTTCTGAGTTGGTGTTCCTTCTCCATCAAATGTACAAGCCCCATAATTAGCTTGATGTAAACCATTGTCATTCATAGAAAATATTTCGCTTGAAATTTTTTTACCAATTGAATTTGTTGTAGAAAGACTAATTCCGTCAATGATTGATCTGGCATTATAAATATTGCTGAAAGCAGTTACGAGGTCTAAAATTGCTTCTGGTTTAAAACAAACTAAGTATTTTCCTGTTTTAATTGGTTTGTAATAAAGGTGACTTAAGGTTCTTGATGCTGCCTCATTAATGCAATCTTTTATATTTATATCTTCAGCACCATAGCCAATTTTTATAGAACCTGAGCTTCTTGGCTTCCTTCCAGATTCTTCGGCTCTTGCATACAGATATAGGCTTGCTTGAGTCCCTTCTATATGTCGAAGTGCTCCGTCACTATTTATGTATACTCTTTCAAAAAGTGATTCTGCAAAACCATTATAAGGGACACTTTTTATAGATTTATCTGCAGTTAAAAGGTTATCTTCTGCTTCTATTAGAGAACTTAGTAGTTTTTTTACACCAAATTGTTTTCTTAATGGATTATCTATTTTTGGGAGTGCTTCTTTTGAACATATTGAAAAATCTGGAGTCTCTTCTTTGTTACCAAAATTACTAGCTTGCAAAGCACTACTCAGGGCCTTCCTTAGACCTACTTCTGACAAGTCTGAAGTACTTGTAATGCCAACCTGACTGTCATTCCATACTCTTATAGTTATTGAACTCTTTTGAGATGCCTTCAGCTGCTTAGGTTGACCTTTGTCAATTTGTACCGAAACATCTTTAGCGATAGAGGCGCCTAAATCCCATTTAGAAACATTCAGTTCACTAGAAAGTTGAGATAAGTTATCTCTTAAATTGTTTTCATTTATAAGATTAATGTTAGATGACATTACTATCTTCCTCCTATTGTGATTAAATCAACCTTGATGTGTGGTTGACCTACAGTTACATTAATGTTCCCACTGACTGAGCCACAAAAACCAGCTGCAAGATCTAGATCATTTGCACACATTGATATCCTTGGCATAACATCAACTGCCTCTCCTATCAACGTTGCTCCTTTTACCGGTTCAGTTAATCTTCCATTTTTAATTAGATACCCTTCTTCTACTGAAAAATTAAATTGGCCTGTTGCACCTACGCTTCCTCCTCCCATTGATTTGCAATAAATCCCATCGTCAATACTTTCAATAAGTTGTTCTGGAGTGTACTCACCCTTTTCTATATATGTATTCCTCATTCTACTTGCTGCTGCAAAGGCATAACTTTGCCTTCTACCGCTTCCGGTTCTTTTATGACCTGTCCTTAGTTCGCCAGCTCGGTCAGAAAGAAATCCTTTTAAAACGCCATTCTCTATAAGTGTAGTTTTTTGAGTTTCCATGCCTTCGTCGTCCATTGCTATTGATCCAAAAGCTCCTTCTGTGACGCCTTCATCTACGGCAGTCACTGCACTGTTAGCTATCTTTTGATTTAGCTTTTTTTCAAAAGGACTTGTCCCTCTTTCAATTTGAGTAGTTTCAAGAAGATGGCCACAAGCCTCATGGAAGATTACTCCACCAAATTTATTCGCTAGTACAACAGGCATTTGCCCAGCTTCTACGTATTTCGCATAGAGCATTCTCTCGGCACTAGCATTAATCTCTATAGCTGCTTTTTCTGAATCCCAGTCAGTTAATGTAGAAGGTCTACCTTCAGTTCCTATACGTCTTCCTATACTAGATCGGTGCTGCTTGTCTAAAGCAAGTACATTTAGTCCTATAGATTGGTATAGGCGTAGATCACGACAAAAAGTTCCATCGCTTGATGCCACTATAACTTCTTGAATTGTTTTAGAGTAACTACCTCTTCTTACACTTAAGTGAGGTCCATTCTTTCTTAATTGATCTGTCGCTTCTAGGATTTTGCTTGTGCTTTCCTTAAGTGTTGGACATTCCGTTAAAAACCTTGTTTTTGATTTGCCGAAATTATTTAGTTCATTTAATCCTTCAAAAGATTTCTTCGTTTGACTATTTGTCTCAAGGCCAAGCATTCCCAACGCCTGATCTAAAGCAAATTTAAGACCTTGTTTAGACAAATCATTTGTTGAGACGAAACCATCCCTTTGACCTAAAAAAGCTCTGATACCAACTCCTTTTCCTATAGAAGGGTTAACACTTGTAACCGTATCCTGCTCTGCTA